>JALURZ010000040.1 GCA_027058735.1 Hyphomicrobiales bacterium | reverse complement strand
CGAGCGAAAGCCGGGGGACGAGGTGAATGTGGAGATCGACATGCTGGCGCGTTATGTGGCGCGCTTGCGCGAGGTGGCGGGCGAACGGGACGCGGCGTCATGAGTTCCAGCGATCTGGCGAGCATAGAAGAAGTGATCGAGGAGGCGCGCAACGGGCGCATGTTTATCCTCGTTGACGCGCAGGACCGGGAAAACGAGGGCGACCTCGTTATCCCGGCGCAGATGGCGACGCCTGAAGCGATCAATTTCATGGCCAAGCACGGGCGCGGCCTGATCTGCCTGTCGCTGAGCGCGCAACGGGCGCGCGAACTGAACCTGGAATATATGACGCCGCGCAACCAGTCGCGCCACCAGACCGCGTTCACGGTGTCGATCGAGGCGCGCGAGGGCATCAGCACCGGCATTTCCGCCCATGACCGGGCGCACACCATCGCCGTCGCCATCGACCCGACCAAGGGCAGCGACGACCTGGTGACGCCGGGCCATGTGTTTCCGCTTGTGGCGCGCGATGGCGGTGTGCTGGTGCGCGCGGGGCACACCGAAGCGGCCTGCGATATCGCGCGCCTCGCCGGTCTCTATCAGGGCGGGGTGATCTGCGAGATCATGAATGACGACGGCAGCATGGCGCGGCTGCCGGATCTGGTGAAGTTCGCCAGAACCCACAGCCTCAAGATTGGCACCATCACCGATCTGATCGCCTATCGCCGGCGTCATGACAATCTGGTGAAATGCGTGCGCGAGAGCACGATCGACAGCCGTTTTGGCGGTACGTTCACCCTCAAGGTCTATGCCAATACGCTGGCCTACGCGGAGCATATCGCGCTGATCAAGGGCGACGTGACAACCGATGAACCGGTACTGGTGCGCATGCATGCGGTCAACGTGGTGGACGATATCATCGGCGCGCATATTCACAATGGCAGCCTCATTCACCGCGCCATGCAGGCGATCGAGGCGGAAGGGCGCGGCGCGGTCGTGATTATCCGCGATACCCGCCCCACCGGCGTTTCCGATACGGTGGCGAGGCTGGACAGGCGCACGCCCGACCGACCGCCGCCCGCTGGAGAGGAAAAACAGCCCCTGCTGGAATACGGGGTAGGCGCGCAAATCCTGCTCGATCTGGGGATTCATGACATGATCCTGTTGTCGAACTCCCCGGCACGAAAAATTGTCGGGCTTGACGGCTACGGACTGCGGGTGGTGGGCCACCAGCAGATCAATGGCGATGAAGACAGTTGAGGAAATCCCGCTATCAGGCTGAAAACATGAATATTCTGATTGTCACCGCTCCCTATTATGCGCAGATCACGGACCGCCTGCTCAGCGGGGCTCTGGGGGTGTTGGAGGCGCAAGGGGCGAGCCATGAGCTGGTTTCGGTGCCCGGCGCGCTGGAAATTCCGCCGGCCATCGCCATGCGCGCGCGGGACAGAAACATTGCCGGATTTATCGCGCTGGGCTGTGTTATTCGCGGAGAGACCAGCCATTATGATATCGTTGCCGGTGAATCCGCCCGCGCCCTGATGAGCCTGGCCGTGGATCACGCGCTGGCTATCGGCAACGGAATCCTGACGGTCGACAGCATGGAGCAGGCGAGAGCGCGCGCGGGTGCGGGAAAAAGGAACAAGGGCGGCGATGCGGCGAAAGCCTGCCTCGCGCTCGCCCGGCTGAAAAGGAGTGCGGGATCGTGACCGGGTCCGTGAGACGATGACAGGCAAGGCCGCCAGCCGCCGCGCGCGCGGAATAGACCGGCAGCGCCGTGCCGCACGCCTGGCGGCTGTTCAGGCACTCTATCAGATGGACATGGCGGGGAGCGATCTTGTCGAGGTCATCGGCGAATTCGAGGCCGGCGGGCTGGGGCAGGGCGGGGATGATCATGACAAGGCGCTGTTCAGGGCGATCCTGACAGGGGTTTTCGAGCAGCAGCGCCGGATCGATCTCGATATTCATGGGACCCTTGCGGAAGGGTGGAAGCTGGAGCGCCTCGATTCCACGCTGCGCGCGATCCTGCGCGCGGGAACCTATGAACTGTTGTGCCGCCGGAAGGTTTCGGCCAAGACCGTGATCCACGAGTATCTGGAAATCGCCCATGCGTTCTACGATGGCTCGGAACCGGGATTCGTGAACGCGGCGCTGGACAGTCTTGCGCGCAAGCTTCGCGCAAGGGAGCTGGGCCATGACGCGGCGAGCGCGCAGTGACGCCGGGCGCGCCCTGTCGCGCGAACAATCCCTGATCGACGGGATTTTCGCGCCCCTGAGCGCCGGCGCCCCCGGGGCGTTCGGTCTGAAGGACGATGCGGCCGTGCTGACCCCCCGCGAGGGCCATGAATTCGTGATCACCACCGATGCCGGCGTCGCGGGCGTGCATTTCCTCGGCGATGAGCCCGCCGGCCTGATCGCGCGCAAGATGCTGCGGGTCAATCTGTCCGACCTTGCGGCCAAGGGCGCGGACCCGGTGGCCTATTTCCTGGCCATTGCGCTGCCGGAGGATGTGACGGAAGCATGGCTGCGGCAGTTCGCCGGTGGCCTGCACAAGGATCAGAACGGGTTCGGCTGTATGCTCCATGGCGGCGACACCGTACGCACGCCGGGGCCGCTAACGGTGTCCATTACCGCGCTTGGAGAGGTGCCGGCGGGCGCCATGGTAACAAGGGCAGGGGCGCGGCGCGGCGATCATGTCTATGTCAGCGGCACGATCGGGGATGCAGCCCTTGGGCTTGCTCTTGCGCGGGACGGCGCGCGGGGCCGCCAATGGGCCGGCGCGATTGACGGAAAAGACCGCGAATATCTGCTGGAGCGCTACCGATTGCCCTCGCCGCGCGTGCGCCTCGCGCCAGTCCTTCGCGAACTGGCGAGCGCCGCGATCGATATTTCGGACGGCCTTGCCGGAGATCTTGCCCAGTTGTGCCGGGCCTCAAATGTAGCCACGGATATCGCGCTGGGGGATCTGGCGCTGTCACCGGCGGCGGCGCGCGCGCTGGCGGCCGAGCCATCCATCGTGGAAACGCTCCTGACAGGCGGCGACGACTACGAGGTGCTGTGCGCGGTGCCCCCGGCGCGGCGTTTCGCTTTCGAGGCCGCCGCCGGCCGCCGGGGCGTGCCGGTCACCCATATCGGCAGGTTCGCGGCGGGTGCCCGCGTGCCCCGGTTTCATGGACCGGAAAACAAGGCGATTGTGCTTTCGCAACTCTCATACACTCATCTATAAACACAGGCAGTCTCCGGGCGCCGGCCCTCTGGCGCACCAAACCCCGTCACGAAGCGTGGCACGCCATGACCAGCGAGGCGCTCGAGCGTTCAGACAACCACCGTGTGGCGCGGCGCAATGTGGCGGTTCTGTCAATCGGCCAGGCGCTCTACGGCGTCCATGCGGTCGCGTTCATGACCGTCGGTTCGCTGGTTGGCAACGCCCTTGCCGAGGACAAATCGCTCGCCACCCTGCCGATTACCGCGTTCATGGTGGGAACGGCCCTGACGACCGTGCCGGCATCCCTGCTGATGCGCCGGGCCGGCCGGCGTTTCGGTTTCCTGGTCGGCGCGACCTGCGCCGGCCTGTCCGGCCTGGCGGGACTCTATGCGATCTACGCGCAGAGTTTCTGGTGGTTTCTGGTATGCGGCTTCCTGACAGGAAGTTATCAGGCAATATCGCTCTACTACCGGTTTGCCGCAACGGATCGGGCGAGCGAGGCATTCAAGGCGCGCGCCATTTCCTGGGTTCTGCTGGGTGGCGTCGTTTCCGCATTCATCGCGCCGCAGATCATCATCCGGACCGAGGGCATGTTCGCAGCGGCGCAGTTCGCCGGCACATTCGCAGCCCTGGCGCTGCTCGCCGCCCTCGCGGCGGCCGTCGTCAGCTTTGTCGATATTCCGGTGCTGACGGCTGAGCAGCGCTCGGGCGGCCGGCCCCTGCGCCGGATTGCTTCCCGGCCCCGGTTCATCGTGGCGGTCGTGTGCGGCACCGTGGGCTATGCGGCGATGAATTTCGTCATGACCGCGTCCCCCCTTGCCATGATCGGGCACAACCACTCGCTGGCCGATGCCGCCATCGCCATCCAGTGGCATGCCGTGGCGATGTTCGCCCCCAGCTTTTTCACCGGCAATATCATCGACCGGTTCGGCAAAACGCGGGTCATTTTCGCGGGCATGGTGATTCTGGCGCTCAGCGGCGTGGTGGCGCTCGGCGGTGTGGCGCTGTGGCACTTCTATGTGTCCTTGTCACTGCTTGGACTGGGATGGAACTTCTCGTTCGTCGCCGCGACGGCCATGGTGACCGACTGTCATTCGCCGGAAGAAACCAACAAGGTCCAGGCGCTCAACGATCTGGTTATATTCACCACGGTCGCGCTGGGATCGTTTTCCGCCGGCAAGGTGTTTCACCGGCTCGGCTGGGACAGCATCAACTGGGTGCTGTTTCCGCTGGTTTCGATCTGCGTGGTTCTGCTGGTCTGGCTTGTGATGGTTGAAAAAAGAAAGGCCGCGACCGGGACGGCCGCGACCTGACGGGTTTTTGTTTCAAAGGCCGCGCTTCAGTTCACCGCATTGCCATAGAGCTTCATCTGATCGGCCTTGATGAGGGCGGAGTACACATCGAGCGTTTTGGTTTCGAAGGAGGGGAAGGTGCGATTGGTTTGCAGTGCGATGAACACCTCCGTGATGCCTTCCTCGACACGGACCTCCGGCTCGAAGCCGAGGACCTCGCGGATCTTGTCGAACGATACCGTGTAATCGCGATTGTCCGCGCTCGAGGGCGCATAGGAAACGTCAACCGGCATTGGCAGCGTTTGCGCGACTTTGGCAGCGATATCGCCGATCGTGAAGTTGCCGATGCCAAGGTTGAACACCTGGCCCTCGACCGTTTTGACCGGGGCCTCGATGGCGGCGCGGAAGGCGCGGCCGACATCCTGGACATGGACGAAGGGCCGGTGCTGCCTGCCGTCGCCGTGAATTTCCAGCCTGCCATCGCGAACGGCGGCCAGCGTCATGATGTTGACGACCAGATCAAAGCGCATGCGGCGGGACAGGCCGAACACGGTGGCGTTTCTGAACGCCGTCACGCTGAAATCCCTGTCGGACAGGGCGAACAGGGCCTGTTCGGACTTTTGATTGCATTCCGCATAGGCCGTCTGCGGGGAGAGCGGGCTTGTTTCATCCGCCACTTCGCCGCCATTCACCCCATAGACCGAGCAGGAACTCGCCAGAATGTAGCGTTTCACGCCAACCGCCTTGGCAATGCGGCCAAGGCGGGCGCGGGCATGAAAATTGATTTCACGGGTCAGTTCCTCATCGAGATCGCCGCTGGGATCATTCGACAGGGCCGCGAGATCGCAGATGACATCGACGCCGGACAGGATGCGCGGCGCGATTTTGCGGACATCCTGGCGGATCAGCCGGAATTTGGGATTGCCCTTGTGGACCCTGAGCGGGTGTTCGCCGAAGACCATCCAGTCAACCACACTCACCTCATGACCGGCGTCAAGCAATTGATCGACCAGCAGGCAGCCGATATAGCCGTTTCCCCCGGTTACCAGCACATGTGTCACAATAGCGCTCCTTTTTCTCGTTTTGGGTCACTTTCGCCACAGGTGACCGGGAGAAAACCCGGACTGGCGGCGCACCTGACCAGCCGGGAGCAAACGCCATGCAAATGCGCGCGCCAAACCGGGCCGGACGCGCGGCGCGAGGATTTTGGGTAAACAAAGGGTTAAGGCGGGTGGTTCCAAGCGCGCCTAGAAACGCGGCAGGATATCCTTCAGCAGGGTATCCGCGACATGGCGCCAGGCCGCGTCTTCCATGCCCGGATAAAGCGGCAGGGACAGGGTCGATGCGCCCCAACTGTCCGACACCGGAAAATCGCCCGGGGTGTGGCCGTATTTTTCACGGTAGTAGCGCAACACCGGAACGCCGCGATAATTGACGGTGGCGCCGATGCCATGCTGGGCCAGCGCGTTGAGCGTGAAATCGCGCTTGTTGGCCGGCACCGCGATGGGAAACAGGTGGTGGGCATGCAGCGCCCCGGGAATATCCTTGACGCAGCGCACCAG
>JALURZ010000039.1 GCA_027058735.1 Hyphomicrobiales bacterium | reverse complement strand
CAAGACACTTGTTATCCAGTATCGCGACGTGAACAGCGCAACCGCAAAAAGCAGGACGGAAATCACCAGGCTCGAGGCGCTCGGCGGGGTGCGCGTGGTCACCCGCAATCAGACCGCGACCGGAGACCGGGGAGCGATGGACATGAGAACAAGAAAAATCGTGCTCACCGGAAATGTCGTTCTGACCCAGGGCAAGACCGTTGTCAGGGGCAGCCGGCTGAATGTGGACATGAATTCGGGTGTGAGCCGCCTGGTCGGCGGCGCGGGTGGCGGCGGACGGGTGCAGGGCGTCTTTCGGCCGGCGGGAGGCGGGTGAACGAATTGATGTTGTCAAGATTCGCGAAATCATCGCACACTTCACCAAAATTTAATTCCAATAGCGCTTAATCGCGCCAGGACGGAGCGACACTTGGCAAAGCTGTTCAGGTTTCCAGGATCGCCTGGCCGACCGGTTGATGCGGGGGGCCCACATCCCGCGGTCCCGGCCGACCATCCCGGCCCCGATGTGCAGCGCCCGCCACAGGCGCAGCCACAAGGCCTGGTGATCCGGTCGGTCGGCAAAAGCTTCAAGCGGCGGCCTGTTGTGCGGGGTGTCTCGCTGTCTGTGCGGCGTGGTGAAGCCATCGGACTGCTTGGTCCCAATGGTGCCGGAAAAACGACCGTGTTCTACATGATCACGGGGCTTGTTCCGGCGGATTTTGGATCGATCGAGCTGGACGGCGCCGACATCACCCATTTGCCGATGTACCGGCGTGCGCGCCTTGGCATCGGATATCTGCCGCAGGAGCCATCGGTTTTTCGGGGGCTTACTGTCGAGCAGAATATCCGGGCGGTGCTTGAGATGGTCGAAGGCAACCGCAAGCGGCGCAACGCCATGTTGAACGGGTTGTTGGATGAGTTTGCAATCACACATATTCGCCATACGCCAGCGGTTGCGCTTTCAGGTGGCGAACGCCGGAGGGTGGAGATCGCTCGTGCGCTCGCGACTCAACCCTCGTTCATGCTCCTTGATGAGCCCTTCGCAGGGATTGACCCAATTGCGATCGGCGATATTCGCGACCTGGTGCGACACCTCACAGATCGGGGAATCGGGGTGCTTATTACGGATCACAACGTCCGCGAAACCCTCGAACTGATCGACCGGGCCCTGATTATTCATGAAGGGCAGGTGCTCATGGAGGGCACGCCCGTCGAAATCGTTCGCAACGAAGATGTGCGCCGGCTCTATCTCGGCGACACATTCCCGTTCCCGCGCTAGCGCGCAGAATTTTCACACTTTGTTAACCGAATAGCTATGGTGTCGGCAGACACGACAAGCCGCCGTGCGCGCCTGCGGGCGCGGCAGGGCGGGCAGGTGACACACAGGCGGAACCGCTGATGGCCCTGTCCCAGAAACTCGAGTTGCGCCAAGGCCAGAGTCTTGTCATGACGCCGCAATTGCAGCAGGCGATCAAGCTGCTGCAACTGTCCAATCTGGAACTGGCCGCCTATGTGGAAAGCGAGCTTGAGCGCAATCCGCTGCTCGAGCGCGAGGAGACCGGCGGGGACGCGCCCGCCGCCGGCGGAGCCGAAGACGGCGCCGGCGAACCCGACCGGCTGGCGCCCGGCAGCAGCGAAGGCGACAGCCAGGCGCTGAGCGAACTGGATTCAGCCCCCGATACGCTGTACCCCGACGAAGCGGCGGCGGACCGGAACGAACGGTCCGCCGTGGCGCCGCAGACCGATTCGGGCTGGGCCAATCTGGGCACGCCGCGCGCCTCGCCCGGCGTCCTGCCCGACCCCTATAATATCGAGGCGACGCTGAGCAGCGAAATTTCGCTGGCCGAACACCTGACCCGGCAGATGGCCGTCACCTTGAGCGATCCTGTCGAACGCATGATCGCCCGGCATCTCATAGACATGATTGACGAGGCCGGATATCTGACCGGCGAACTGGCCACGATCGCAGAGCGTCTCGGCGCGCCGGAACAGCGCGTGCTGGCCACGTTGAAAAAACTTCAGGGCCTGGAGCCCGCTGGCGTGTTCGCCAGAAACCTCGCGGAATGTCTGGCCATCCAGCTTGCCGAGCGCGACCGGCTCGACCCGGCCATGCAGGCCTTGCTCGACAATATCGACCTGCTCGCCAGGCACGATTTCAAGGGCCTCAAAAAGGCCTGCGCCGTCGATGACGATGACCTCAGGGAGATGATCGGTGAAATTCGCGAACTCAATCCCAAGCCCGGCCTCGCCTTCGGCGATATTGTCGTCCAGCCGATTGTCCCTGACGCTTTCGTGCGTGCCGGGGCGGATGGCGCCTGGGTGGTCGAACTGAACAGCGCGACCCTGCCGCGCATTCTGGTCAATAACAGCTATCACGCCACGATCGCCAAGACGGCGCGCGAGGAAGACAAGATCTACATTTCCGAATGCCTCGCCAATGCGAGCTGGCTGGTCAAGAGCCTGGCCCAGCGGGCGCGCACCATCCTGAAAGTGGCGCGCGAAATCGTGCGCCAGCAGGACGCCTTTCTGACCTTCGGCGTGCAGCATCTCGTGCCGCTGAAACTGAAAGATATCGCCGAAGCCATCTCCATGCACGAATCGACCGTCAGCCGGGTGACCGCCAACAAGTATATCGCCACCCCGCGCGGCACCTTCGAGATGAAATATTTTTTCACCTCGGCGATTGGATCATCGGACGGGCGCGAGGCTTTTTCGGCGGAATCGATCCGTCACCGCATTCGCGATCTGATTGAAAACGAGGCGCCAAAGGCCGTTCTCTCCGACGACAAGATCGTCGACCTGCTGCGCGCCGAGGGCGTCGATATCGCCCGGCGCACCGTGGCGAAATATCGCGAATCCCTGGGGCTGCCCTCTTCGGTTCAGCGCCGGCGGGAGAAAAATTCGCAATTTTAGGGTGGAGTTTTCCGGTGGCGCAAATCACCATCAAAGTCAAACGGGTCGCCTCGCTTCTGAAATATCTGCGGCGCGGACGCGGCCTGGAGGATTATCAGGGCGGCGTCACTCTTATTTTGCGCATCCCGGGCGCCAGCCCCGTGCCGGTCGGCTCGCTTCCCCTTATGCGTGGCGGATCGCAGGTCACGATCGATATTCCGCCGGAGTATTACGGCCGCCGGATCATCGTGCATGGCGCGACGCCGAACGAGCGCGATCTTCTGTTCAAACTGGATACCACCTTTATCATCACGGAAGACGGCAACTGGATCGTTGAACAGTTTCCCGGCGACAGGGGGCCGGTTCGAAAAGTGGACAGCCTGACAATCGCTCTTGTGGATGACTGGACAGACCTGCTGCGCCGCATGCAGCAAGACCTTGAAGAGGAAGACCAGGATCGCCGGGCCCTGATCACACTGTTGAAGGGGCTGGATCTGGTTTCACTGGACGAAACATTCTGGCAAACGATTTTCGCGATACCCTCGCCAAGCTTCAGGGGCAATGCGATGTTGGAGATCGTCAATTCCGACCATGCCACCGCCCGCCTGACGTTTAGGCCCGACCGCATCGAGGTCGAGCTGGATATGCGCAAGCCGGGGGGCGGGCGTTTCGGGCGCGCCAGGTTCGACTATTTCTTGCGCCCTGTGCGAAATGAATCCGAAGTCAGAATATTTGCCGATCAACCCGACAGCCGCTTTACTTCAATCGGGGTGTGGGAAGCCGATCCCCTGACGATCGACTTTTCAAGGCCAGGGCTGAATTCGGTGTCGGGTTCAAATCAAGCAGCGCTGAGCGAACTGTTTAGCGACCTGTTCAGCGAATCGGAGGCGTTCATCAGAACGGGTCTCGGCGACAATCTTGCCGCCATTCAGGACGCGTGGCCGGCATTGAGGGATATCGCGACGCCGGCGCGACGGTCCTTGCTGCCCGACGCGCTCACCATTTACAGAGCCGGGATCAAGGCAACCGTGCGCAAGAAAATCAGTCCCTTCGCGGGGCAGGAACAGTGGTTCGACGTCCGCTGCTACCGGCCGCGCCTTGTCAGCGCCATCGAAACACTGGTCGTGGAGCCGGGGCCGCTAAATACGGATCGGCGACGCGGTATCTGAGGCGCTGAAACCCGAAGGCGGCCTGCTGTCCCCGGTCACACCTAGTTCCGGAGCAACCGGCGGGGCTTTTGGCCGCGATCCCATTGCCACAGCGTCCCGTCTTTTTTAAGGGCGATTGTCGTATTCGAGCCCGCCGCCGCCGCAACGACCCCGGCCATGACCGGCACGGGCTGGGCGCCATATTCCGACCCCCAGGCCAGCAGCGTGCCGTCGCGCCGGATGGCGAGCGAGTGCGACGCGCCGGTCGCGACGGCGCGCGCGCCTGACGCGATCTTGCTCCATCGCACCGCCTTGTCGCCAAGCCCGTATTTGCCGACAGGGCCGAAAATATTGCCGCCGGTCCCCAGAACATCGCCGTTCTTCATGAGCAGGATCGCGTGTCCTGTGTGGGCTGAAATCCGTGCCGCGCCGGAGGCGGTCTGCACAAACCGGTCGGTTGTTTTCAGACGTCCGTCGCCATATTGCCCACGGTGCGCCTTGCCTTTGACGAACAAGGCTCCCGACCTGGTGATGTAGTAATTGGCGCCATCCCCGACCGCCGCGGTGGCGACGTCATCCGCGATCTTCCGCTTGTCGCCGGCGAACCCGGCGATCCACCAAAGCGCGCCATTTTTCTTGATCGCCAGGACGCCGTCCTGACCGGCTGCGAATGTCGCGACCCCGCGCATCAGCGTGACGGCGCGACCGGGATCGCCGCGAAAGCCGAGCAGCGCGCCCGCAGCGGTCAATACGTAACTGGTGTTGCGCCCGACGCCGACCTGCACCGCCTCAAAGGGCGTTTTTTTCGGCGTTCCATTGCCGGTCCAGACATAGACCGCGCGGTCGATGATCGCCATCTGCCGGTCATAATACGCCGCGAGCAGGGGCGAGGAGCTATCGGCCAGCGCTGACCAAACCACCGACAAAAAAAGCGTCAAACTCAAGACAAGACCCGCACCGCTTTTTCTGGCGCTTCGCGCCAGGCACAATGCGCCGGGGTCTCGCTTCATGGGCAATCACTCTGTTCGACGGCTATTTCATCGAAACGCCCAGCTTATGCATGATGGCAATGTGACGCCACCAAATTCCTGAGAACAGGGGTGCGACAGGCCTGTGGGCGCTGCGATGCCCGTTCTTCCCTGAACCCACGCCTCATAGGATGAAAAATCCGGAGATAATCAGGCCGCTCACGACGGTCGAACCGACAATCGTCGCGATCAGTGCGTTGCCGCTCAGATTCATATCGCGGCGCGCCAGCACAGCCCCGACGGCGACAAAAACGATCATGACCAGAAGACCATGCGTCACCCAGTGGTGACCGGTGATCGCAACCAGAAATTGCAGCACGCTCTCGCTGCTTTCCTTGAGAACGACGAGGAGCGCGCTCGCGATGCTGGTGATCGCATAGGAAACGCCGTATCCGGTCACTGTCGCGCCGGCGCGATCAGCCGCGCTCGTTTGACTCTTGGCCATAATCCATACTCCTTTTGCCTAATTGGCGAGCAGGGCGACCTTGACGCCCATGTTGATGACTGCGCCGGCGCCTTCCATGGCCAGCCCCATGAGGACGACCAGCGCCGAGGTCCACAGCACCAGGTTTCGCGCAACCTGCTTCTTTACGACATCGCCATATGCGGCGATGGGCAGAAAAGTGGCGAGCAGCAGCAGCATGAGAAACACATGCTCCTTGGTTTCCATGACAAAGCCATGGGCGAAGGGCCAGGGGCCGGCCTTGATCAGGGCCTTGTCGGCGCCGTAATACACCACATACCAGTAGCCGCCGACGATGTAGGCAAGCCACATCATAATGGCCGCCAGCACGCCTGCGCCTCGCAGCCGGGCAATATTCGCGTCGCGCGCGTTCAGCGTTTCCACGAACACCCAGACCGAGGCGATGACGGCGAGAACGCCGAATGTCGGGTGGAGCATCAATATCAGTTCCCTGAACATGACCGTCTCCTTTCTAGTGCCGCCCGGCAGATGGGGGCGGCCTGTCAAAAACCCTGAATGCCAACGCCGCCGCGGCTCCGAAAAGCACCTTGGAAGTCAGGCTCGCCGAATACGGGACGAGGGTTGCGAATGCGGGATTGATTGCAGGCAGGACGAGCAGGAAGTTTATGGCCCAGACGCAAATGAGCAACCCGATCACGGCAACTGGCTCCAGCAGCGATGGAGCCGAACGCGGCAGCGCCGAGCGAACGAAAACCGCAAGCGCAATCCCAAGCATGATCGCAAGCCCCATATGAATGGCGATACCGAGCGGCACGGCGGTGGCTGGCGTCACAAGGTTGGGGAACACCGTGCGCGCGATGCCGCGCGCGACCACCGCGGCCTCGCCGCCGGAAAGCCGGGCATAGAGCGCGATCCAGAAAATCTCGACCGCGCCGCCGGCAAGGCCGGCGATGGCGCCGGTTGACCAAGCCCGGGCGCGGTTTGCGGTCCCTTGCGCGCTGAGTCGTGGAGAAGGCATCGTGTTGTTTCGCTTTTCGGCGCCGGGTTGATGCAGCCGGGGAGCGAACTCCTTTCGCACAGCAGAACATCCCGGTCTGCGGGACACTGCATTGATCTGCATCAACCACGCGGCGCCGCCGATGCCGCACCGTTGTCGGGGATCGGGCCTGCCGTTCGAGCGTTCGGGGACATTCGCGAACAGGACCCGCGGCCCCCCGCTCCGGCTGCCGGAACGTCGCGGACCACGAATGCAGGAGACAGGGGATGAACCAGTGAAGCCCGCGACACATGCTCCCTTCGCTTTTGTCCTGGCCGGTGGCGGCGCCCGGGGCCTGGCCCATGCCGGTGTGCTGCGTGGCGCTGAGCACTACGGGTTTCGCCCAAGCGCCATCGTGGGTGTATCCATGGGCGCAGTCGTCGCGGTGACCTATGCGTTGAACCGGGACTGGTACACGGCGCTTGTGAACATGGATACGCGGGGCTTCCCCGATCCTCCGGCCGCCGCGGGCCGCTCCTTGCGCGACCGCGTCCGCTCGCTTCTGGCGGCCGAGCGCATGCTTCAGGATATGGTGCTGGGCTGGGGCGTTGGCGCCCGCACCCTGAAATGGGGGCGCGGCCTTCTGGACGGCCTGACCCTGGGGCGGCGGCTGGAAGAGGGGCGCATTCCTGTCGCGGCAGTGGCGACGGATCTGCGCGGCGGCCGGCGGGTCGTTCTTCGGCGCGGCAAAGCGGCCGAGGCGGCCTATGCCAGTTCGGCCCTTGCCGGCCTGTTGCCCCCGTTGCCGCGTGATGACCTCCTGCTCGTGGACGGATGCTACGCGGATCTGGTTCCCATCGACGTGGCCAGGGGGGCGGACAATCGCGTGGTCATCGCGGTCGATGTCCACCAGCAAATCGACCCCCGCCCACCCTCAAACGGCGTTCAGGCCATGCTGAGAGCGATGGACATATGCTCGCGGTCGCACGCCCGGCTGCGCTTCGCGGAAGCCGATCTGGTCATCAGGCCCGAATTTCCGTTCGCGATAGACACCCTTGATTTTTCCGCCAAGCGCGCGTGCATCGCCGCGGGAAGCCGGGCCGTTCGCGCCTCGCTGGAGAGCCTGCGAGAGGTGCTGAACGCGGCCTGAGCGCCGCGGCTAGCTGCCCGTGTCCAGGGCGCGGAACGCCTCGCGTATGCGCCACAGGTGAAAATCACGAAAGCCCCGCAGACAGTTGAGCGGGTCGGCGGCAGTGCGGCAGAACCGCCCATAGCGCGCGCCGGCCGGCGTCGCATCGTTCTTTGCGGCAATCAGCGTCTGGCCGCGCTGCGCGGCATTGATGGCGTGGGCCAGGGTGCGCACGGTGGCGGCGTCATCCTTGCGGATCCCCTCCTCGACCGTCCGCGCCATCCGACGCAAGGGTCCGGTGGCCGAAGAGATTTCACCGGCCGACAGCTTGTCTGGATCCGTATCGGAGGGTTGCGGCAGCAGCGAGACGTCGCGCGAGACCGAAACCGCAAACCGCGCGCCTTTGAAACGCTCGACCATCGCGGCGGGCAGCGACATGCGCACGGCATATTCCCCGGCGATGGTCCTGAAGCGCATCTTCGCGTTGACGGGAATCCGCTTGCTGGTGCCGTCTTTTGCCGTCACCACCACGGCGAGGCCGGAGCGGGCCGGCGCCAGATAGGTCATGCCGCGTGTTGGCGGATCGCGCCATTTGGTCAGGCAATATGCGCTCAACTCGACGCTGCACTGCGTGGCGTTGCAGGCCATCTCGATCGGCTTTTCTGTCGGCAACAGCGCCAGAACCTGTGGCGCGGCGCCGGCGGCGGACAAAGGAAGCGCCCACATCAACGCCACACCGCACAAGAGTTTATATAGACGCATCGCACTGTCCTCCCGTTGTTGATCGAATTGCCAATGCTGACAGCAATTCACCCGCCGGTCAATTGACGCCGTTGTCGGCCGGTCTGCTGCGGCGGCGCCGGTTTTGTGGATGAAAACCTTGAATGCGGGCATTTTTTCCCTAAATGAACAGGCAACCACGCGCGATGCCTTGGATTTGGGTCGTTGGCGTGGCGGGCCGGTTTGTTGCATGCAGGAAGCAACGCCGGACAAGTCGCTTCGTTTTAGGGCTTATTTTAAGAAAGGTGCCTGCCAGATGCCACGCGTATCCGTATTCAACAGCCCCCTGTTGCTGGGCTTTGACGAGATTGAACAGATACTTGAGCGGATTTCCCGGTCCGGCGACGACGGCTATCCGCCCTATAATATCGAGCGTCTCGAACCCTCGAAACAGGGCGAACGGATCAGGATCACCCTCGCTGTCGCCGGGTTCGGGCCCGACGAGCTTGATATATCCATTACCGATAATCAGCTCACCATCCGCGGCAAAAGGGCGGAAGATGGCGAACGCAGTTATCTGCATCGCGGCATCGCCGCGCGCCAGTTCCAGCGCGCCTTCGTGCTTGCGGACGGAATGGATGTGGAAAGCGCTGATCTGGAAAACGGGATCCTGTCGCTCCGCTTGCTCCGCCCCACGCCCGAGACCCTGATCCGCAAGATCAAGATCAATGCCAACGGCGCCTGAGGAATCGGGCCCAGGCGCGGGGGCGCCCTTTGATAACCTTTCGTTTGTCTTTCCACGGGACACTGTATGGCGTGCGTATCTGAGGCCGAGGTTTCGAACTCCCGCGCGCCAGGCCTCAAGAGGTGAAACCACGATGAACAAGGAACAGCAGGACCGGATCACGACAATGAATGCCGCCGACTTCGCCATGCTTGGCGGCGGCACGCTTGCCTATGTGCGCCAGCTCGACCGCGCGGAAGCGGAAGGCATGATGCCGCATCTGCAACATCTGCCCAAGGGCATCAGCCTGTTTTCACTGCATGCGGCGGATGGTTCGTGCATGGCGATCGCCGACAGCCGGGACGCCGTCATCGCCAATGCGCTGGAATTCGACCTCAGCCCGGTCAGTGTTCACTGAACAGGCCCGGCTCCGGCGGGGCCTCAGGCGGCATGTGAGGCGAGGGGTTCGGTCAGGATTGAAAACAGAACGTCGCGATCGCTTGATTTGCGCAGGCGTTTCACGACACCGGGATCGCGCAGCAGCCGGGAAATTCTGGCCAGCGCCTTGAGATGATCGGCGCCCGCGCCTTCCGGCGCCAGAAGAAGAAAAACCAGATCGACCGGCTCGCCGTCCGCGGCGTCGAAATCGACCGGTTCGCTTAGCCGGGCGAACAGTCCGTATAGCTGCGCCAGGTCCGGCAGCTTGCCGTGGGGAATGGCGATGCCACGCCCCAGACCGGTCGAGCCAAGCCGCTCGCGCTGCAGCAGCGTTTCGAATATGTCGCGTGCCGGCATCCCGGTCGCCGCGCCGGCGAGCGCTGCCAGTTCATGCAACACCTGCTTCTTGCTGCCCGCCTTGAGCGCCGGCACGATATCATCAATGTGAATCAGATCACTGAGCTTCATGGATCCTGTCCCATCCTGTCCGCATCGACCGGCGCCCGGAGCGGCGCGCCGGCTCTCAAGAACTATCCGGTTCGATTCCGCCTTTGGCGCCTTCGGGATCGATCCAGCCGAAATTACCATCGGACCTCCGGTAGACGACATTGAGGCCATTGTGCCCGACATTCCGGAAAAACAGAAAGACGTCGTCGGAAAGATCGAGTTGCATGACCGCTTCACCCACGGTCAATTCGCGGATTTTCGCTTTGGTCTCGGCAACGATGACCGGGTTCAGCGCCGTTTCGGCGGCGTCGTCGTCCTCCCCCGGGGCCAGTACGTAGCTTTGCACATCTTCGCTCGCCACCGGAGCCGACTGGCGGTGATGGTGCTCCTTGAGCCGACGCATATAGCGGCGCAGCCGTTTTTCCAGCTTGTCGCCGGCCCGATCGAAGGATGCATAGGCGTCCTTGGACTGGCCACGGGTCTGCAGGCTGATGCCCGAACTCAGGTGAATGGTGCAATCGGTGCGAAAGGCCTTGCCCTCGCGTGACAGCGTCACATGGCCGCTCGCCTCGCCGCCGAAATACTTGGCGATGTCATCGCCGAGACGGTTGACGATATAAGATTGCAGGGCTTCGCCCACATCGACATTTTTTCCCGTGACCTGAAACGCCATTGTCCAGTCAAATCCGATAAAGGCCAGTGCGGCCGGGTGCCGGCAGTTGCGTGGTATTGTCGAAAACCAGGCCGCGCCGACCATCATGTCGAGGTCCGGTTCAATTGTGCGGCGATCCCGATCCAGACCGCCCCTGGTCAGCGCGACGCGAACCTAATGGCCCGCGAAATGCGAGTCAACCATGCGGGGCCAGTAGAGCGAAGCTTGCAGGGCGGGATCAAGGCGGAAAAGGAAAAAGTGAACGGGCATGTGGATAACGCCGCCGCACTCCGGCAGGGGCGCCCAGCGGAAGGGCGAAGAATTCGCCTGTTGTACGAAAAAATATACCTTACAGCGATAGAACATCTGCGCAGCTTGCAGGAAATTTAACTCCTTGTTTACATGCTTGCCACACACTGAGCGCGATCGTTGTTGTTTCGGCAGGGAATACACCTTAGCAAATTCCGGAGACCGCCATGAAGAACCTGTATGCAACCCTTATCCTTGCCGCATTTTCGATCGGCGCGGCCCCGCAGGCGTTCGCCGCCGAAGACGCAAAGATGAAGTCCTGCCTCGCCATGGTCAAGAAAATGGTCGGCGTTGAGCCAACCGACACGGTCAAGAAACTGTGCGCTGAAGGCAAGTCGAAAAAAGCGATGCAGGCCGCGATGATGGGCGAGTAGCCTCCCGCCACTCACTCCTTTTCATTTTGGTATCCGGGCGCTCCGTGCGGCGCCTCGGCGAGGTATGGATACGCTGGGGAAAGAACCATGTTCAGCACCATCAAGGCCAAACTCATTCTCCTGGGCGTTGTTGTTCTGACCTCGATCGCGCTGCTTGAGGGTATTTCATATCTCGCAAGCGGACAGATCGGCGAAGCGATGGGCATGACCATGCGCGCACAGGCGCGGATGAACATGCTGGTGCAAATCGAAAGGCAGGGCGGGCAGGCGGCCTTTGTCGCTATGCGGCTGCTCACCAAGTCGGACCACGAGGCGGATACACGGCGCAATATCGAAAAAGTGAATCGGTCCCTGGCCGGCACCCGAAAGTTTGCGGATCGTTTGGGCGGACTGATCGATGCGTCAGACCGGCAAAAGCTGGCCGGCGCCGTTAGCGGGCTCGAAAGGGCCGCGCAAGACGTGATCGCGGCGCTGGCGCAGACGTCACTGCGGGACAATGAGGTTCCTGCGCTTGGACGGGAGCTGGAAACAGCCGGTCTGCGGGTGATGGCGGCGGTCAAGGCGATTGGCGGCGGCATCCGTCAGGATACCTTTGCGGCGATGGATATCAACCATCGGGCCATCAATCTTGCGACGAACGGCTCCTTGGTCGCGGCCGGGTTCGCTTTCCTCATTATATCCGGCGGGCTGATCTGGATTGGCATGGGCACGGTGCGCCCGATACGCGGTCTGACCGCGGTCATGAATTCGCTGGCCGGCGGAAATGTCGATATCACCATCCACAAGTCCTGGGTGGGGGGCGAAATCGGCGAGATGGCCAGCGCCGTTCAGGTGTTCAAGGACAATGCGATTGAAAAAACACGTCTGGAACAAGCCCAGGCGGAACAGGCCAAGCGCTCTGATGAAGAAAAGCGTCAGGTCCTGATCGAGATGGCGGAAACCTTCGAGCAGGACGTCCAGGGCGTTGTGGACTCTGTCGGGGCCGCGGCGGAACAAATGCAGTCGACCGCCAAATCGATGGCGTCATCGCTTGAGCGTACCCGCGATCTTTCGGGCAAGGCCTTTTCAGCGTCCGAACATGCCAACGAGGCGGTATCCGCCGTATCGAGCGCGGCGGAAGAACTGGCAATCTCGGTGCGTGAAATAAGCAGCCAGGTGGCGGCATCCGCGACGATTGCCGGCGAGGCCTGCGAACAGGCCGACCAAGCCAACCACAAGGTCGCCGGGCTGGTTAGCGCGGCCGATCGAATAGGTGAGGTCGTCCAGCTCATTTCCACGATTGCCGAACAAACCAATTTGCTGGCTCTCAACGCGACCATCGAGGCGGCGCGCGCGGGCGAAGCGGGCAAGGGTTTTGCGGTGGTGGCCTCGGAAGTCAAGGATCTGGCGAACCAGACCGCCACCGCGACAGAGGAAATAGGCCAGCAGGTGGCGGCCATTCAAAGCGCGACATCGCAATCGGCAGAAGCCATCAACGACATTGGCGGGACCATTGGCAAGATTGACGAGATTGCCAATGCGGTCGCCGCGGCGGTGGAGGAACAGGGCAGTGCGACAAACGAGATCGCGCGCAATGCCGGCCAGGCAGCGGAAGGGACCAATGAAACCTCGGCCGCGGTTGGCGGAATCGATGAAGCGGCAGGCGAAGCTGGCGCCTGTTCGGACCGGGTACTCAACGCATCGGAAAAACTCCTGCAGCAATCCCAGGCCCTGCGGGGCCAGGTCAACAGCTTCCTTGAACAGGTCCGCGCCGCGTAGCAAAATCGGGGCCGCATTGCCCGCCGCCGGCACAGGCGCGTCACACCGCGAACATGCGCCTCGCAAACCCGGGATAGGGATTGGCGATGGCCGCCGCGACCTCTCCGCGAATGACCCCAAGGGCTTCGGCGTCGGGCATCCGCGTCTGCGCCACGTGTTCGGGGCAGTCAAAGTCAAAGCCGGTATTGTCGCGAACTTCCTCCAGGCTGTGGCCGGGATGGATGCTTTGCAGCGTGAAGCGCCCGGCCTTGCGGTCAAACAGCATGACGCATAGCGCCGTGACCAGCCCATGCGGCCCGCCGGGACGATAGACGCCCTTTTCACTGACGCCGGGTGCGGAAACAAAATCGACCTTGTCCACAAGGGTGCGCCTTGAATGTTCGTCGCGAAACAAGATCACTTTGGGGACCTGGAAATACAGATAGGCCGAACCGAACGCGCCGGACCAGCGCACATCCATCCCCGGATAGTCGCCAATACCGGTCAGGTTGATATTGGCGGCGCCGTCGATCTGTCCGCCGCTGAGGAAAAACGCGTCGATACGGCCCTGTCCCGCCGCATCGAACAGATCGACGCCGCCATCGGTGCGGAATTCAGGCACCGTGGAGCCGATGATCGAGACCCGCGCGCCGGTGCGCGCCCGCGCCAGCAGGGCGGCGGAGCCGGGGATGGGCGACAGCACGCCGACCGCAATATGGGCTGCGTCGTCCAGTAGACCGGCGATCGCCGAGATCATCAGTTCTTCAGGCCGGCAGGGCTCGCTCATTCGGCGGCCGCCGGTTTTTTCAGGACATGTTCGGCCAGATAGGCGGTGAACGCGTCATCGTTTCCTGAAACGCGGGCGTAGTCTTTCATGTGGCGCCTGTCGGTCCCGTAGTGGCCGGGCATGTCCAGGGGCCAGGCGCCGCCGGGGGCCGGCGCGATGGCGCTGACATAAAGCGACGACAGGCCGGCTGCCGCCAGTTGTTCGTTTTCCAGGAGATTGTCGTCAACGATCTTTTCCGCCGTGGCGAAGGTCCGATGCGCTGCATGGGCCATGATTTTCTGTTCCGACTGCCGCCCCACCCACAGATTGCCGGACCGGTCGGCGAGGGCGACGTGGATCAGCGCGATATCCGGGCGAATGGCGGGAACCGCGACGATCGGATCGTTTTGCGCAAACGGATTGCCGATGAGTGCGTAATCCGTCCTGGCTTTCAGGATATCAGAGCCGATCAGGCCGCGCATGGGCATGAAGGGAATGCCCTTTTCGCCCGCCTGCAGGCCGGAATAGATGGCCGGACAGGTGGTGTCGCGGATTTCGATTTGGCCGGACTTCACCGCCCTGGCGAAGGCGCGCGCCGGGCCGAATTCGCCAAGCGAAACCCCGGCGGTCTCAATGCTGTCCACGCAACGCGCCGCGATCAGCAGGTCGGCGATCATGCCGCCCGTGGGCACGGTGACAAGATGCAGGCCCCGGGCCTTGCGCCGGACCAGCGCCCGGGCGGTCTCCATGGGAACGCCGCAATCCTTGAAGACGGCCAGTTTCGCGCCGTCAGGGATTGCACGGGCCAGCGCATCGGCATCGGCGAAAAATTCGGTATCGGCCATGGGGATCATTGTCCTGGCAAATATTCCAGAGCACCGGAGTCTAGCAACAGAGCCGCAAAACACCAAGGCTTGAACGGTTTTCTCCGTGGCGCGAACGCCGGGGCACAACACGCCGCGCAAGGGGCCGCACCGACCCGGCCCGGACGTATCAGGCAAATGGCAAATGCGACAATTTGCCCGGAAAGGCTGACGGTGCCGGGATTGACCTTCCAGTAACGGGAATCCTTACGTGAGACCTGAAAGTTCAACCTCCCTTGACCTCAACTGAACCGGAAAGGACAGACCATGAGACAGGCAACAAAAGGCACGGTGCTGGCAGCCGTGCTGATCGCGCTGACCATGCCGGCGGCGGTTGCGTCGGCGCATGGCAACGCGGCCAGGCCCATGATGCAGCAGGGCCAGACCCAGCCCATGATGCAGCAGGGCCAGACCCAGCCCATGATGCAGCAGGGCCAGACCCAGCCCATGATGCAGCAGGGCCAGACCCAGCCCATGATGCGGCCTGGCGGCGGGGGCATGATGGGCATGATGGGCAGGATGGCCAATATGCGCAAAATGATGATGGCGCGCGATGGGCTGGTCCGGCAGCATGAACTGTCGCTGGAGGATATCCGGCGCGTTGTCGATGGCCGGCTCTCCCTGCTTGGACTTTCCGCCCTCAAGGCCGCTAATGTCAAACCGGCCGACCCCTCCGCCGCCACCGCTGACGTTGTGACCAGGCGGGGTGAAACGGTGTTCAAGGCCCGGGTGAACCGCAAGACCGGCGCCATATCCATCGTTCAATAGAGCGCCGGGCCGCTGGTGCCGCGCCCGCCCGCCTCAGGGGTTCTGGCGGGTCAGCGGCATCAGTCCCTCTTCGCAGGCCTTGATCTGCAGGCCCAGATATCTGGAATAGATACGGCACTGGGCGAGGCTGCCGGCAATGAACCAGAGGCCGGGCTGGGGGGTGCGCACATACATGTTGCGAAGCTCCGCGGCTTCGCCGAAGCCCCAGATGGGCCCGACGCGACCGGCCACGCCGTCGCCGAACAGGGCACGCACCAGCGCGTCCTGTCCCTTGTAGCCGGTGGCCAGCACGATCAGGTCCGCCGCCAGCATTTCTCCGTTTTTCATCAGCGCGCCGGCGGCGGCGAAGCGGGCGATGTCGGCGAACTGCACCAGTTTGATCTTGCCATCCGCGATCAGGTCCGAGCAGCCGACGTTGAAATAGTAGCCGCCGCCCCGGGTCAGGTACTTGAACTGCCAGCCCGACCCGTCGTCGCCGAAATTCAGCCTGAAGCCCACCTTCGCCAGACGCTCCAGAATATCCCGGTCGAGCTTTCTTGCCTGTTCCGTCATGAGTATCTGAGATTTTCTGACCACCGCGAACGGCATCGAGGCGGCGATCAGGTCGCAGTCTTCCAGCGGCGGACCCTGGGAATACAGCGCATAGGGAAGCTGCGCGCTGGGCTCGATATTGACGACCAGGGTCGAGCCGCGCTGCACCAGCGTGACATTGGCGCCGCTGGAATGCAGATCCTGGGCGATATCGTGGCCGCTGTTGCCGGTGCCGATGACCAGCACGTTGCGACCCGTCCAGTTCTCGCCGTCGTCATAGGCGCCGGCGTGAACGATCCTGCCCTCGAAGTCCTTCAGCGACGCGATGTCGGGCAGATTGGGAATGCCGCTGACGCCGGTGGCCATCACGATGTGGCGCGGGCGCATCTCGCGTTCCCGGCCATCGGCGAGACGCAGCCTCGCCGACCAGGCTTGCGCCTTTTCGTCATAGGCGCCGCTTTCCAGCGCCGTGCCGGTCCAGACATTGAGCTCCATGGCCTCGACATAGGCCTCGAACCAGCCCGCCAGCTTGTCCTTGGGAATATAGGTGGGCCAGGTCGGGGGAAACGGCATATAGGGCAGATGGTTGACCTGCACCTGATTGTGCAGGGTCAGCGCGTGATAGCGGTTGCGCCAGTTGTCGCCGATCCGCGCGTTGCGATCGATGACCAGCGTATC
>JALURZ010000038.1 GCA_027058735.1 Hyphomicrobiales bacterium | reverse complement strand
TCCGCCAGCTATTTCGGCCCGGAACGGCGCGGAATTGATTGCGGCGAGGCCGCCGGCGGCCCCGTGGGCATCGCCGCGATGGGCGTTGCGCATGACGAAGCTGATGCGGTGCGGATCTGACAGCGATAAAGGCTTTCCCCATGAGTGAAGAGGCAGAAGCGGCCAAAATTGAATTCATCCAGCCGCCGGATACACTGAAAACCAAGGTCAAGGTGACCGGCGCCAGCGGCGGCATCGACCGGCTTGCGATCCAGCGCGCGGAAAACGCGCTCAATGAGCTTTCCGGCCAGTTCGAGGACTGGCTCGATACCGAACTGGCCAGACTGCAGGCAGCCCGCAAGAGGGCCCATGACGAGGGCCTCAGCGAACCCGTCAATGAAGAGTTGTTTCGCGCCGCCCATGACCTGAAGGGCCAGGGAGACACGCTGGGCTATCCGCTGGTCACAACCGTGTGCACATCGCTGTGCAAACTTCTGGATGCCGCGCCCGACAAGAGCCGGATACCCCTCACGCTGGTCGATCAGCACGTGTTCGCGGCGATGGCGGTCAAGCGCGAGCAGATGAAAACCGCCGACCATGCCCTCGGCGCCGCCGTCGCCGAGCGACTGCTCGATGTGGTCATGGTTTTCGTCGATCGCGAGCAACAGCGCGCGGCCGCGCAGACGCTGGGCGGCGCCGGCGAAGATGCCCCCTGCTGAGAGGTGTGGCGGCTCTCAGGCGGCGTTTTTCAGTCTGGCGCGAATCTGCCGTGCGAGGTCCTGCGCCGCCCCCGACCCGTAGTCGCACAGAGCGTCAATGACAACGCCCTGCCCCTCGCCCTCCTCGCCCTCGTTACCGCGATCCGGCGACAGCACGATTTCGATCATGCGCGAACCAATCCCCTCCGCCGCCGGCGCCGGGCCCGCGGTGATGTCGGCGAACGCTTCATAGGCGACCTGCAGGATGGTGCGCACGCGCCCCCCCAATGCCGCCCGGGCGCAGACCGCCTCGCAGCCGAAGGCGCCGCGCGAGCGCAGCAGATGGGCCACCTTGCGCACCGGCATGGCGCACAATGTGGCGATGGCGGTTTCGACAAACCGCATGTTTCCGGCGCAGGCTGCGCGCACGATGAGGGCGCCGGTCAGGCGGCCCTGGTCCAGCAGGTCGCCGACAATGATCTTCAGTTCGCGTTCACTGGCGCCGGCCGCGATATTCATGAGGGCGCGCTCGCGCGCGTTCTCTGAAATCCGGCCATCATGGCGCTCGTTCAGCCAGTTGCGCCCAACGAGAAACCGCCTGACCTGCGCGTCATTGCCGAACAGAAGCGCAGCGCGCTGGCGCACCGGCAGTCCCGGCTGCAAAAGCAGTTGCGCGCCGATCGCCTGATCGTCCGCGAACCGCTCCGCCAGGCGCTCCAGGTCCAGCGGATCGGGGCGCACATGCCTGTTTTCCAGCAGGCTGGCGCAGGCTTCGCGCCCGCCATGTTCACAGATCGTCGTACAAAGTGCCGGACCGATATCGCTGCGCAGCGCAATCATTTCCTGACGCACCGCGTCGGTGTGGCGCACGATCGCGGCCAGATCGCGCTGCGAAAATGCCCGGCCGTTGAGGAGCAGCGGCAGGGAAATTTCTTCCAGGTCGCCGATCAGCGCGAACAACACCTCGCGCGGCGCCGCCGCGCTGGCGGTCAGCGGGCCGGCCAGTGCCGCGCGCACCGATGCGACCGCATCGTCCGCCAGGCGCATCATGATCGGCACGACCGCCTCCACATCGCCCTTACAGGTTTCGGGACTGATTGAAAACACC
>JALURZ010000037.1 GCA_027058735.1 Hyphomicrobiales bacterium | reverse complement strand
GCCCTGATCAGGTGGCGGCGCGAATTGCCCTGATAGTTGGGGTCATCGCTGGTCGGGTAATGCGCCTTGGTGGCGAGCACCACCCGGTCGCGCCGGCCATTGGCTTTGAGCGCCCTGCCGATCACCCGCTCGCTTTCGCCCGCCATATAGGAGTTGGCGGTGTCGATCATGTTGATGCCGCCATCCAGTGCCCGGTCGATCAGGGCAATGGCGTCTTTTTCCGGCGTCGGGTTGAGGATATTGTCCGTGCCAAGGCACAAGGGCGCGATGCGAACGCCGGTGCGGCCAAGCAGGCGATAGTCCATGGCGCTCCCCCTTATCGCGCGGTGAACCCGGCATCGACCGGCACCAGCGCGCCGGTCATGTAGCTTGCCTCATCGGACGCCAGAAACGCCACCACTTTGGCGACTTCCTCAGGCTGTCCGAGGCGATTCAAGGGGATTGTATCATCGGCGAGTTTTTGCAGGTCCTGGGGCGTGGGCCTGGCGTCGCGCCCGCTCGCCAGCATGGGCGTGTCGATCTCACCGGGACACACCGCGTTGACGCGGATGTTGTCGCCCGCATGATCGAGCGCCATGGCGCGCGTGATCTGGTGGACAGCGCCTTTCGAAGCGCAATAGGCGAGCACGCCGGGGGCAGCAACGCTGCCCCAGATCGAGCCGAAATTGACGATTGCGCCGCCGCCCTGATCGCGCATCGGTTTGACCGCCGCGCGCGACAGGAAGAACACGCCGTTGACATTGACCTCCATGACCGTGCGCCACTGTTCATCGGACGTGCCGGGGCCATCGGCGCGGTGGATCACGCCTGCCGCGTTGACCAGAATATCCAGCCGTTTGTGGTGTGCGAGCACATGCGCCACCGCCGCATCGCAAAATGCCGACTGGCTGACATCGCCAATGACGGGATCGCCGGCGCGGATTTTCGCGGCCACCCGCTCCGCGCCGTCCCGGTCGCGGTCGGCAAGGACGACGCCGGCGCCACGGGCCGCGAATTCCACCGCGCACGCCGCCCCCATGCCCGAGGCGGCGCCGGTAATGAGCGCGATCTTGCCCCGCATGGTCACGCCGCTCTCAGGCCCTCCCTGTCTACCCAGGCCTGGGTGTCATTGATGGCTTTTTCCAGGCGGTCGAACATCTCGCCGATCTCGTCTTCGGTGATGACCAGCGGCGGGCATAGCGCCACCGCATCGCCCAGCATGCGGCAGATCAGGCCGTGATCCTGGGCCAGGGCGGCGCATTTCGCGCCGACCATGTGTCCGGGATCGAAGGCGCGCCCGGTTTGCCTGTCGGCAACCAGTTCGATGGCCCCCAGAAGGCCGACGCCGCGCGCCTCGCCCACCAGCGGATGCTCACCGAGCTTGGCCAGGTGCTTCTGGAAGGCGGGCATGATGGCGCGCACATGGCCGACAACGTCGTCGCGCTCGTAGATCTCCAGCGTCTTGAGCGCGACGGCGGCCGCGACCGGATGGCCGGTATAGGTGTAGCCGTGGCCGAAGGTGCCGATCTTGCGGCTTTCATCCAGCATGGCCTGATAGACGTCTTCGCAGATCGTGATCGCGCCCATGGGGATATAGGCAGAGGTCAGCGCCTTGGCCATGGAGATCGAGTGGGGGCGGATGCCGAACCTCTGCGATCCCCACATCGCCCCGGTGCGGGCAAAACCGCAGATCACTTCATCGGCGATCATCAGGATGTCGTACTTGTCCAGCACCCGCTGAATTTTCTCAAAATAGGTCTCCGGCGGCACGATCACCCCGCCCGCGCCCATGACCGGTTCGGCGATAAAGGCGGCGATCGTGTCGGGACCTTCCCCGATGATCATTTTTTCAAGGTTGCCCGCAAGCCGCGTGGCGAAATCCGCCTGCGTTTCGCCGGCTTCCGCGAAGCGGTAATGGTGCGGACAGTCGGTGTGCAGAATGCCCTTTACGGGCAGATCGAAATCCGCGTGATTGGCGGGCAGGCCGGTCAGGCTGGCGGCCGCCACGGTGACCCCGTGATAGCCCTTGATGCGGGATATGATCTTCTTCTTTTCCGGCTTGCCGCGGGCATTGTTGTAGTACCAGGCGAGCTTGACCTGGGTGTCGTTGGCTTCCGACCCGGAGCAGCAGAACAGCACCTTGGAGGCGTCATGGGGGGCGAGTTCTTTCAGCCTTTCCGACAGCTCGATGGCCGGATCATGGCTCTTGCCGCCGAAAATATGCGTAAAGGACAGGGTTTCGAGCTGTTTCGTTGCCGCTTCGATCAACTCCGTGTTGCCATAGCCCAGCGATGTGCACCACAGCCCCGCGAGGCCTTCGATATAGTCCTTGCCGCTGGTGTCCCAGACCCGGATGCCGCGGCCGCGCTCAAGCACCAGCGGCCCGCTCTCGCGGTGCGCGGCAAGGTTGGTATAGGGATGAATGACGGTTTCGATATCGCGGATGGCGGCGTTGGACAATTGGGCCATGACAGGTGCCTCGTGGGAGAAAGGGCGAGGAGATACCTCCCCCCGGCATCAGGAACGATAATATTGTTGCTGATTTAGGCAAAGCCCGGTGGCGGCGTAAACCCCTTGTGATGGTTTTCCAGCAGCCGGGCGATGGCGATCGTGGTGCGGTCGCCGAGAAAGGGGCCGATGATCTGAACCCCCGCCGGCAGGCCGTCGGCGTCGAGGATGGAGGGAGCCACGCTCGCGGGCAGATGCGCGTGCGTGGCGAGGCTCGGCCACATCAGGAGATCGAGATAGGGTTTTTTCCGGCCATCGACCATGAGGGTCCGTTTGCTGAGCGGCACGGTGTGGCTGTGGGCGAACGCGGTGGTGCAGGCCACCGGACACAGCAGCGCATCGTAGTCTTCGAAAAAGCTTCCCCACGCCTGTTTGATGCGAAAGCGCCTGGCTTCCAGCGCTTCGGCCTGTCTGTAGGTCATCGTTGCGCCACGGGTCTGCAGGGCCTCGTAGCTTTCATCATCGGGTTTGATTTTGCCGGCATTGGCCGTGAAGCGCTCAAGTACGCGCTGCGGGAAGCCGCGCGACAGGATGGCCACCAGCAGGGTGACATAGTCGTTGTAGTTGTCGCGAAAGCCGAACGCGGGCCGGGCTTCATAGTCGAGGGTGGCGCCTTCGGCCTCTAGCGCGCCGGCGGCCGCGCGCACCGCCTCGCTGGCCGCGCGGCTGGTGGGAACGCCGGGTTCATCGAGCCATACGGCAAGCCTCAGGTCGCCCGCGCCGAAGACCGGGCGCGGGCGAAACGGCGGGCGGGGAAACTGCGCATCATCGGGCCGGCCCGCCAGAACGGCGAACAGCAGGGCCAGATCGGCGGCGCTGCGCCCGAGCGGCCCGGCGACCGACAGATCGGGGGGCGCGAGGCTTTCCGGTCCCGGCGGAATGTGGCCGTGGAGCGGGGTTGCGCCGTAGCTGGGCTTGTGGCCGAACAGGCCGCAGAAGTGCGCCGGCATGCGGATCGAGCCGCCGATGTCGCTGCCGATATCGGCGGCGATCAGCCCTGCCGCCAGCGCCGCCGCCGCGCCGCCGGATGATCCCCCCGGCGTTCGTTCGAGGTCCCAGGGATTGCGCGTCAGGCCATGGATCTCGTTATGGGTCTGCCAGTCGCCGCTATAGAGCGGCACATTGGTCTTGCCCAGAATATTGGCGCCTGCGGCGCGCAGGCGGTGCACGGCGGCGCCATCCGCATCAGGCCGGTGGGCCTTGAGGCCGGGATCGCCCCCGGTCGAGACCAGTCCGGCGACCGGGAAACTGTCCTTGAGCGTCATCGGCAGGCCGTGCAGGGGGCCGAGGCTTTCGCCGCGGGCGGTCATGGCGTCGGCGCGCTCCGCGCGCGCCCTGGCGGCATCCAGGTCCTGCTCCACAATGGCGTTGAGCGCCGGGTTGTGGGTCTCGATGCGCGCGGCATAGTCGTCGAGCAATTCGCGCGCGCTGATGGTCCTGGCGGCGATCATGGCGGCCAGCGCGGCCGCCGGCCTGAACGCGAAGTCGCTCATGAGGGGTCCATCTTGAGGCGGGCGCGCATGCCCATTGAGGCGGGCCGCCGCTGCGGCTACACTCGTGACTACAACAACAACAACAGTTTGTGCAAGCAACGCAAGATGGGGGTTGGACGAACATGCACGGATTGATGCAGGACTGGCCGCTGCTGACCCACCGGATCATCGACCACGCGGCGAGCTTCCATGGCACGCGCGAAATCGTGTCGCGCTCCGTGGAGGGGCCGATCGTGCGCCACACCTACAGCGAACTCAATGCCGGGGCGCGCAAAATGGCGAGCGCCCTGTCCGGGCTCGGCATCAAAAAGGGCGACATCATCGGCACCATGGCCTGGAACGGCTATCGGCACATGGAGCTGTGGTATGGCGCCATGGGGCTGGGCGCGGTGGTGCATACGCTCAACCCGCGCCTGTTTCCCGAACAGCTGGTCTACATCATCAATCACGCCGAGGACGGCTACTTTTTTCTCGATCTCACCTTCGTGCCGATCCTTGAGGGCATTCAGGACAGGCTGAAGACGGTCAAGGGTTTCATCATCATGACCGATGAGGCTCACATGCCCGACACCAGCCTCAGGAACGCGCAGTGCTACGAGACGCTCAAGGCAGGCGGCGATGACGGGTTCCAGTGGCCGGAGTTCGACGAAAAGACCGCCGCCGGCATGTGTTATACGTCCGGCACGACGGGCAATCCCAAGGGCGTTCTCTACAGCCACAAATCCAATGTGCTGCACGCCCTGTCGTCGTCTTCGGCCGATGCGCTGGCGCTCAGTTCGGTCGAGACCATCCTGCCCGTGGTGCCGATGTTTCACGCCAATTCCTGGGCGCTGGTGTTCGCCGGCCCGATGACCGGGGCCAGTCTGGTGATGCCCGGCGCG
The DNA here is from genome assembly GCA_027058735.1 of Hyphomicrobiales bacterium. Classification (GTDB taxonomy): domain Bacteria; phylum Pseudomonadota; class Alphaproteobacteria; order Rhizobiales; family JALURZ01; genus JALURZ01. Next base: position 1,194 of record JALURZ010000037.1, on the reverse strand, counting down.
GCGATGGACGGACCCAGCATCTATGAACTGCTGGATACCGAAAAGGTCACCCTGACGGCGGCTGTGCCGACCGTATGGCAGATGCTGCTGATGCATCTTGAAGAGACCGGCAAGACGCTGCCCCATCTTAAACGCGTGGTTATCGGCGGGGCCGCCTGCCCGCCTTCGATGATGGATATTTTCGAGGACAAATACGACGTTGAGGTCATTCACGCCTGGGGCATGACGGAGATGAGCCCGCTCGGCTCCCTGTGCACCCGCAAGGGCGGCCTGGAGGACATGCCCGACAAGGCGTGGCGCGCGATCCAGCGCAAACAGGGCCGCCCGCCGTTTTCCATCGAAATGAAGATTGTCGACGATGCGGGCGAGGAACTGCCCTGGGACGGCAAGAGTTTCGGCCACCTGCTGGTGCGCGGGCCTTGCGTGTCCTCGGCCTATTTCAAGGGCGAGGGCGGCGACATTCTGGACAAGGACGGCTGGTTCGATACCGGCGATGTCTCCACCATAGACGAACATGGCTATATGGAGATTACCGACCGCTCCAAGGACGTCATCAAGTCGGGGGGTGAGTGGATCTCCAGTATCGAACTGGAGAACCTGGCGGTCGGCCACCGCGATGTCATCGAAGCCGCGGTCATCGGCGTCGCCCACCCCAAATGGGACGAGCGCCCCCTGCTGATCATCGTGCGCAAGGAGGGGTCGAAGGTTTCACGCGAGGACCTGCTCGAATTCCTCGACGGCCAGATCGCAAAATGGTGGATGCCCGACGATGTGGTCTTCGTCGATGAAATCCCCCATACGGCAACGGGAAAAATCCAGAAAACGGCCCTGCGCGAACAATTCGCGGATTACCGTCTGCCGAGCGCGGACGCGGCGGAGTAGGGGGGGCAACAACCCGGACCAGTGGATGCTGGATCACCCGGTCAAGCCGGGTGATGACGGGAGCGGGCTGGAGTGAAAAGCATTGAGATACCGTCGTGCCCCGGCTTGACCGGGGCATCCAGCATCCTCTGGGCGCCGGAACCTGACCGGGTATAAACTCATGACCCCTTCCCGCGATAGGTCCGTGTGCCGGGCTTGCCGCCTGTTGATCGCGGCTTGGCCGGGGGCTTGCCGCCGGCGGGGATTTCGGTGCGGCGGATGGTCATTTCGTCGAGGGTGTTTTTGCGCACGCGGGTGCCTGACCGGCCGGCG
>JALURZ010000036.1 GCA_027058735.1 Hyphomicrobiales bacterium | reverse complement strand
GCCGAGGCCCGTGCGCTGTTCGACAGCGAGCGGATGGATATCATTCTGGACGCCTATGAGCAGGCCTATGACGTTCTGCTGATCGTCGTTGGCGACATCGCCACGTCGAAAAGAATGCAGGCGCTGGCCAGCCGCAGCGATCTGGTTGTCGTTGTCGCGGAGGCAGACCGCGCCGGGCGGGAGTGGAGCGGCAAAACGATCGACCGGATCGCCGGACTGAATGGTCCTGACTGTATTGCGGCGCAGATTGCCGGATCGCATCTGGAGGTCGTCACCGCCGATGCCGCTGCGCGCGCTCCTGTCAGCTAGAGCGTATCCTTGCGCCGCCGCAGGAGGGCGGACATCTTGCGCATCCGCCAAAAGGCGGCCCAGAGGAAGGGTGAGTTCTTGACCGTTTTCTTCGCCCCCAGCAACAGCCTGCCATAGACCCGGTACAGTTCGCCTTTCAGCGAACAAGCCTGCAACACATCGAACAGCGCCACCGTGCGGTCGCACCAGTGCCTCTTGTATTCAGCCGCGCCGGGGCCGAAATCCAGAACCTTCAGGCCGCGCTCCATGCAGTCGTTTATGCACCGGCGCAAGACATGGTCGCCCGGCGACAGCCTTCGCACCTCGCCATCCGCCATGGTCATGGTGATCCCGTGAAACGTATCGCCGTGCACACCGCCGAGGACGGTGGCGAGAACCTGATCGCCGGCCGACAATACATGAATGACCAGGGGGGAGCCGGGCCGGCCATCGCCAACCAGATCGTCGAGAAATCCGACAATCTCGTTGGTGAATACGGGCCTGGCGCCGATTCTGGCGAGGCTCGCGTTTTTCTGCGCCGCCATGATTGTGAGGAGCGGGCGGGCGCGTGCCTGACCGTCCATGCGTTCGAATTTCAGGCCCTCCATGGCCTGCAGCCGGATGTCCTTGCGGCGGCTTCGCGCGCGCGTCCGCGGTCCACGCTTGGCGGCATAGAAACTCTCAAAGTCATCGCCAAGCGCAACGACATAGGTGCTGTTGGGCGAAGCGGTTGTCAGCAGTCCCGCCATCGGCGACAGCCCGCCCGGCCAGTCGTGCGCCATATTGCGCAGGTGGATCGCATCGATATCGGGGATCTGCGCAAGTATCTTTCGCCACAGCGCCGGGAACAGCCGTGGCGACAGCGGGGAGGATTGCGATCGCGTGGATGCAAACAGGCCGCCGCCATAGGCCGACACCTCTTCGCCGAGCCAGCACAGCACATTGAACGGCCCCGCGCGCCGCACCGCCAAGGGCAGGATGAACAGGCATTCGCCGGTTTGCGAATATCCCGCGGCAATCGTGCAGCGAATGGCCTTGTTCAGGCCGATATTGCGCCAATAGGCGTCGAGCCACGCATAGCTCTGGTACAACGTGGCCGTGCCGGCCTGTTCAAGGCGGAGCCAGTCGGAACGAAGCGCCGAGGGGGTATCGTGAATTTCGATGCGAACCGCGTCCAGCCGCCGGCGGCGCGGCGGCGCGGCGATGCGGGGCATGACGGGGCGGTGGGCGTGGCCCGGCTCCATGTCTCGTGTCAGTGTCATGGGCGTTTTCTTGGCCTGCAAGGCGCGTCCGCTCGCAAACGGCGCGTGGTTTCCGGCATTTTATCGCCTCCAATCTAGAGCCTTACTATCAATCAATCCTCAACAAATTCGGCTTATGGTTTCTGATTTTTGCGTGCGGCCGGTGCCGCGCCCGCAATGAAGGGTTGCAAGCGTGTCGAAATCAGCACTGAAGGCGAGATTTTTCAGATCGGCACTCCATGTTCTTCACGGCTCCGGCGCGCACCGGGCACTGGCGCCGTTCTGGGGCGGGCAGGGCGTCATTTTCATGCTGCACCACATCAAGCCCGCCGATGAACACCCCGGCGGATACAGTCGCGAGTTCCATCCCAACGGCATTCTCGAGATCACGCCCGACTTTCTCGATGCCGTGATCGAACGGGTCAAGGAGCTTGGTCTTGAACCGGTGTCTATGGCCGAAGCGGTCGCGCGCATTCAGCATGGCGACGGGCAAACGCGGTTTGCCGTCTTCACGATCGATGACGGCTATGGCGACAACTACCACCACGCCTGGCCGGTGTTCCGGAAACACGAGTGCCCGTTCACCGTCTTTGTGACCACCGGGATCATCGATGGCACCACGGAACTGTGGTGGCTCGCCCTGGAGCGCATCATCGCCGGCAATGGCACGGTGCAATGCAGGTTCGAGGGCTGGCCGCTGAGGCTCGATGTATCGAGCGCGCCGCTCAAACAGGCCGCGTTCGACCGGCTGTACTGGCCGTTGCGCGGTCTGGGCGAAATGAAACAGCGCGCCTGGATCAGGGATTTCAGCGAGGCGAACGGGTTCGATCTTGCGGGCCTGTGCGCCGAACAGCGCCTGAGCTGGTCCCAGATTGGCGAAATGATGAGCGATCCTCTGGTGACGATCGGGGCGCATACCGTCAATCATTTCGCGCTGGCGCGGCTCGATGCGGCGCACGCCAGGCGCGAACTGCATGACAGCCGCGCGCGCATACTGGAGAAGACCGGCCGCACGCCGGACTTTTTCTGCTATCCCTATGGCGACCCGGACTCGGCGGGTCTAAGAGACTTCGAACTTGCCCGCGAAGCCGGCTTCACCGCCTGCGTGACGACGCGCAAAGGAGTGATATTCCCCGAGCATCGCGACCATCTCATGGCCTTGCCGAGGGTGTCGCTGAACGGGGATTTTCAGGATATCAAGTTTATCGATCTGTTCGTGTCCGGCGCGCCGTTCGCGATCTGGAACCGGTTCAGAAAGGTTCACGCCGCCTGAGGCTCCTGCGCGGTCATCCTCCGGGATGGTCCGACCTGAAAATCCATTTGATGATAAGCCCGGCTGGAACAATCCAGGCCAGTCCAGCCAGCATGAAATAGACGGCTTCCAGGAATTTTCTGTCCGGCGGCACCAGCCACTCACCGATGGCGGCGGCGGCGAAGGCGTAGAGCGTCAACAGCACCAGCATCGCCAGCGAGCCGGTCATGGCGCGGATGCGCCGACGTATCAAAGGCCTCACAATGCGATCATCCCGTTGCTGCGATGGCGGTTGCGCCAACGTGCCACTTGACCTGCCTCAAGGCGGTTGCGAGTTTCGCGTGCCCAGACTGAACGGCACCATAGCGATGAATACGGGTTGAGGAAATGCAGATGCAGCGGCGCGAAGGTTTGATTGTTTCCTGGCTTGCGCTCACGGGCTTTCTCGTTGTCGCTATGATCACCGTGGGGGGCGCGACGCGGCTGACGGATTCGGGTCTGTCGATCACCGAATGGCAGCTCATCACCGGCTTCGTGCCGCCGCTGAACATGGCCGAGTGGGCCGAGGCGTTTGAAAAATACCGCCAGATACCGGAATACAAACTGATCAACAAGGGCATGAGCCTGGCGGAGTTCAAGGTCATTTATTGGTGGGAATGGGGGCATCGGTTTCTGGGCCGCGTCATCGGATTTGTGGTGATTATTCCGCTGCTCGGATTCTGGTTCGCCGGCTGGCTGGCGGCGTGGCTGAAGCGCCGGGTGGTGATAATCTTTCTGGCCGGCGCGGCGCAGGGCGGGCTTGGCTGGTATATGGTCATGAGCGGGCTGGTGGAGCGCACCGATGTCAGTCAGTACCGGCTGGCGGCCCATCTGCTGCTGGCATTCATTATCCTGGGGCTGATTGTCTGGAGCGTGCTGGACCTTGTCCGCGCGAAGAGCGACCCGTCCGCCGCGCGTGCAATGGCGCTGTCGGCGCGCATCAGCGCTGGAACGCTGGTGGCGCTGATCTTCGCGCAGATTTTCATGGGCGCGCTGGTTGCGGGGCTGGATGCGGGGCAGGGGTACAACACCTGGCCGCTGATGGATGGCGCGCTCGTTCCCGACGGGCTGTTTGCCGCGTCCCCGTGGTATTTGAACCTTTTCGAGAATGCCATGACGGTGCAGTTCAACCATCGCATGGCGGCCTATCTGCTGGTGGCCGCGATCTGCGTGCATGTGGCGATTGTCGCCCCGCGCGCCGGCGGCACGGTGCTTGCCACGGGGGTGGCCATGCTGTCCACCGCCCTGGCGCAGACCGGGCTTGGCATATGGACCCTGCTGCGCCAGGCACCCCTCGATCTGTCATTGATCCATCAGGGCGGCGCCGTCGTTCTGCTGGTCATCGCCCTGTGGCATGTTCACGCCTTGCGCAGGGCCTGATCGAGATCGGCGATAATGTCCTTTATGTCCTCGATGCCGACAGACAGCCGCACCACATCGGGTCCGGCTCCGGCGGCCACCTGCTGGCGCTCCGACAACTGGCGGTGGGTCGTGGATGCCGGATGAATGATGAGCGAACGGGTATCGCCGATATTGGCCAGATGGCTGAACAGCTCGACGCCGCCGACCACCTTGACACCGGCCTCGTAGCCGCCTTTCAGGCCGAAGGTGAGCACGGCGCCTGCGCCGAGCGGGCAGTATTTCTTGGCCAGTTTGTGGTGGCGGTCCCCGGATAGCCCGGCATAGGAAACCCAGGCGACTTTCTTGTGGCCGCTCAGCCACTCCGCGACCGCAAGCGCATTGTCGCAATGGCGCTGCATGCGCAGACTCAGCGTATCAATTCCGTTGAGCAGCAGGAAAGCGTTGAGCGGCGCAAGGCAGGGACCCAGGTCGCGCATGGCCAGAACCCGGCAGGCAATAGCGAAGGCGATGTCGCCGAACGTCTCGTGCAGGATCAGCCCCTGGTAGGACTCGCACGGCTCGCTGAGAGTGGGATAGCGCCCGTCGCGCGACCAGTTGAACGTTCCCGCATCGACGATGATGCCGCCCATGGAATTGCCCTGTCCGCCCATGAACTTGGTCAGCGAGTGGACAACGATATCCGCGCCATGTTCGATCGGGCGGCACAGATAGGGGGTGGCCAGCGTATTGTCGACGACGAGCGGAACCCCGGCGCGGCGGGCGATTTTCGATATCGCTTCGATATCGATCACGATGCCGCCGGGATTGGCGATGGATTCAATGAAGATCGCCTTGGTCTTGGGCGAAATGGCCTTTTCCACCGATTCGATCTTGTCGGCATCGGCCCAGACCACCTGCCAGTCGAATTTCCTGAAGGAATGATTGAACTGGTTGATCGACCCGCCATAGAGCTGGCGCAGGGCGACGAACTCGTCGCCGGGCTGCAACAATGTGTGAAAAACCAGCAGTTGTGCCCCGTGGCCCGAAGCGCTCGCCAGTGCCGCGGTGCCGCCTTCAAGGGTCGCCACCTTTTCTTCAAGCACGGCTTGCGTCGGGTTCATGATGCGGGTGTAGATATTGCCAAAGGCCTGCAGACCGAACAGGGATGCGGCGTGTTCCGCGTCATCGAAGACGAAGGATGTCGTCTGGTAAATGGGGGTCGCGCGCGCCCCGGTGGTCGGATCGGGCTGCGCCCCGGCATGGATTGCCAGCGTATTGAAACCGGGATCTGCGTTCGTCGCCATTGTCGTATTCTCCCTGTCAGTCTGGGTCGATTTTCGCCATCGCCATTGAGCGATATAAAAAACCTATAGCCGATTTATCGAACGGTGTCCCCGGTCAATTTTCGGCGTTGATTTGGGAATGGCGACGCGGCCTGGGTCGCCGCGTCATCATGATCTATGGGCGTGGGCCAACTGGCGGTTAGAAAAACAGCCAACTGTAGACCGGCGCCAGGGGCGGTGCGGGCGTCGGCGCGATCTGCACCGTGCCGGGGGCGGCTGTAACCGCTTGCCGCGAGGCGCCGCGTTCGATCGTGGCCGATGCGCAGGCGCTCAGCAGGACGGCCAGCACGAGAATGGAAAACAGTTTTTTCAGCATGGGACTTGGTACTCGTCACTGATATCGCCGGACATTGGTGCAGGCACCGCCCCGCGGCCGCCGCTCCGGGTGTGTGCGCATAACCAGTGTCGCAAAATCTTGACTGTTTCGAGACGGGCAACCTTGCTTTGGTCACAATTGGCGCGAACCGGCCCGAATTCACCAGGACCACCTCAACAAAAACGCATTATGGTTAACGGACGGATGATGCCGCGGCGGGCCCCGCGCGGCATCATC
>JALURZ010000035.1 GCA_027058735.1 Hyphomicrobiales bacterium | reverse complement strand
CACCAGCGAGCGTGATGTGCCCGAGTCCGAATTGCGCGCGCGCATCATCCGCCGGCCTCCCGATCGGCGGTGAGTATCCAGGCCCGGCCCCGTCATGGCGCCCGTTGCGCGCGCTGGCGGCTGATCCCGCAGGGGGCGGGCCTTTGTGTTGAAATTACTAAATGACTGTTTAAGTTACATAATACGGGATAATTCGCTGTTTTAATAAAAGAATTTGGAAAAAATATCATATTTCGGAAAAAAAGCCTTGACAGCGTAACGGTGTCAGGGCTATGGTCAGGCACGATTTGACAGTTGCGCCTCAAGCGCTGCTGACGTTGGCCGCCTGTTCGACCCGCCTTGACCGGCGGGTTTTTTTGTGGCGCGGGGATGGACAGAGCGAGGCTCATCAAAAGACTGTTTCGGGTTGCCGAGCATCAGCTTGCCGGACTTGAGGGGCAGCTCGTGGCAAGGGATATGCCCGCCACGCCGGCGGATCGGGACCGCGATGCGAGAACATTGGCGAACGTTGTCAGAATCCTGGAAAAAATCGCGGATCTTGAACTAGCAGATGGCGTCAGCGGATCACGCGGCGGTGCGGGCCCGCGGGGCCACCGGGACCCGGAGCGTCTGGGCCGGGAGCTTGAGGACCGCCTTGCTCGGCTATTACGAAGCGAGGGGGACACTGGAACCGCTGTGGCGCACGGCAAGCGCGGACGAACTGGAATTTCTGCTGACCAGCTGGGAACTGTGGAGCCGGTCCGATCAACTGCCGCCGGCGACCGGCCGCGGCGAGACGCCCTGGACGACCTGGCTCGTTCTCGGCGGCCGCGGCGCGGGCAAGACCAGAACCGGCGCTGAATGGATACGCGCCCTGGCCTGCGGCAGCGGTGCGCCGGATGTGCCTTCGGCAGGGCGAATCGCCCTTGTCGCGGAAAACCTGAATGATGCCCGCACCATAATGGTGGAGGGGGTGTCGGGCCTCCTGGCCATCCACCCGGCGGCGGACCGGCCGCAATTCGAGCCGACCAAGCGGAAGATCACCTGGCCCAACGGCGCCGTCGCGCAACTGTTTTCCGCTGATGATCCGGACTCCCTGCGCGGACCGCAATTCGATGCCGCCTGGTGCGATGAATTGTGCAAATGGCGTCATGCGGACGCAACCTGGGACATGCTGCAGATGGGATTACGGCTGGGCCCCAATCCGCGCCAGATCATCACCACGACGCCACGGCCGATGGCGCTGCTGAAACGAATAATGGAGGCGGCCGGCACGGTGCTTACACGGGTTCCCACAGCGGCAAATGCAGCTCATCTGGCGCCCGCGTTCCTGTCGACCATCACCGCGCAGTATCGCGGCACCAGGCTGGGGCGCCAGGAACTGGATGCGGAGATCATCGACGACAACCCGCATGCGCTGTGGCGGCGTGGCGACATCGACAAGGGCCGGGTCGCCAAGGCGCCCGCCTGCCGGCGGATTGTGGTCGGGGTCGATCCACCGGCGAGCGCCGGTGCGAAGTCAAACGCCTGCGGGATCATCGTGGCGGGCCTGGGCGGCGACCGGCACGCCTATGTGCTGGCGGATCGCACGCGCGAAACGGCCACGCCCGCGCAATGGGCGCGCGCGGCCGTTGCCGCCTATCACGCCTTTGAGGCCGATGTTCTGGTGGCGGAGGTGAACCAGGGCGGCGACATGGTGCGCGCCATCGTCGAGCAGATCGACGCTTCGGTATCCTATCGCGCCGTGCGCGCAACGCGCGGCAAGTGGATCCGCGCGGAGCCGGTGGCCGCCCTTTATGAACAAGGCCGGGTCCGCCATGTGGGCCAGATGCCGGCGCTTGAAGATCAGATGTGCGAATTCGTCGATGGCTCGATCGGCGGCGCATACAGCCCGGACCGGGTCGATGCGCTGGTCTGGGCGCTGACCCATCTGATGCTGGACGGGGAAGCGGGTTCGCCCAGAATTCGCCGGTTTTGACAATAGCGGGATCGAGGAAAATGAATTCGTTTCTTCAGCAACTGGCCGCACGGTTCGCCATGGCCACCGGCGCGCCGGCCAAAAAGGCAAGCGCGACCGGCCGGCTCATGAGCCTGCACGCCCAGGGCCGGCCGGTCTGGACACCGCGCGACTATGCCAGCCTGGCCAGCGAGGGCTATGGCCGCAATGCGGTCGCCTATCGCTGTGTGCGCATGATCGCGGAGGCCGCCGCCTCGGTTCCCTGGCTGCTCTATGAGGAGCGCCGTGAGCTTGACCGCCATCCGCTGCTCGACCTGCTGGCCCGGCCCAATCCGGTGCAGGGCGGGGTGTTTCTGATGGAAGCGTTTTACGGCCATCTGCAAATCGCGGGAAACGCCTATCTGGAGGCGGTCGGGGTGGATGGCGACATTCGCGAACTGCATGTTCTGCGCCCCGACCGGATGAAGGCCGTGCCCGGGCGCAATGGATGGCCCGAGGCCTATGACTACAGCATGGGCGGCCGGTCGGTCCGGTTCAAGCAGGATGGCGGTGGCGCGCAGCGTCCCATTCTTCATCTGGCGCTGTTTCACCCGACAAACGACTATTATGGGCAAAGCCCGCTGGAGGCGGCGGCCATCGGCATCGACATTCACAATGCGGCGGGCGCCTGGAACAAGGCGCTGCTGGACAATTCGGCGCGCCCCTCCGGCGCGCTTGTCTATACGAGCGCTGAAGGGTCCGGCAATCTGGCCGACGAACAGTTCGAACGCCTCAAGCGGGAATTGAAGGACAGCCATCAGGGCAGCGCCAATGCCGGGCGCCCGCTGCTACTGGAAGGCGGGCTGGACTGGAAAGCCATGTCGTTCTCGCCAAAGGACATGGACTTCATCGAGGCCAAGCATGTGGCCGCGCGCGAGGTGGCGCTGGCCTTCGGCGTGCCGCCCATGCTGCTGGGCATTCCCGGCGACAACACGTTCAGCAACTATGCCGAAGCCAACCGCACATTCTGGCGCCAGACCGTATTGCCCTGCGTGGGCAAGACCGCGAAGGCGCTGAGCGCATGGCTCAGGCCGACCTTCGGGCCGGGGCTGCGCCTCTGGTACGATATCGACCGGGTCGAGGCGTTGAGCACAGAGCGCGAGGCGCTCTGGGAACGGGTACGCAACGCCGATTTTCTGACCATCAACGAAAAGCGCGCCGCGGTTGGCTATCAGCCAATCGATGGTGGCGATTCCCTGGACGCGGGTGCCATGTGAGGTCGTGCGCGACGACCGGAAGAATTGAACCATCAGGACGGCGGACCGGTCCGCCCCGGCGCTTGCGCGCCCCAACCAAAGAACGGGAAAAAATGGCCCGACACCACTTGCAGTTTCAAAACACGATCGCCGGGGATGGCCTGTTCGAAGGCTATGCCAGCGTCTTCGGCATTCGCGACATGGCCAATGACGAGGTGCTGCCCGGGGCGTTTCGCGACAGCCTCGCGCGGCGTGGCGTGCGGGCGATCAAGATGCTGTTTCAGCACGATCCCGCACAGCCGATCGGCGTGTGGACGCAGATCCGCGAGGACGAACGCGGCCTTTATGTGCGTGGCCGGATCGTGGCGGATGTCATGCGGGCGCGTGAACTGTTCGCGCTGATGCGCGCTGGCGCCATCGATGGACTTTCGATCGGTTTCAAGACCATTCGCGGGCGCCGCGACCCACGCAGCGGAACCCGCCTGCTTGAAAAGATCGATCTGTGGGAAATCTCGCTTGTGACTTTTCCCCTGTTGCCCGAGGCGCGGGTCAATGCCCTCAAGGCGGCCGCGCCGCCGGACACCCTGTTCGCCTACCCGCTAGCCGGCCGCCTGGCTGCTGCGGCCGATTTGATGTCCCCCACCCACTGAGAGGAAATGATGAGCGAAGATACTTCAAGATTTGACTTCGAAACCAAGATTGCCGACCAGGCTTGCGCCGGATTCGAGATCGAGCAGGCCTTTGACGGCTTCCTGCGGTCTTTCGAGGCCTTCAAGGATGCCAACGAGGAGCGCCTTTCGCAGCTCGAAACACGGCTCGGCGCCGATGTGGTGACCACGGAGAAAATGCAGCGGATCAATGAGGCGCTCGACCAGCAAAAGGCGGCGATCGACGAACTGACGCTTGCCGCCCGCCGCCCGCAACTGGGCGGGGAGGCGGCAGGCCTCAGCGCCAGTGCCCGCGAGCACAAGGCGGCCTGGGAGGCCTATGTGCGCAAGGGCGTCGCCGACGGGCTGCTGCAATGGGAGGCCAAGGCCCTGTCGGTCCAGTCCGATCCAGATGGCGGGTATCTGGTGCCTGAACATACCGAGGCGGAAATCTCGCGTGCGCTCGCGGATATCTCGCCAATCCGCCAGATCGCCGCGGTGCGCCAGGTCGGGGCCAATATCTACAAGAAGCCCTTTGCCGTAACCGGCGCGGCCACGGGCTGGGTGGCGGAAACCGCCGCGCGGCCCGAGACCAACGCACCGACCCTGGCGGAACTTCAGTTTCCCACCATGGAACTCTATGCCATGCCGGCCGCCTCCAGCACGCTGCTGGATGACAGCGTTGTCAATATCGACCAGTGGATCGCCGAAGAAGTGCAGATCGCGTTCGCGGAACAGGAAAGTGCGGCGTTCGTGGCCGGCGACGGGGTCAACAAGCCCAAAGGTTTCCTGGACTACCCCAAGGTCGACAACGCCTCCTGGAGCTGGGGCAATATCGGATACGTGGCGACCGGGGTCGCTGGCGGTTTCGCGGCGAGCGATCCGAGCGATCATCTGATCGATCTGATCTACTCGCTGAAATCGGGACATCGGGCCAATGCCCACTGGATCATGAACCGCTCGGCGCAGGCCGAAATCCGCAAGATCAAGGATGCCGACGGCAACTATATCTGGGCGCCCGGCCATGAAGCGGGGGCCGCGCCCACACTGATGAACTTCCCGATTGCCGAGGCCGAAGACATGCCCGACATCGCCACCGACAGCTATTCCATCGGCATCGGCGATTTCCGCCGCGGCTATCTGATCGTCGACCGGGTCGGCGTGCGCGTATTGCGCGATCCGTTCACATCCAAACCATACGTGCTGTTCTACACCACCAAGCGGGTCGGCGGCGGCGTGCAGAATTTCGAAGCCATCAAGCTGCTGAAATTCGGCCTCGCCTAGCAGCGCGGCCCCTGGCTCGGCGCGGGCACGGCCACCGGCGGGCGTGCCCGCGCCAATTGCGGTTACATGAAACCCACCCCCAACCTTTGAGGACGCCATGACGGCAGTTCTGATCACCGGACCGGCCGCAGAGCCGGTGTCGCTGGATGAAGCCAAGGCGCATCTGCGCGTTGACAATACCGACGAGGATCTGCTGATCGCCAGTCTCATCACGACCGCGCGGCTGCATCTCGAGGTCGAGACGCGGCGCGTATTCATGACGCAGACCTGGTCGCTTGTCTTTGACGACTGGCCCGATGCCCGGTTTGTCGAGCTGTTCGTCGCGCCATTGCAGTCCATAGACAGCGTGACCGTCTTTGATGACGCGGACACCGCGACCCTGATCGATCCGGCGTTGTATTTCGCCAGCCTCGATACCTTGCCGCCGCGCCTTGTTCTGCGCGGATCGGGGAGTTGGCCGCATCCGGGCCGCAGTGCCAACGGCATCGATATTCGCGTGACGGCCGGCTACGGGCCGGCGCCGGCAGACGTGCCGCAGCCATTGCGTCAGGCCATTCTGCTGGCGGTGGCGCACTGGTTTGAGCACCGCGAACTGGTGGTGTTCGGATCGAGCAGCGTTCCCGTGCCCCAGTCCGTGGCCGCGCTGGTCCAGCCCTATCGTCAGGTGCGCTTGTGATGGCGATCGGCGCGCTGCGCGCACGGCTGACGATCGAGCAGCCTGTCCGCACTGCCGATGGCGGCGGCGGCGCAACCATCGCCTGGTCGGCGCTGGCCACGGTGTGGGGCGCGATCATGCCCGCGGGCGGCGCGGAGGCGATCAGCGCCGAACAGCGGGTGAGCCGCGTCAGTCACCGCATCCGGCTGCGGTATCGCAGCGACGTGACGCCGGCCATGCGACTGAGCGCGCCGGGGCGGGTTTTCCGGATCAAGACGATGTTTGATCCTGACGGGCGCGGCCGCTGGCTGGACTGTCTTT
>JALURZ010000034.1 GCA_027058735.1 Hyphomicrobiales bacterium | reverse complement strand
GTCTGATGTCATGATCGTGGCGGGCACACTCACCAACAAGATGGCGCCGGCGCTGCGCAAGGTTTACGACCAGATGCCCGAACCGCGCTATGTGATCTCCATGGGCAGCTGCGCCAATGGCGGCGGCTATTATCACTATTCCTACTCGGTCGTGCGCGGCTGTGACCGGATTGTGCCGGTTGACATTTATGTGCCCGGCTGTCCACCGACCGCCGAGGCGCTGGTCTATGGCATTTTGCAACTGCAACGGAAAATTCGTCGCACTGGCACGATCGAGCGCTAGTATTTTTCCACTTTGAGCCGGACCGGATGGCACGACAACAAGCAATCGACGATGGGCTGGCGGATCTGGGCGGCTATATTGCCGAGCATCTCGGCGATGAGGTGATCGAGCTGCGCAACGCCAATGGCGAGCTGACCGTCGATGTGGTCGGGTCCCAGATTCTCAAGGTGCTGAAATTCCTGCGCAACGATCCCGGATGCCAGTTTTCGGTTCTGATCGATCTGTGCGGCGTGGATTTCCCCGAGCGCACCAAGCGGTTTGATGTCGTCTATCACCTGCTGAGTCCGACGCGCAACCAGCGTATCCGGGTCAAGTGCCGGACCGACGAGACAACGCCGGTGCCCAGCGCCTGCGCGATTTTTCCCGCCGCCGACTGGTTTGAGCGCGAGGCGTTCGATTTTTTCGGCATCCTGTTCGACGGCCATCCCGATCTGCGCCGCCTGCTGAGCGACTACGGGTTCGAAGGTCATCCGTTGCGCAAGGATTTTCCCCTTACCGGCTATGTCGAAGTGCGCTATGACGACGAATTGAAACGGGTGGTCTATGAGCCGGTCAAACTGGTCCAGGAATACCGCTCCTTCGATTTCATGAGCCCCTGGGAGGGGGCGGCCGCGGTCTTGCCGGGTGATGAGAAAGCCGGTGACGCGGCGGGCGGCGAGGAGTAGGCGGCGGACCGATGGCGCAGGCGGAAAATCGCAATTTCACCATCAACTTCGGGCCGCAGCACCCCGCCGCCCATGGCGTTTTGCGGCTGGTGCTGGAGCTGGATGGCGAGGTGGTCGAGCGGGTCGATCCGCATATCGGACTGCTGCATCGCGGCACCGAGAAACTGATCGAGCACAAGACCTATCTGCAGGCCGTTCCGTATTTCGACCGGCTCGACTATGTCGCGCCGATGAACCAGGAGCACGCGTTTGCCCTGGCGGTCGAACGTCTGCTGGGGCTTGAGGTGCCGATCCGCGGGCAGTTGATCCGGGTTCTTTATTCGGAGATCGGCCGGTTGTTGAGCCATCTGCTCAACGTCACCACGCAGGCTCTGGATGTGGGCGCGCTCACCCCGCCGCTGTGGGGATTCGAAGAACGCGAAAAGCTGATGGTGTTTTACGAGCGCGCCAGCGGCAGCCGGATGCATGCCGCCTATATTCGCCCCGGCGGCGTGCATCAGGATCTGCCCGAAGCGCTGCTGGGCGACATTCTCGATTTTTGCGACCCGTTCCTCAAGGTGGTCGACGATATCGAAGGCCTGTTGACCCACAACCGCATTTTCAAGCAGCGCAATGTGGATATCGCCGCGATTTCGCTCGATGACGCTCTTGCCTGGGGGTTTTCCGGCGTCATGGTGCGCGGATCAGGCGCGCCGTGGGATCTGCGCCGCGCCCAGCCCTATGAATGTTATTCCGATCTTGAATTCGAAATCCCCGTCGGCAAGAACGGTGACTGCTACGACCGCTATCTGATTCGCATGGAAGAGATGCGCCAGTCGGTGAAAATCATGAAGCAGTGCATCGAAAAGATGAAGCCGGGCCCGGTGTCGGCGGCCAACAACAAGGTTGTGCCGCCCAAGCGCCCGGAGATGAAGCGCTCCATGGAAGCGCTGATCCACCATTTCAAGCTCTATACCGAGGGCTATCATGTGCCGGCCGGGGAGGTATATGCCGCCGTCGAAGCGCCCAAGGGCGAGTTCGGCGTTTATCTGGTGTCCGACGGCTCCAACAAGCCCTACCGGTGCAAGATCCGCGCGCCGGGATTTGCCCATCTCCAGGCCATGGATTTTCTGTGCCGGGGACATATGCTCGCCGATGTCTCGGCGGTTCTCGGGTCGCTCGATATCGTGTTCGGCGAGGTCGACCGATGAGTGTGCGCCGCCTTGCCGCCGAACAGCCCGCGAATTTCCGGTTTTCCGCCGGCAACCTGTCCTGGGCGCGCAGGCAGCTCAAGAAATACCCCAAAACGCGCAAGGCCAGCGCGGTGGTTCCCCTGCTGTGGCAGGCGCAAAAGCAGAATGACAACTGGCTGCCGCGCCCGGCGATCGAGTATGTCGCGAAGTTTCTCGACATGCCCGTGATCCGCGTGATGGAAATCGCCACCTTCTATTCCATGTTCAATCTTCAGCCCGTGGGCCGCCACTTCGTTCAACTGTGCGGCACGACCCCGTGCTGGCTGCGCGGGGCGGACGATCTGAAGGCGGTTTGCAGGACGCTGATCGGCCCTGAGCGCACCGTGAGTGAAGACGGGCTGTTTTCGTGGGCGGAGGTTGAGTGCCTTGGCGCCTGTTGCAATGCGCCCATGGTGCAGATCAACGACGACTATTACGAAGACCTCGACGCCCGTATTTTCACGAAACTTCTGGGTGATCTTCGCGCCGGCAAACAGATCAAGACCGGGTCCCAGACCGGGCGCGAGGGATCGGCCCCCTCCAATGGCCCGACGACGTTGCTGGACCCCAAACTCTACAATGCGGCCGGTTTCACGCCGAAGACGAAGCGGTCCGCGAAATCCGCCGCCAAAGCAGCGAAGCCGAAGTTTCTCAAATCGCCGCGTTCAGGTGCCGGCGATGATCTCAAGCGCATCAAGGGCATCGGCCCGAAGCTGGAGGGCATCTTGAACGATTTGGGCGTGTTCCATTTCCACCAGATAGCCGCATGGTCGAAAGGCAATGTTGCATGGGTGGACGGGCATTTGCGATTCAAGGGGCGTATCGAGCGGGAAAAATGGATCGCCCAGGCCAGGAAACTGGCGGGCAGGGGGTAGGGCGGTGCTGTCGGACAGGGATCGCATTTTCACCAATCTCTATGGTCTGCATGACTGGCGTCTGCGCGGCGCGAAACGCCGTGGCGCGTGGGATGGCACCAAAGGGCTGATGGCCAGGGGGCATGACTGGATCGTTGACGAGGTCAAGGCCTCGGGCCTGCGCGGGCGCGGCGGGGCCGGGTTTCCAACGGGCCTCAAATGGTCGTTCATGCCGAAGAAAAGCGATGGCCGGCCCAACTATCTGGTGGTCAATGCCGATGAATCGGAGCCGGGCACCTGCAAGGACCGTGAGATCATGCGCCATGATCCGCACCTGCTCATCGAGGGCTGCCTGCTTGCCTCCTACGCCATGCGGGCGCATGCCTGCTACATCTATATTCGCGGCGAGTTCATTCACGAGCGTGAACGCCTGCAGGCCGCAATCGATGAAGCCTATGACGCGGGGCTGATCGGCAAGAATGCCTGTGGCTCGGGCTGGACATTCGACCTGTTCGTGCATCATGGCGCGGGCGCCTATATTTGCGGCGAGGAAACGGCCCTGCTTGAAAGTCTTGAGGGCAAGAAGGGAATGCCGCGCATGAAGCCGCCGTTCCCGGCCAATGTGGGCCTTTATGGCGCGCCCACCACCGTCAACAACGTGGAAAGCATCGCAGTGACCGGGGCAATCCTGCGCCGCGGCGCGGTCTGGTTTTCAAGCCTCGGGCGGCCCAACAACACCGGCACCAAGCTGTTCAGCATTTCCGGCCACGTGAACAAGCCCTGCAATGTGGAAGAGGAAATGGGCATCCCGTTTCGCGAACTGATCGACAAACATGCCGGTGGTGTGCGCGGCGGCTGGAACAACCTGCTCGCCGTCATCCCCGGCGGCTCGTCGGTTCCCTGCCTGCCGGCGGCGGCCTGCAAGGACCTGTTGATGGACTTCGACAGTCTTAAGGAGCAAAAATCCGGTCTCGGCACGGCGGCGGTCATCGTCATGGACAAGTCAACGGACATCATCCGCGCCATCGCGCGGTTGTCTTATTTCTACAAGCATGAAAGCTGCGGACAATGCACGCCATGCCGCGAGGGAACCGGCTGGATGTGGCGCGTGATCAGCCGGATGGCCGAAGGCCGCGCGGAAAAGCGCGAAATCGACATGCTGCTGCAGGTGACCAGACAGGTCGAGGGCCATACCATCTGCGCGCTCGGCGATGCGGCGGCCTGGCCGGTGCAGGGGCTGATCCGTCATTTTCGTCCCGTTATCGAGGAGCGCATCGACCAATATGCCGCAAAGGCCGCCGGGGATGGCGCGAGGCGGGTCGAGGCGGCGGAGTAGGGGCCATGGCGAAACTGATCATAGACGGCCAGGAAATCGATGCTCCCGACGGCATCACGCTGCTGCAGGCCTGTGAGATGAGCGGGGCGGAGATTCCGCGGTTCTGTTTTCACGAGCGCCTGTCGATCGCCGGCAACTGCCGCATGTGCCTGGTCGAATGGGTGGGCGCGCCGAAGCCCCAGGCCTCCTGCGCCCTCAGCGTCAATGACCTGCGCCCCAATCCCGACGGCACGCCGCCGCAAATCCGCACGGATTCGCCCCTCGTCAAGGCGGCGCGCGAAGGGGTGATGGAATTCCTGCTCATCAACCATCCGCTCGACTGCCCGATCTGCGACCAGGGCGGGGAATGCGACCTGCAGGACCAGGCCATGGCCTACGGGGTCGATACCAGCCGCTATGCGGAAAACAAGCGTGCGGTGGAGGAGAAATATCTCGGCCCACTGGTCAAGACCACGATGACCCGGTGCATCCACTGCACGCGCTGCGTGCGTTTTGCCAGCGAGGTGGCCGGTGTCGAGGACCTCGGCGCGATCGGGCGCGGGGAGGATATGGAAATCACCACCTATCTGGAACGCGCCATGACATCGGAGCTTTCGGGCAATGTCATTGATCTGTGTCCGGTCGGCGCGCTGACTTCGAAGCCCTTCGCGTTCACGTCGCGCTCGTGGGAACTGCGCAAAACCGAAACGATCGACGTGATGGACGCACTCGGCTGCAACATCCGCGTCGATTCGCGGGGCCGCGACATCATGCGCATCATGCCGCGCATCCACGACGATGTGAACGAGGAATGGATCTCCGACAAGGCGCGCTTCATCTGGGACGGATTGAAAGTTCAGCGCCTCGACCAGCCCTATGTGCGCCGCGGCGGCAGGCTGGAGGCGGCAAGCTGGGATGAGGCCTTCGCCAGTATCGCGGCCGCGGTCAAATCAGTAGGCCCTGCGCGGATGGCCGCCCTGTGCGGCGACCTGGCGGGGGGGGAGGAAATCTTCGCGCTGAAGGACCTGATGCAGCGCCTGGGTGTCAACAACATGGATTGCCGTGAGCCGGGCCTGGCGCTCGATGACAGGGCGGGGCGCGCCGGCTATCTGTTCAATTCCACGATTGCCGGCATCGAGGATGCCGATGCCATCCTGCTCGTTGGCGCCAACCCGCGGCTCGAGGCCGCTGTTCTCAATGCCCGCATCCGCAAAACCTGGCTGGCAAAGCAGTTGCCGGTCGGGCTGGTGGGCGAGCCTGCCGATCTGACCTATGATGTGCGCCATCTGGGGGCCGGTCCGCAGACCCTCAAGGAACTGGCCGCCGGTTCGCACAAGTTCAGCAGCGTGCTGGCGCGCGCTGAACGCGCGATGATCATCGTGGGGTCGGGAGCGCTGACGCGAAAGGACGCCGGCGCGGTGCTCGCGCTTGCCGCGCGCATTGCCGTTGATTGCGGGGCGCTGGCCAAAGGCGCGGACTGGAACGGGTTCAATGTCCTGCATCGGGCCGCTTCGCGGGTCGGCGCCCTCGATATCGGGTTTCTGCCGCACAAGGGCGGCTGCGACACGGCGGGCATTTTGGAGGGCGCCCGGTCGGGCGATATCGGGTTCGTCTATCTGCTGGGCGCCGACGAAATCGACACCCGCCTGCTCGATGGCGCCTTCGTCGTCTATCAGGGCAGCCATGGAGACAGGGGCGCGCATGCGGCCGACGTGATTTTGCCCGGTGCCTGCTTCACCGAAAAAAGCGGCACCTATGTCAATATGGAAGGCCGGGTGCAACTGGCGCGCCGGGCCGTATTCCCGCCGGGCGATGCCCGCGAAGACTGGGCCATCCTGCGCGCCTTGTCGCAGCATCTTGGCTGCACGCTGCCCTACAACACGCTGGAAGAGCTGCGCGGCGCGCTTTACGGGGCGCATCCGCATCTGGCGCGGATCGACGTGATCGAGCCGGGCGATCCGGCTGGGCTTGTGAAACTGGCGAACGGTTCAGGAAAACCCGGCGCGGCGCCGTTTGCCCCCCCTGTCGAGGATTTCTTCCTGACCAATCCCATCGCGCGCGCATCGCGCATCATGGCCGAACTGAGCAAGCTCCATCGCGGCGAAGCGAAGGGAACCGGAACGGATGGCTGACATCTTCTGGACATATGGCGTTCCGCTGCTGATCATGACGGGGCAGTCGCTGGGGCTTCTCGTGGCGCTGCTGATCGTGATTGCGTTCCTGCTCTATGCCGACCGCAAGATCTGGGCTGCCGTGCAGTTGCGGCGCGGCCCCAATGTCGTGGGCCCGTGGGGGCTCATGCAGTCGTTCGCGGATCTGCTGAAATTCGTGTTCAAGGAGGTGGTCATCCCCGCCGGCGCCAACAAGGCGGTATTTATGCTGGCTCCGCTGGTGACCTGCGTGCTGGCGCTGTCGGCCTGGGCCGTGCTGCCGGTCGCCGAGGGCTGGGTCGTGGCCGACATCAATGTCGGCATCTTGTATATTTTCGCGATTTCCTCGCTGGGGGTCTACGGCGTCATCATGGGGGGGTGGGCGTCGAACTCGAAATACGCATTTCTCGGGGCGCTGCGCTCGGCCGCCCAGATGGTGTCTTACGAAGTGTCCATCGGGTTTGTCATCGTCACCGTGCTGCTGCTGGCCGGCTCGCTCAACCTCACCGATATCGTCAATGCCCAGAAGGGCGACTGGGGATTTTTGAACTGGTATTTCCTGCCCATGTTTCCGATGTTCGTGATCTTTTTCATCTCCGCGCTGGCAGAGACCAACCGGCCGCCATTCGACCTGCCGGAAGCCGAATCCGAACTGGTGGCGGGATACATGGTGGAATATTCCTCCACGCCTTATCTTCTGTTCATGCTGGGCGAATATGCCGCGATCGTGATGATGTGCGCGCTGGCCACGATCCTGTTTCTGGGCGGCTGGCTGCCGCCGTTCGATTTCGCGCCGTTCACCTGGGTTCCGGGCATTTTCTGGTTTCTCAGCAAGGTCGTGTTCGTGTTCTTCATGATCTCGATCGTGAAAGCGTTCGTTCCGCGCTATCGCTATGACCAGCTTATGCGCCTGGGGTGGAAGGTGTTCCTGCCCATTTCGCTGTTCTGGGTGGCGGCGACCGCCGGCGTGCTGACCGCCTTCGATCTGGCGCCGTGAGGGAGCGATGTTCGCACTGGACACATATGGACTGCTTGGCGCGCTGGTCATGCTGGTGATCGGGGCGATCGACTATGTGGTGATCAAAAAGGTTGCCTATGGGCGTATTGTGGAGCGTTACCGGCGCGCGCAGCGAGACGGGGAGAGCAGCATTCACCCCGAAACGGTCATGAATCTGGTGATGGTTGTGAGTCTGATCGTTTTTCCGCTGATCGGTTACGGGTTCGGCTCGAAACTGGCGTCCGGCTTCGGGGGGGGATGAGGAGAGCTTTGCGATGAATCTCACTTTGGCGGCCAAATCCTTGTTTCTGAAGGAATTTATTCAGGCCTTCGTATTGTCGATGCGGTATTTCTTCGCGCCCAAGGCGACCATCAACTATCCCTTCGAAAAGGGCGCCTTGAGCCCGCGCTTTCGCGGCGAACATGCGCTGCGGCGATATCCCAGCGGCGAGGAGCGCTGCATTGCCTGCAAGCTGTGCGAGGCCGTCTGCCCGGCCCAGGCCATCACGATCGAGGCCGGGCCGCGGCGCAACGACGGCACCCGGCGCACAACGCGCTATGACATCGACATGACGAAATGCATCTATTGCGGGTTCTGTCAGGAGGCCTGCCCGGTCGATGCCATCGTGGAGGGGCCGAATTTCGAATATGCGACGCAAACGCGCGAAGAACTGCTGTATGACAAGGACCGCCTGCTGACCAACGGCGACCGCTGGGAGCGCGAAATAGCGGCCGCCATGAAGCTGGACGCACCGTACCGCTAGGCGGACGGACAAGAGGGAAAGACAAAACCGAGATGACGCTGGCCGCGCTGTTTTTCTACCTGTTTTCCGCCGTGCTGCTGGCGGCGGGTTTCATGGTCATATCGGCCAGAAATCCGGTGCATTCGGTGCTGTATCTGATTTTGGCGTTTTTCAACGCGGCCGCCCTGTTCGTTCTTCTGGGCGCGGAATTCGTGGCCATGATCCTGGTCATTGTCTATGTCGGCGCGGTCGCCGTGCTGTTCTTGTTTGTTGTCATGATGCTGGACATCGACATCGCCGAAATGCGCGAGGGGATGCTGCAATATCTGCCGGTCGGGGCGGCCATCGGCATCGTGCTGCTGATCGAACTGATCCTGGTTCTTGGCGGCTGGGCGGTGTCGCCGGGCGCCGGTTCGGTTCTGGCCTCGCCCGCACCCACCGACGGGCTGTCCAATACCGAGGCGCTGGGCCGCGTTCTTTACACCGATTACATTTATGTGTTTCAGGCCGCCGGGATGGTCCTCCTGGTCGCGATGATCGGCGCGATCGTGCTGACGCTGCATCACAAACCGCATGTCAAACGCCAGTCCATCGGCAAGCAGGTCGCGCGCGATCCGGCAACCGCGGTTGAAAATCGTAACGTCAAGCCGGGGCAGGGCATCTAGATGGCGCATCGGGCACACGCAGGGGAGCAGGGCGCATGACCATCGGGCTGGGGCATTATCTGGTCGTTGCCGCGATCCTGTTTTCGCTGGGCATTTTCGGCATATTCCTCAACCGCAAGAACGTCATCATCATCTTGATGTCGATCGAACTGATCCTGCTGGCGGTGAATATCAACCTGGTGGCGTTTTCCGCTTATCTGGGCGATCTCACGGGGCAGGTCTTTGCGCTTCTGGTGTTGACGGTCGCCGCCGGCGAAGCCGCGATCGGCCTTGCCATTCTCGTCGTTTATTTCCGCAACCGCGGCTCCATCGCGGTTGAGGACGTCAACATGATGAGGGGCTGACATGTATTCGGCGATCGTCTTTCTGCCCCTGCTCGGTTTTCTTGCCGCCGGGCTGTTCGGGCGCATGCTGGGGGCGCGCAATGCGGCCTATGTTACATCGGGGCTGCTGATCCTCAGCGCCGGGCTCTCCTGGATCGCGTTTTTCTTCGTTCTGGCCGGCGATGTATCGGAGCGCGTCGAGGTGATGCGCTGGCTGACGTCGGGCACGCTTGTGGTCGACTGGGCGTTTCGCATCGACACGCTGAGCGTCGTCATGCTGGTGGTGGTGACGTCGGTGTCCTCGCTGGTGCATGTCTATTCCATCGGCTATATGGAGCACGACCCGCATCAGCCGCGGTTCTTCGCCTATCTGTCGCTGTTCACCTTCGCCATGCTGATGCTGGTGACGGCCGACAATTTCGTGCAGATGTATTTCGGCTGGGAAGGCGTGGGGCTGGCGTCTTATCTGCTGATCGGCTTCTGGTACACGCGCCCCGCCGCCAACGCGGCCGCCATCAAGGCGTTTATCGTCAACCGGGTGGGCGATTTCGGCTTTGCGCTGGGTATTTTCGCGATCTTCATGGTGTTCGGGTCCGTCGAATTCGACACCGTCTTTGCGGGTGCCGCCGATCAGGCCGGAAAAACGTTCGAATTCCTCGGCTATCAGGTCGATATCCTGACCCTCATCTGCCTGCTCCTGTTCATGGGCGCGATGGGCAAGTCCGCGCAGTTCCTGCTGCACACATGGCTGCCTGACGCCATGGAAGGCCCAACCCCGGTTTCCGCCCTCATCCATGCCGCGACCATGGTCACGGCGGGTGTGTTTCTGGTGGTGCGCATGTCGCCCCTGTTCGAATACGCGCCGGTGGCGCTTGTGGTCGTCATCATAGTCGGGGCGAGCACGGCGTTTTTCGCCGCCAGCGTCGCGCTTGTGCAGAACGATATCAAGCGGGTGATCGCCTATTCGACCTGTTCGCAGCTTGGCTACATGTTCGTGGCAGCCGGTGTCGGCGCCTATCAGATCGCCATCTTCCATCTCTTCACTCATGCGTTTTTCAAGGCGCTGCTGTTTCTGGGCTCCGGCGCGGTGATCCATGCGCTGTGCGATGAGCAGGACATGCGCAAGATGGGCGGGCTTGCCCGCAAGCTGCCGCGCACCATGATCCTGATGGGGATCGGCACCATCGCGCTTACCGGCGTGCCGCTGACGGCGGGCTACTATTCCAAGGATGCCGTCATCGAGGCCGCCTATGCCTCCCAGAACGTGGCCGCGGGCTACGCGTTCGCGCTGCTGGTGCTGGCCGCGCTGATGACCTCGTTTTACTCCTGGCGGCTCATGTTCATGACCTTTTTCGGACGTCCGCGCGCTTCGAGCGAAGTCATGAGCCATGTTCATGAACCGCCGATGTCGATGTTCGTGCCCCTGGTCCTGCTGGCCGCCGGTTCGCTGTTTTCCGGCATGGTCTTTGCGGGGGTTTTCATTGGCGAGGGCCAGGGCGCATTCTGGAACGGGGCCGTGTTTGCGGGTACGGACAACCGGATTCTGGAGGATATGCATGGGCTACCCTGGTGGGTGCCCTGGGTGGCCAGCGTCGTGATGCTCGCCGGTCTGGCCATCGCCTATGTCTTCTACATCCGCAGCCCGCACATGCCGGTGCGGCTCGCCGAACGCCATGTGCTGGCCTACAGGTTCCTGCTTAACAAGTGGTATTTCGATGAGCTCTACGATCTCATCTTCGTGCGGTCGGCAAAATGGATCGGCCGGTTCTTGTGGAAGAAGGGCGATGGCTGGCTGATTGACGGGTTCGGGCCGGACGGCATCGCCTCGCTCGTGCAGGACGTGGCGTCGCGGGCCGTCAGGCTGCAGACCGGATATCTCTATCACTACGCCTTCGCCATGCTCATCGGCGTCGCGGCGCTCGTCACATACTACCTGTTCCGGGGGGCCGGCCTGTGAACGGGATGCCAATTCTGTCGGTCGTCACGTTTCTGCCCCTTGTCGGGGCGCTGTTCATTTTCGCCATTCGCGGCGATGATGAAATCTCCATTCGCAATGCGCGCTGGGTGGCGCTGTGGACCCCCGGCATCACTTTCATTCTGTCGCTGGCGATCTGGTGGTCGTTCGACAACACAACAGCCGA
This sequence comes from Hyphomicrobiales bacterium, assembly GCA_027058735.1. Taxonomy (GTDB): domain Bacteria; phylum Pseudomonadota; class Alphaproteobacteria; order Rhizobiales; family JALURZ01; genus JALURZ01. Next base: position 5,361 of record JALURZ010000034.1, on the reverse strand, counting down.
GTTTCAGTTTGTCGAACAGGCATCATGGCTCGGCGGCGCCATAAATTACAAAATGGGCGTGGACGGCATTTCGATGCTGTTTGTCATTCTCACGACCTTCCTTCTGCCCGGCTGCATCATCGCCAGCTGGTACTCCATCACCACCCGAGTCAAGGAGTTCATGATCGCGTTTCTGGTGCTTGAAACCCTTATGATCGGGGTGTTCAGCGCACTCGACCTGGTGTTGTTCTACCTGTTTTTCGAAGGCGGCCTGATCCCGATGTTCCTGATTATCGGCATCTGGGGCGGCAAGCGCCGGGTCTATGCCAGTTTCAAGTTTTTCCTGTTCACGCTGCTGGGCTCGCTCCTCATGCTGCTGGCGATCATGGCCATGTATGGCCAGGCCGGGACAACCGATATCCCAACGCTGCTGGCCCATGATTTCCCGGCCGGCATGCAGACCTGGCTGTGGCTGGCGTTTTTCGCCTCGTTCGCCGTCAAGGTGCCGATGTGGCCGGTTCACACCTGGCTGCCGGATGCCCATGTGGAGGCGCCGACATCGGGCTCGGTGGTGCTCGCGGCCATCCTGCTGAAGCTGGGCGGCTACGGGTTTTTGCGGTTTTCGCTGCCGATGTTCCCGCTGGCGACCGAGATGTTCATCCCCTTTGTCTTTGCCCTGTCGGTGATCGCCATAATCTACACCTCTCTCGTGGCGCTCATGCAGGATGACATGAAAAAGCTGATCGCCTATTCCTCCGTGGCGCATATGGGATTCGTGACGCTGGGCTTGTTCACCCTATCGGCGCAAGGAGTGCAGGGCGGCATTTTCCAGATGCTCTCGCACGGGCTGGTTTCGGCCGCGCTGTTCTTGTGCGTGGGCGTGGTCTATGACCGCATGCACACCCGCGAAATCGCGGCCTATGGGGGCCTGGTGCACCGGATGCCGGTCTATGCGTTTGTGTTCATGGTGTTCACGCTGGCCAATGTGGGCCTGCCGGGCACGAGCGGCTTTATCGGCGAATTCCTGGCGCTGGTGGGGGCCTTCGGCGCGAATACATGGGCGGCCCTTCTGGCGACCATCGGCGTCATTCTGAGTGCCGGCTACGCCTTGTGGCTGTACCGGCGCGTGATCTTCGGGCCGCTGGAAAAAGAAGGCCTGAAATCGATCAAGGACATGTCGGTCAACGAAATGGTGGTGCTGCTGCCGCTGGTTGCGCTGGTCATTCTGTTCGGCGTTTATCCAGGACCCATTCTCGACGTTACCGCCGTGTCCGTCGATAACCTTCTGGCCAATTACAAATCAGCCGTCGCGTCGGTCGAAAACGCGACAATTCTGGCGGCGCGGTAGGAGGCTTTGATGGGTCCGGGCACGATCAATACCGATATTCTCACCGCGCTGCCGGAAGTGCTGCTGGCGGCGGGCGCCATGGGCCTTTTACTGCTGGGCGCGTTCCGCCCGGGCAATGTCGTGTCCACGGTGAACTGGGGGGCGGCGGTGCTTCTTGCGATTGCCGGCCTCGCCGTGCTCACCGGAACGACGGGCAACGTGACGGCCTTTTCCGGCGCTTTCATTGTCGATGATTTCGCCCGGCTGCTCAAAATCCTCGCCCTTGCGGGCACCGTGGGCGCGCTGGTGCTGTCCGTGCGGTTCATGCAGATCGAGAAGATCGTGCGGTTCGAATACAGCGTGCTTCTGGTGCTGGCCGCCCTTGGCATGATGATGATGATTTCGGCGAACGACCTCATCTCGCTTTATATGGGGCTCGAACTGCAAAGTCTTGCGCTTTACGTGGTGGCGGCCATCGACCGCAATTCGACCCGGGCATCGGAGGCGGGGCTCAAGTATTTCGTTCTCGGCGCGCTGTCCAGCGGCATGCTGCTCTATGGCTGTTCGCTGATCTATGGTTTTACCGGCTCGACCAATTTCGAAACGATCGCCCGTGCGCTCGAGGGGCAGGGCATGCAGCTTGGCGTCTTGTTCGGGATCGTGTTTCTGCTGGCCGGTCTCGCCTTCAAGGTTTCAGCGGTTCCTTTTCACATGTGGACGCCGGATGTTTATGAGGGCGCGCCGACGCCGGTCACGGCGTTTTTCGCGTCCGCCCCCAAGATTGCGGCCATGGCCATGTTCGTGCGCGTGATGTATGGCGCCTTTCCCGGCATGAGCGAGCAATGGCAGCAGATCGTTGTTTTCGTCGCCATCGCCTCCATGGGGCTTGGCGCCTTTGCCGCCATCGGCCAGACCAATATCAAGCGGCTGATGGCCTATTCCTCCATCGGCCATATGGGCTTTGCGCTGGTCGGGCTGGCGGCGGGAACCGTTGGCGGGGTGCGCGGCGTCATCGTCTATCTGATGATCTATCTGGCCATGACCATCGGCACCTTCGCCTGCATTGTCTCCATGCGCCGGCGCGACGGGATGGTGGAGGATATCACCGATCTGGCCGGGCTGGGGCGGAGCCGGCCGATGATGGCGCTGACCATGGCCATCTTGATGTTCTCGCTGGCGGGGATACCGCCGCTGGCCGGTTTCTTCGCCAAGTTCTATGTGTTTCTGGCCGCGATCGAGGCGGGGCTTTATCCGCTCGCGGTGCTTGGCGTGCTGGCCAGCGTTGTGGGGTGCTATTATTATCTGCGCATCATCAAGATCATGTATTTCGATGAGGCGGGCGCCGAATTCGAACCGATGGCGCGCGAACTGAAATTGGTGTTGGGCGTCACCGCTGTGTTTGTCGTCGGCTTTTTTGCCTATCCGGGCCCGTTCGTGGCCGCCGCCGGCACAGCCGCCGCCGCCTTGTTCTAGGTGTCCGGTGGCCGGGCCTGGCGCACCGCGAATGCCCCATGGCGTGCGCGCCATTGTGCTGGAGGAGACCGGCTCGACCAACGCGGAAGCCCTGCGCCGCTGGCAGGCGGGGGAGGGCTGCCCGTTCTGGGTGATGGCGGCGCGCCAGTCCGCCGGGCGCGGGCGCGGCGGGCGTGAATGGATTTCGCAGCCGGGAAACCTGTTTGCCTCTCATGCGCTGCAAACCCAAGGATCGCCGGCCGCACTGACGCAACTGGCGTTCGTGGCAGGGCTGGCGGTCTACGATGTCGCCTGCGCACCGGGACCGATCGCGTCTGATGCGCTGGCGCTCAAATGGCCCAACGATCTGTTGCTGGACGGGGCAAAGGTGGCCGGCATCTTGATCGAGGCCCATCAGCATCCGGCGCGCGGCGAAAACGTGGTGATCGTTGGATTTGGGCTTAACCTGGCCTCCCACCCGCAAGAGGCGCGCGCCCGCAGCACTGATCTCGCCCGCCACGGCCGCCGGTTGACACCGCCCGCGGCGCTGGAAATTCTGGCTGAAAGGTTCGCATTCTGGCAGCAAAAATGGGATGCTGCGCACGGGTTCGCCGCAATTCGCAAGGCCTGGCTGTCGCGGGCGGCGGGGTTGGGCGCGCCGGTGGCGGTGCGGGACGGACAGTGTGAACGGCGCGGGATTTTCGCCGGCCTGGGCGAAGACGGCGCCCTGCAACTGAAGCGTGATGATGGCAGTATCGAGTGTATCTATGCAGGCGACCTTTTTGTCCGGCCCTGCCGCTGAGCCGTTGCGCGCTCAGGCCATCTGCCCGGCGCCTGGCTCATGAGCCGCGGCAGCGCGAAGAGGCCGCGCAAGCCCAAGCCCGGCGGCGGCCATCAGCTTGTCTATCTCCCGCTCGGCGGGGCGGGCGAAATCGGCATGAACCTGTATCTGTACGGCTATGGCCGCGAGCAGGACCGCAAGTGGATCATGGTCGATTGCGGCGTCACCTTCGCCGATTTCCGCGACCCCGGCATCGACATCATTCTTCCCGATATCACCTTCATCGAGCAACGACGCGCCAGCCTTCTGGCCATCGTTCTGACACATGCGCATGAAGACCATTATGGCGCGGTGGCGCATCTGTGGCCGCGGCTGCGTGCGCCCGTCTATGCCACACCGTTTTGCGCGCAGCTGCTTCAGGGCAAACTGGAGGAAACGGGCCTGGCGGGCGAAGTGCCGGTAAAACACGTGACGCCGGGCGGCAGTCTGTCCCTCGGGCCGTTCGACATCTCGCTGATCGCCATGACCCATTCGATCCCCGAGACCTATGCGCTGGCCATCCGCACGGCGCTTGGCAACGTGTTGCACAGCGGCGACTGGCGGATCGATCGCCGGCCGGTCATTCCGCCTGATCTGGACGAGCCCGCTCTGCGGGCGTTCGGCAAGGAGGGCTGCCGCGCCCTGATCTGCGACTCGACCAATGCGATGCGCGAGGGCACATCGCCATGCGAGAGCGATGTGGAAGAGGGGCTGTACGAAGTGATCCGCCATGCCACCGGCCGCGTGGCGGTCACCACCTTTGCGTCCAACTTCGGGCGGCTGCTGTCTGTCGCCCGTGCCGCGCGCCGCACAGAGCGGCATGTGTGTCTGGTGGGCCGGTCCATGCACCGTGTCGTGGCGGCAGCGCGCGAAACCGGGCTGATCGCGGATTTTCCGGAGGTTCTGCCGGAACAGGATTTCGCGCATATTCCGCGCGACAAGGTGTTGGGCCTGTGCACCGGCTCGCAGGGCGAGCCGCGTGCCGCCCTGTCGCGCATCGCCTCCTCGTCCCATGGCAATATTGTTCTGGAGGACGGCGATCTGGTGATTTTTTCCTCGCGCACCATTCCCGGCAATGAAAAAGACGTCGCCGAAGTACAGAACAACCTGGCGGCTCTGGGGGTTTCCATTGTCACGGCCTCCGATCGATTGGTTCACGCCACCGGCCATCCCCAGCGCGGCGATTTGCAACAGCTTTACCGGTGGCTGAAACCGCAGATCGTTGTTCCGATGCACGGCGAGATGCGCCATCTTCTGGCCCATGCCCGTTTCGCGCTGGATTGCGGGGTGGGCCAGGCGGTGATGGCGCGCAATGGCGAAATGATCCAGCTTGCGCCCGACCCCGCCGGCCCGGTGGACGAGGTGGCCAGCGGCCGCCTTCATATGGATGGCCGGCTGCTGCTGCCCGCCGGCGACGGGCCGGCCAGGCAGCGGCGGCGGCTGAGTTTTTCCGGCGCGCTGGCGATCACCCTTGTTCTTGATGAGGATCGTGGATTGTCCGAACATCCGCAGATCGCGCAATTCGGCCTGCCGCCTGTGGGCGCCGGGGGGGATCCGATGGGAACGATGATCCTGGATGCCATAGACGATGTTTTGGAGAAGGTGGCGCGACGGCGCGGGGGCGATGATGCGGAACTGGCCGAATCGGTGCGCCGGGCGGTCGTGCGCGCCGTTGCGCAAGCCTGGGGCAAACGGCCCCAGTGTCAGGTCAATATTGTCCATCTGTGAGAAGCGCGCTACAGCTTTCGCGTGCGCGTGCGCGTGCGCGTGCGCAGCGGTGAAT
>JALURZ010000033.1 GCA_027058735.1 Hyphomicrobiales bacterium | reverse complement strand
CGGACTTGTTTGCACATTTTTCATCCGCTCAAGGCCCGATTTTCATCCGCTCAAGATCCGATCAGAAGCTGTGTATTAACCGAAACCGAACTCCCAGACCACTCAATTGTTCTGCGGCAAATCGCCCTCAATGGAATCGCGGGAACAATACCTAAACCGCCGGCAAAACGAAAGTGCTAAATGCGCAGATGGTCATCATCGTGTTAAGGTGCTGAAGTTCAGGCGCTTGGCGCCGCGCCATTTCCCGCTTTCATCCACACGTTGGCTGGGTTAGATCATGCGCCCGGAGCAAATGGCAGGCGGTGGCGCACATGGCGAATACCGACATCGGCAAGGTCGAGTGGACCAATGCCGATCTGAAAAAGCAATTGAAGCCGTTTCTGGACGTCTACAAGAACCGGCCGCTGGCCAACAATGCCGGGGGCATGCTGTCGCCGCACAATTTCTATGTCTGGTTCCTGCTGAAGCGTCTGCGGCCGGAATCGGTCATCGAAAGCGGTGTCTGGAAGGGCCAGTCGACCTGGCTCATAGAGCAGGCGGTGCCGCGCGCGCGGATTTATTCGATCGATCCGGTTCTCGAGCGCATCGAATACCGTTCGAAAAATGCGGAGTATTTTTCCGAGGACTTCACCCGCCTCGACTGGAGCGGTCTGGACCGGGAGAAAACCGTCGTGTTCATCGACGATCATCAAAATGCGTTCGAGCGCCTGGTGTTTTGTTCGTGGTTCGGCTTCCGCCATGTCATCTTCGAAGACAATTATCCCGCCGCTCAGGGCAACTGCTACAGCCTGAAGAAGGCCTTTGCGGGTGCGGGTTTGCGTGTGCCTGAACCGCGCCGCAAAAGGCGCAGATGGTTCAAGCCTCCGCCGCCTGCGGACTTCAGGCCCGACGCGGTCGCCGCCAATGCGCATGATGCCTATTTCCTGCGGAAGAACATCGATACCTATTACGAGTTTCCCCCGGTTTTCAAGCCGGACAGGACCCGGTGGGGGGATTGTTGGAGCGATGAGCGATATCCGACCAAGCCGCCTCTTTACCGTGAACTGAAAGATGCCGCGCTCGCCCTGTTCAATGCGGATGCCGCGTCTTATACTTGGCTGTGCTATGTCAGATTGAGACAGCGGCGCTGACATTGCCGGCCCGCAAGGCGCATCGCGGCCCGCGGGTTGTTGTGTCATTCCCCGGATTTTCTCCCATGCACGCCACCGATAGCCCATTCGCCCGGAAGCGCGTGCTGGTGACGGGCGGATTTGGGCTGATCGGATCGGCCATCGTGCGCCGCCTCGTCGCCGCCGGCGCCGAGGTTTGCGTGATCGATGCGATGTATCGCGACATGGGCGGACATCCGCTCAACCTGGAGGGGCTGGAGGGCCGCTTTGAATTCCTGCCCGAAGACTATGCCGGCCTGGCAAGCTGGCCGTCGGTTCTGGCGCACTGCGACTGTGTGTTCCATCTCGCCGGCCAGACCAGCCACATGGGCTCCATGCGCGATCCCCATCGCGATCTTCGCGACAACCAGACGGGGTTTTTGAGGCTTCTTGAAGCCTGCCGCGAACACGCGCCGGGCGCCAGACTGGTGCTCGCCAGCACCCGCCAGATCTATGGCAGGCCCGAACGCCTTCCCGTTGACGAGACCCACCCGGTAAACCCGCCGGACATCAATGCGGTTCACAATATCGCCGCTGAACACTATGTCCGCGTTTTCGCAAGGAAATGGGGGCTTGGCGCAACGGTGCTGCGTCTGACCAACACCTATGGTCCCGGCATGCGGATCAAGGACGCGAATCAGACCTTTGTCGGTATCTGGATCAGGCGCGTTCTCGAAGGCCGCGGGTTTGAGGTCTGGGGCAAGGATGTGTTGCGCGATTTCACCTATGTGGAGGACTGCGCGCAGGCTTTTCTTGCCGCCGCCGCCTCGCGCGCCGCGATCGGGCGGACTTACAACCTCGGCGGCGAGCGGCCCTATTCGCTGGGCGAGGTCGCGGACCTGCTGGTGGCGGCGAATGGCGGTGGCGCCTTTGAGGTTCTCGAAATGCCCGAAGAACGCCGCAGGATCGACATCGGGGATTTCTTCTCCGATACATCGCTCATAGCGCGCGAACTGGGCTGGCGGCCGGCGACGCCCCTGGGCGAGGGCCTGAAATCGAGCCTTGATTGGTTTGCCCCCCGCCTTCAAGACTATCTGTCCTGAGCCGCCCTGTTGCGCATCACCCAAAAGCCCATGACCCGCACCGTCAAATCCATCGATCTCAAAGCCGCATGGGCCGCCCAGGCCGATGAATTGTCACAGGCCGCGCACGCCGTTCTGGAAGGCGGCTGGTACATTCTTGGCCCCCGCGTGGAGCAATTTGAAGCCGCCTTCGCGGACTGGTGCGGTGGCGGCGAGGCGGTCGGCGTGGCCAACGGCACGGACGCCATAGTCATCGCGCTGGAGGCGCTGGGCATCGGCGCGGGCGATGCGGTGTTGAGCGTGTCCCACACGGCGGTGGCGACCATCGCGGCCATCGAAATGAGCGGGGCCACGCCGGTTTTTGTCGATATCGATCCGCGCACCTTCACCATGTCGCCGGCACGGCTGGCTGAAACCCTGGAAGGGTGGTCGCGGCGCGATGATGCGAAAGGCCTGACGCCGCGCGCGGTCCTGCCCGTGCATCTGTACGGACAGCCCGCCGACATGGCGAAGATCAGCGAAATCGCGCGCGCGCACGGGTTGAGGATCATCGAGGATTGCGCCCAGGCCCATGGCGCGAAGATTGGCGGCAGGTGTGTCGGCCAGTTTGGCGATGCGGCGACGTTCAGTTTCTATCCGACAAAGAACCTGGGCGCCTTCGGCGATGGCGGCGCGGTCTTGTCGCGAACGCCCGGGCTTTGCGGGCGCATGCGCCAGTTGCGCGAATATGGCTGGCGGGAACGCTATGTGAGCGGGCGGCGGGGGCGCAACAGCAGGCTCGATGAATTGCAGGCGGCGCTGCTGTCGGTGCGGCTGGGGCGGCTGAGCGGCGAGAACCGGACCCGTATCGCCCTTGCGCGGCGCTATGACGCGGCGCTGCGCGGGCTTGCCGGCAAGGGGCTGGCCGCGCCGGTGCCCGTGCCCGGCCATACCCACGTTTACCACCAATATGTGATCCGCTCCGCCGGCCGCGACCGGCTCAAGGCGGAATTGGCCAAACACGGCGTCAATTGCCTGATCCACTATCCGGTGCCGGTTCACAGGCAGCCCGCCTATGCCGACGGTCCGCTCCATGGCGCCGGGGGGCTTGCGCACACCGAACGCGCGGCGGGCGAGGTGCTCTCCCTGCCGCTCCACCCGTGGCTGGCGGAAGAGGATGTGGACTATGTGGCCGATCTGCTCGTGCGATTCTGCCAGGGCGATCCGTGATGCTGCATTTCTGTACCTATTTCGATCACAACTATCTTTCGCGCGGCCTGACGCTCTACGATTCGCTGCGCGGGCACTCGTCCGATTTCACGCTGCATGTTCTGGCGCTGACCCCGCGGTGCCACGAGATTCTCAAGGCACTGGCCCTTGCCGATATCAATGTAATCGACCTGCGTTCCCTTGAAGCGGAACTGCCGGAGCTTCGCGCGGTCAAGCCGGGGCGCAAGACGGTCGAATATTATTTCACCCTGTCGCCGGTCTGGCCGCGCTGGCTGCTGGACAATTATCGCGATATCGACATCATCACCTATGTGGATGGCGATACGTATTTTTTCGACGATCCCTCCCTGGCGCTGGCCGAGATGGGCGGATCGTCAGTCGCGATCACGCCGCACCGGTTTCCCCCGCGCCTGGAGAAGCTCGCCAAACACGGCATCTACAATGTCGGCTGGGTCGGCTTCCGCCGCGACAAGGAGGCGCTGGCGTGTCTCGACTGGTGGCGTGCGAAATGCCTGGAATGGTGCGGCGACACGGTCATGGGCGAGGGGCTCTATGCCGATCAGGGCTATCTCGACAGCTGGCCCGAGCGGTTCGCGAATGTTCGTGTGATCGATCACACCGGCATCAACATGGCACCATGGAACATCGCCGGGTCGCGGTTGTCGGCCGCGCCCGCGGGGGCTGTGGGCTCGCCGGTTCTCGCCGATGGCAGGCCCCTGATATTCTATCACTTCCACGGACTCGGCCAGATGTTCGGATTGCTCTATTATCCGCGGCTCGTCGAATATCAGGCGCCCCACACAGGGCTGGTCCGCAGCCATATCTACAAACCCTATGTGCGCGCGCTGCGGCGCAACGAGGAGCGGTTGCGGCGGGTCGCGCCGGATGCCTGCACGCGCGGCGCCCTCGCGCGGGCGGGCAGGATCAAGATGAAAAAATTTCTGCCCGCCGCGCTGAAGGGAGACGTCATCGTTGCTTTTGGGCAGCGATGCCTGTAGCCAAGGCGTCAGCTTGTTGGCGCCGGGTGCGCGCAATCTCAAGAAACCGACATGACGGCGCACATGAATCGCAAGGGTATCATTCTCGCCGGTGGTTCGGGAACGCGGCTCTATCCGCTGACCACAAGAACCAGCAAGCAGATGCTGCCGGTCTATGACAAGCCGATGATCTACTATCCGCTGTCGACCCTGATGCTGGCGGGCATCCGCGATATCCTCATCATAACGACGCCGCAGCAAAACCGCGACTACCGCGACCTGCTTGGGGATGGATCGCACCTGGGATTGACCATCGTCTACGCCGAACAGGACGCCCCGCGCGGTCTGGCGGACGCCTTTATCGTGGCGGAGGCCTATCTGAACGGCGAGCCGTCCTGCCTCATTCTGGGTGACAATATATTTTACGGCGACGGCGCCATGAAAATGCTGCAGGCGGCCGCGCTCGAACAGGCCGGCGCCAGGATTTTCGGCTACCGGGTGGGCAATCCGCAGGACTATGGCGTCGTCGGGTTCAACGACGAGGGACTGGTCGTCTCGCTTGAGGAAAAGCCGCAAAATCCGAAATCCAATGTGGCTGTGACCGGTCTTTATTTTTATGATGGCAGGGCGAGCGAATACGCGCGCGGGCTGAAACCTTCTGCGCGCGGCGAGCTTGAAATCACGGCCCTCAACATGGTTTATCTGGAGCGCGGCGAACTGAGGCTTGAGATGCTTGGCCGCGGGTTTGCCTGGCTCGACACGGGAACCCACGACACGCTGCTGGATGCGGCCGAATTCATTCGCACGATCGAGCGCCGCCAGGTGGTCCTGATCGCCTGTCCGGAAGAGATCGGCTGGCGGATGGGCTATATCGACGCTGCGGCGCTGGAAAAACTCGCCGCCCCGCTGGACAGCAGCGGCTATGGCCGCTACCTGCGGCAACTGCTCGAAGAATGAGCAAACGCCAACGCGCGCCGGCGTCGGATTCCAACAACACCGAAGGACATCACGGGCATGAAAAAGCTGACCATCGCTGTGGTCAAGGCGGTGAACTCCTTTATCCGCAAAGCCGCACGATATTTTCACAAGCTCCAGTACAGGCTGGAATGGAAGAACGACACGCCGCCGGAGTGGTTCGACCATTTTCTCGACCAGTACTGGCAATGGGGAAAGAAGGGCGTCTCCCACTGGATCGAGCGCGGCGTGTTCGGGCGCATCTCGCTGACGCCGCAGGGCAGACTGCTGGAACTGTGCTGCGGCGATGGTTTCAATGCCCGCCACTTCTATGCCGAACAGGCCGCATCCATCACCTCGGTTGATTTCGATCCCACCGCGATCGCCCATGCGCGAAAGCATAACGCGCATCCGAAAATCAGGTTCGAACTTGCTGACATTCGCAGCGACATGCCACGCGGCCCGTTCGACAATGTGATCTGGGATGCGGCGATCGAGCATTTCACCGTTGAGGAAATCGATGCGATACTCAAGAACATCAAACGCGTTCTGGTCGCCGACGGCATCTGCGCGGGGTTCACCATTGTCGAGCGCGATGACGGAAAAAAGCATCTCCATCACCACGAATACGAATTCAAGGGCAAGCGCGACCTGCTCGACATTCTCAAGCCCCATTTCAAGACGGTGGTCGTCTTTGAAACGAAGCATCGCGGCCGTCACAACCTGTATTTCATGTGTTCGGACGGCGAGGTGCCGTTCGGCAAGGGGTGGGACGGGCTGGTGAGCGCCTACAAATAGGCATCCCGTTTCACAATCAGGCAGACCCGGACGTGCGGGAGCGCCGCCTCAGGAGATAGCCCTCAAAACCGCAGTCCTGCAACTGGGTGCGGTCGAACATGGCCTGCCACTGCGCAACGGTTTCATAGTCGTCTTCCAGCCGGCCGATGAGGTCGTCATGGGACAGGAACCGTGCCGGGTAGCTTGCCGGGTAAATTTTTTCCGGCACCCTTTGAACGGTTATCCGGCTTGCCGGGCGCTTTGTGACGGCGGTCCGGTCGATCAGGACGGTGGCGAAGCGGTGGGTCCGGACGGCGGCAAGGACGGCGGCGGGATCTTCAAGATACTGCAACACGCTGGAGGCGAGAAACAGCCGCGTGCCGGCGCTCTTCACCGCCTCCTCTATGGTGTCGGCGAATCTGAGAATGTCGTCCTCGAAGTCCGCCCGGCCCGCGGCCACATAATGTGGCTGTTCGACGATCGTCCAGCGTGTGGTGAGGGCCCCCAGCATGGGCCTGTTCTGATACCAGGTGCTGCCCAGGGAGCCGCCGAAATCGACGACGCTCAGTTTACCGCCGTCCCGGGCTGCGACCCACAACAATGCGGCCAGAAGCGGCCAGTTGTGGCGCGGCTCGTGAAAGAGCACCGAATCGCGCTCGAAAACGGCCTCGCCGCGCGTGACCGCCAGCGCGGCCGCCCGGACCCGCTGCAGAATCAGCGCATCGTCATAGCCCCCCGCCGCGGCCTGCGCCGTGCGCCAGTTGGCATAGTCGCCATGCCAGCCGTAGCGCCGGTGAAAGCGTTTCTTCGTGATTTTCTTCAACAGTCCCAAACCGGCGCCCCGATCTTCGTGTTCTCCCCCGGCGCAAGCGCGCGCCCTTGCATATCAAAGCGCACGCCGCCCAGCCATAGCAATTGCATCGCCGGCGCAAATGGGTCTTTATACGGGCCTCGTATCGCCTTGCCCAAGCGGGCTTTCTGCGAATCGCGACAATGGGGATTGCCGTCCATGTCCGCCCACGCACCCATTGCGGTTTTTCTTTACAATCGCCCCGATCATGCGCGCAGGCTTTTTGCCAGCCTGCGGGACTGTCCGGAATTTTTCTCAAGCCCGCTGCATGTCTTTTGCGATGGTCCAAGGACGGCGGACCAGGCGCCGGCGGTGCGCGCCACCCGGGCGGCGGCCCGCGAACTGGCGCCGCCGGACGCCGTATTTCACGAGCGCGACCGGAATGCGGGCCTGGCGGGATCGCTCACCGCCGGCATCACCAGGCTGACGGGCGACTATGGGCGGGTCATTGTGCTGGAAGACGATCTCGAATTATCGCCGGTGGCGCTGACATATTTCAACATCGCCCTTGACCGCTACGTGGATGAGGAGCGGGTGATGCATATTTCCGGCTATATGTTTCCCACCGGCCACGAATTGCCGGAGTTGTTCTTCTACCGCGAAATGTCGTGCTGGGGCTGGGCCACCTGGAAGCGCGCCTGGCGGCATTTCGAACCGGATTCGCGCCGCTCGCTGCTTGAGATCTGGCGCGCCGGCAGGGCGCGCGAGTTCAACATCAACGACACCATCAAATTCGACAAGGCCCTGCACGCCCACTGGCGCGAGGGGCGCGATTCCTGGGCGGTGCGCTGGTATGCCAGCGCCTTTCTGCGCCGCGGTCTGGCGCTGCATCCGGCCCGCGCCCTGGTGCGCAATACCGGCCTTGACGGCTCCGGCGTGCATTGCGACACGCCGGTGGGATTTGACGTGGACGTGTCGCGCGAGCTGCCAACGGCGTTTCCCGCCGACATCGCCGAATGCGATCAGGCGGTTGAGGCGATGATGGACTACCGCCTGGCGCTGGAGGAAAAAACCCGCAATCGCGGGAAAGCGGAGGGCGATGCGTCGTTGCCGGCCAGGAAGAAAAAGACGTTTGGCCGGATCTGGCAGCAATTTCAGTATCGGATGAAACTGCCTTTTTGAACCATTTTCGGGCACGCTCTAAAGCGACACGCTCTAGCCCCTTTCTTGTTTATACGGAATCATTTGACCGGATTTCCGCGCTTTCTGGACTTCGTTATGCCCCCCTTATGGTCAGGCAGACCATGGCGGGGAACATGCCTTGCCAGCAAACGCGGAAATCCGGTCAAATGATTCCGTATAAACAAGAAAGGGGCTAGGAAGCGACGCGGGCGGCCGCTTTGCGTTGAATTTTCTTGGACCGCCTTTTTCTGGTGACCTTGCCGTTCGCGACCTCAAGAATGACGTCGGCCGTATCGAGCCACGCCGGGCGATGGGTGATGGAGATGACGGTGATATCCTGAGCCAGGTTGTGAATCTGGTGGCAGATTTTTTCTTCCGTCTCGGGGTCCAGCGCGCTTGTCACCTCATCCAGGATAATCAGTTTGGGTCTGTGCACCAGGGCGCGGGCAAGTGAAATTCTCTGCCGCTGGCCGCCCGAGAGCTTCAGCCCGCGCTCGCCGATTTCCGTTTCGATGCCGTCATCGAGTTCGCGAATGAACTGGTCGGCATCCGCGATCCGCAACGCCTCCCACACATCCTCGTCGTTCAAGTCAGGATCGCCCAGGGTGATGTTCATCTTGACGGAGCCGTTATGCAGGATCAGTTCCTGGGGAACATATCCGATCTGCCGGCGCCACAGGCGCAGGTCGATTTCCTGCAACGGCACGCCATCAACGAGAATAGAGCCGGAATCGGGCATGTACAGCCCGATAATCAGGTCGGTGAGCGTGCTTTTGCCGGCACCCGACGGCCCGAATATGACAGTGAGCTGTTCGGCGGGAAGGCGGGCATTGACGCCGGAAAAGACCGTGTTGGAGCCATAGGCGAAATCGACATCTTTCAGGGTGATGGCGTCGTTCAGGGTCGGCGGCGCCGTGCCATTGTTGATCTCGCGATGATCTTCGGCATTTTTTATGATTTCGCGGATGCGCCAGTGGCCCACTTCGCCGATGGCGATGTTCTGGAGGTTGCGCTGCAGCCTGCCGATACTGCGCAGGATGTGCATGACCAGGCCGCCGATCACCCCCAGTTCCAGGATCGACACCTTCCAGTAGACCACCGCGAAGTAAAGGCCCAGCCCCAGCAACAGGTTCTCCGAGATCGCCTGAAATGTTTTCAAAGCTTCGCGGGTGATGACGACCCGGCGCAAAAGGCGTTTCAGCCTGCGGATCGTCGCGTTGAAAACCACATGCAGGTGGGCGTGGCGCTCCATCGCCTTCAGCGGTTTCATGCTGCCGAAAATATCGGTGAAATAGGCGCTCAGCTTCTGGTCGGTCAGGCCCTGTTTGTAGCCGGTTTTCTTCGCCTTTTTCACGAGGAACTGCAGCATCCAGAATATGATGCCGCCGGCGATAAGCGCGGCGAATGCCAGCTTGCCGGACACCACGACGATCACCACTGCATAAATGCTGGTGCGGATAATGAGCGCGTAAAGCTGCGCGACCTGCAGGAACGTGTTGGCGGCGGCATTGGAGAACGAGCTCACCGCGTGAACGAGCTGGCCAAGGGGCTCGTTGGTAAAGTAGGACCACTTGGCGTTCATGAATGCCCGGATCAGCCGCCAGCGGTATTTGTTGGAAAGATCGGCGATCGTGTAGCCGACAAAGCTCATGGTCAAAAAGTTGATCACTTCACGCATGATCAATGCGAAAATCAGAAAAAACAGCAGGCTCTGGAAGTCTGTTGGCAGGCCGTAGGAATCCAGAAACGCCAGCATCTGGCGCGCGAATTCCGGCTGTTCCTGGGCGCTCTGGCCCATGCTCAGGGCAAGTACGGGCAGGACGGTGGCCAGCCCGAGGCCCTCCACGATGCTCGCCAGCAGCATCGCCAGCAGGATCGGAATCTGCCGCCTGGTCTGCGATCCGAAGAAGATTTTCAGCGTTGTGGCAAAAATATTCCCTGCTCCACCATTTTCCGGCTTGCCGGAAAATGGTCACAGGTTATGCCCGTTGTCCAGACAAGTTGCAAATTCTATCACCCGCGCTCAGGCATGGCGGAGCGGGAGAAACCTGTAGTCAAACCGGCTGCCCAGGTGATATTGAAACCGGTTGCGGCGGGTCGCCGGCGGCGCGCGAGAAGGCAATGGCAGGACGAAAATGGCTTCACCGCTCAAGCGTCTCATTTCGGTTTTGCCGGTATTTGTGAGCGAAGGCGCGCGGCAGGCGGCAAACAGGCTGCGTTTGGCGGCCGGCTGGACGCGTGGAGGCGACAGCCGGCTGCGCGCCGACCCGCTGGCCTACACAAGCCCCTTCGCCATCAGCGCCGCGATCGGCCGGCTCAAGCGCAAGCCCGCCCTGTTGCTCAGTTCCCACAAGACGCGCGCCATGATTACCCTTGCGCGATTTGACGGTCTGACAAGAAAATTCGGTATCAGGTCGGTGGCCTCCGACGTCAGCGGCTCCGTTGAGGGCACGCTGAAACACAACCGCGACGCGCTGGCCCGTTCGGTGGCCATGTCGCGGCCCGAATGGATCGTCTATCCCCTGATCGGCATCGAGCAGATCAGGCGCCGGCGCAAGGAAGCCCGCGCGTTGTCGGTGGGGCCGCGCGGTGAGTATGAACTGTTCACATTGATGGGCCTGGGGTTCAGGCCCGAAAATGTCTACGGCCTGGATCTGTTCAGCTATTCGCCGATGATAGAGGTCGGCGACATGCACGACATGCCCTTCGAGGACGATTTCTTCGATGTCATCGTCCTTGGGTGGGTCTATTCCTACAGCGCCGACTGGAAGGCGCTGAGCGGGGAGGTTTTGCGTTGCGCGCGCGATCGCGCCATCATTGCCATCAGTGCCGACTACAGCGTGCCTGGCGACAAGAAACGTTTTGTGGACCCACGTCAGACCCATGTCCAGAATGCCGACGATCTCTTGAGGCCATACGGCAAGGCGGTGAAGAAAGTCTACTTCCGGCAGGATGCCGACATGCCGGAAACCACCAGCAGCATGGTTCATTTCGAAATCACGAAACCGCGCGGCTGAGCGGAGCCGCCCTTCGGACACTCGACCGATTGGCCTGTTCGTCCGGCCGTGCGAATTCAGACCCGGCTCATCTTGCGTAATATCTGAATGTGCGCGGCGATGCGCGCATCGCCCGTTTCAAGGTCTCGCAGCAATCTTCGGGTATCGTCAGGGACTGCAAGGCGCCGCCAAACAGGCTGCTGGAAAAACTGAAGATCAACAGCAGCCGGTGATCGCTGATCGGCGGCTTGCCTTTGTGGTAGCCGCGCGTGTCCACAAAGATTACGGTGCCGCGTCTGCCTGTCAGTTCGACAATTCGCTGTTTGCCGTAATGCGCCACAATATCGGCATCGGAGATCCTTTGATAGCCACGCTCCAGAAGCGCTTTTGGCTGGCTGCCCGCCTTGTGCGTTCCCGAAACATAGCAATGCGGTCCGCTGTCCTTGTCCACATCTGTCAGGTAGATCAGAATCTTCAGCCATTTTATGCGATCCATATCGAAGTGAAACTGTTGCGCCAGTGCGGAACTCAAACAATCATCACTCTTCGCCAGTGCACTCCAACTCAATGCCAATGCATCAAAAACCGGAGCGCAACCGAGATAGGCGCCGGCGACGCGGAGCAAAAACGGATCGCCCAAAAGCTCCTGGACACCCTGATTGAGCACGATGTCCTGGTGATCGAATACATAGCCTGGCGACAGTGGATTTTCGGCGCTATATACCGAATAACTCGATTTTTCGTGCGGTGGGGCTGTCAGCCGTGCCGGTGTTGATGTCGCGAAATCCATCACCATTGAAACGATTTTGTCCGGCACAACAAAAGGCGATATGCAATATCCATCCCGATTGATTTTCGCGGTAATTGCAGAGATATGCCCATCGGAAACGGCGCCGAAAGCGCTTAGTTCCTTGGCAAATTCAACGGGCGGGTGTTTCTTGCGAATGAAGCGGTGCAAAAGATCGTTTGAGCGCCCGCCGGTCCGGCAATAGAGGTCTATCATCGCATGGTATGCCGATGACGGCGTTTCATCCGTCTCCAGGTAAGGGCGCCGTCCGGCAAACAGCCGGTGCCATTGTCTGTAGGTCTTTGGTAGAGTCGCAAGGACAATTGCGATTTCCCGTAACACAATACCCCCCTCAAACAGGGATGCGCAGATACTGTCATTCTACAACAATACAAAACGCCGCGAAATGGATACAGAAATTTTCCGGCAAGCCAGAACGCAGTGGCGCCGGGGTCGGGCCAGCCGCAGGCCCGGTTGGGCGGCTAGCGCGAAACGGTAAAAATATAATTCTGCCGACTTTCTGAATTCATCAATTTGCCGCCCGGAGTGATCGTCATGTGTGGGAAATTGGCTACCAGATTCAGGTTCAGACGTTCAGCCTTCGATATGAAGCGGTCAATCGGACAAAAGTACTGATCTTTTGCCTTGATTATAAAAGGCTCCTTTGAAAACACGCCTTTTGCGGATTGCATTGCCCTGTTTCCGAACGATCTGATACCCTCGTTTCTCAACACCCAAAACAGCCATTTCACTATGGAATTTCCATAGTTTCGTCCCACCATCTCATCAACAAATGGCAATTCTCCAATATAAACCAAAGCGCCATTTTTTGAAATTCGTACGATTTCTTCCAGTGCGAGAACGATTTCCTCTTCTTTCAGGAGTAATAAAACTCCATTGCAAACGATCTTGTCCGCAAACCCGCCGGGCAATCCAGTCTTGTGCGCCAGTCCCCGTTTTATTTCTATATTGGCTTGTGATTCAGAAAACCGGTCTTGAACCCGTCTCACTTCTTCTTCCGTGGGGAGAATGCCTATAGATGAAACATCAAACTCAGAGGCCAAATTCAGAAATGTTCCATCTCCACACCCTATATCTACGACAACCTCCACTTTGCAAAGGGCCATGCGCTTTACAATTTCCTTGTTTACGAACAAGGTAACTTCGTGTTGATTGGTGCGCCCCGATAATTCGTTCAGATCGCTCGATCTCGCCCGATATCTGTACTCCTCAATTGATGTGTTGACTTTAATAATGCTCATTTTTCTTGTGTCGCTGTGTCGGGTCTTGACGGACGTCCCACGTTCTCGGACGGTTTTTGGCCCAGGGTGCAAACTTGCGTTGCCGGATGCCGGGCGCGCGGCGTCAGGTGTCGATATCCCGGCCCCCGAACAGAATGTCATAATAGCCAAGTTTCGCCAGGGGCACATAGTGCGGCGCGAGATATGACCGGATCGGGCCTTCGTCTCGCGCTTCCACGAGGATGAATTTCGGGCGGTGGCGCGTCAGGTCGAGCCCGTGCAGTACCGGCAGTTCATAGCCCTCCACATCGAGCGACAGCAGGTCCACATCCGGCATGCGATGTTTGTCGAGCAGCGCCGACAAAGTGGTGCAGGGGACCGTGAAATTGTAGGGTTGCAGTTTCTGGATTTCACTTCCAAGGGCAATATGGCGCTCCATTTCGGAACCGTCCATCATCCCGCCATGGGCGACGGTCATCAGATCGCAATAGGTCAGGGTGATCTTGCTTCCGTTCTGATCGGGAGCGCCGAGCGCACAATTTTCCACTATTGAACCGGGACGGCTGCGCCGACATTGCTCGGCTTTTTCGGGTATCGGCTCGACAAGCAGTCCCGTCCAATTGCAAAACCGTTCGAAGTGGTATGTGTTGCTGCACAAAATGCCGTTATTGGCGCCGGCTTCGACAAATATGCCGTTGTCAAAATTGATCCATTTCTTGAGTTTTCTGTCGAGCTCTTCCGAGCCGAAATAGCGTCGTTCAATACCGAGAAAATCTCTGGCCTTGCGTCGAAACTTGCGCAGGTTCATCATCGAGTTCCTTGCCGCCATGCGCCGGAACAATCGCCTGGCCGGGACGTGCGCATCGCTCGCGCGAAATCTGGCAATCGGCCGACGGGCACGAGGCTTCCCGTCTCTGCGGCGTGTGACGGTCGGCATCTGTCTGTCGGGCATGAATGTTTCATCTGGCGTCCCGATGCAACATTTTTTCGGTCTTGCCTGTCCGCTGTCTGATGAAAGCGCATGGTTGGGCCAGCGCGAGGTTGCGGCGCCATTCAATATCATTGCGGCCTCAAACTCCAATCCTCCCGCCGGCAAATCCGGCGCGCGGGCAATCGGCAACGGGGTTGTCCGACAAGACACTTGCCGTTTTTCCCGGGGTCGGCGGGCGAGGCCGGCGGCAACGGGCTTGAACGCGCAAGGACAAGTTTGATAGACACCGGCCAGGTCAGGGCAAGCCGATCGGACGCGGGTTCGTGCGTCAGGACAATTCAACCTTTTGAAAAATCAGCGATGATGCCGATATGAATGCAGAGCTAGCAGAATGCCAGGTGGAGAACACGAAGAACACGATTTTCATTACCGGCGCGCCAAGATCGGGAACAAGCATTCTCGGCAAACTGATCAGTACTCTTGAGGGCATTGACTATCATTTCGAGCCGCCAACCCTCTATGTCATGGCCGGGATGATCTCGATGGGCGCATTGCCATGCGCCAGCGCGATTGCTTTGTTGCGCGCCTATTTTCACGAAGATCTGCTGTGTCCGTCAGTTTCGGGTATCCGCGCAAATCTGCGTCCGGGCGATGACAGTCTGGTGCTGCATTCGATCAGTTGGGAGGAGTTGCTGTCGCGCTGGCATGACATCAGGAATCGCGCGGACGCGCTTGAGTATATTGCGGCGCGGAAAATCCGCCTGGCGGTAAAAATGCCCAGCATTCTGGACACCATACCGGTATTGGCGCGGGGATTTTCGCAATCCCGGTTCGTCATCATCAAAAGAGACGGCAGGGATGTCGTGCGGTCAATCGTCAAGAAGCAATGGCTGTCGGACGAGGGCCTGCGCGAGAGCTATTGGCCCTACAAGATTGTGGATGGCAGGAAGTTGCCGCACCTTGTCGAGGATTCGGTGGCGGAGAAATGGACCAAATGGAACGCCCCAACCCGCGCGTGTTATATTTGGCGCCGCGATGCGGAGTTCGGCCTGCAGACGGAACGGCTGAATATGGCCAACAGATTGCACGTCGTTTCATATGAGGGCCTTACCGAAGACCCTGAAAGCGTGATCAGGGGGATTGGGCGGTTTCTTTCGACGCGGACTACCGGATTTACCCGGTCAAACTTGGCGGCGGTCAGGCCACGGCAGGCTGCAAATGGGCGCGACGACGGGATTTTTCGCGATGTCGAGCCTGACGAGTTGAAAAAATTCGACAAAACCAATGTGGCCATGGGATACGGCGATGTTGGCTGAACACGCATGAAAATGCGCGACTATTTCAATCTTGCAACTGTCCTGAACGCCCGCAGGAGGTCTTCAAAGCGCATAAGGCCGGCCCGGCGCGCCCGTCGCAATGCGCAAAAACAGGCACGATAACCTTCAGGGCCATGGCGTTGTGTATCTGAAATTGACGCCGGCACGTTTCGCTGCTTTTCGATTCGCCTTTCTCCAGCCATTGCCCCGGAGGATGTTTGGGACGCCGCCCTCCATGCAGCGCAAACAATGCCTATTGACGCCCACTGGCCCAGAGACGATAACTCCGCAAAATCGGCCGATTGTCCGGCTCAGCCGCGCCGCCTCATTGTCGAGATCGAGTTCAGATGAAAATTCTGGCATTTGCGCCCCATGCCGCAATTTGGGGTACCGCGTTTCCCGAGGCTTTGGTGCTGGAATCTCTCAAGCAAGGCGGCCACGAGATTGTCTATGTATCTTGTGGCGGACAGTTCAGCGATGCCTGCATTCCCATGAGCGCATTTGGTCTGCACGCTGCTTCAGCGCCGGACAAGAAGCTGAAGATTTGCAGGAAATGCAACAGAAACAAAAGGCTGATCAAAAAGGACTTCGGCTTCGATGGTTTTGACGTCGCCGACCTCATCGACGACGATGACCGCGCCGAAGTGGCGGCTATCCTGGCTGGAGCCGATGCCGACAATTTCCTCGATATCATCCTGGCTGGCATCCCGGTCGGCCGGTTTGCGCTGTACGAATTTCTGCTCACCCACAAGAAAAATTCGCTGGCAATGACCGGCGAGGAATGGGCCGTGTACAAGGTCGATCTGAAAAATTCGCTGTACGCCTACTTTGCCTGCCGAAAAATATTTGAACGCGAGAAGCCAGACAGCGTCCTGGTTTATAACTCGTACTATTCAGTCAATCATATCTGCTGTGCCCTGGCGGAACAAAGAGGCGTGCCGCACTATTTCCTTCACGCCGGCGGCAATATATCGACCTGGCTTCAGACCATAACTGTATCGAAACATTTCAACATTCTCAATTTGAGTAAAAATTCACATTGGCCCAGTTACAGGGAAATGCCCTGTTCGAAACGGATGTTGGAGAATGTGACCGATCATTTTCTGGCCCTGCTTGAAGCGAAGAGTGTTTTTGTTTATTCCGCGCCAAAATCCGAATCTCCCGAAGATTTGCGGGCAAGGTTTGGAATTCTGCCGGAGCAAAAGGTGCTGCTGGCGATCATGTGTTGCCGCGATGAAAGGTTTGCGGTGGAATCGATCGGCCTCATGGATAAGGAATTTCATGGCGCGTTTAAAAGCCAGTATGAATGGGCGAGGGAACTAATAAAATTTGTTAAGGATCGCAATGATCTGTTTTTGATTGTCCGGCCTCATCCACGAGATTTTCCAAATAAAAGAGAGGGAAAAAAATCTCCTAATGCAGAAATTTTGCAAAAATTATTTGATACTACCC
>JALURZ010000032.1 GCA_027058735.1 Hyphomicrobiales bacterium | reverse complement strand
TCTAGGACCAAAGCGCTGAAAAAGGGTTGAGCGGATTGGTCGAATTTTAATGAACATTTACCCGGTTCAGGGAGCCGCGACCCGATGAGCACCAACATCACAATCAGCCGCGATCAGGGCATCATGCGCATCGTCATGAACCGGCCGGAGAAAAAGAACGCGCTGACCATGGCGATGTATGCCGCCATGGCCGATGCCTTTGGCGAGGCGCGCGGCAGCGACGATATCCGGGTTCTCGTGATTGAGGGGAGCGATGGCTGCTTTTCGGCGGGTAACGACCTGCGCGATTTTCTCGAACAGCCGCCCGATGACCAGAACGCGCCGGTGCTCCGCTTCCTGCGCGAACTGGTCCACTGCGAGGTGCCCCTGGTGGCGGCGGTCGACGGGGATGCGGTCGGTATTGGCACGACCATGCTGCTGCATTGCGATTTCGTTCTGGCGACACCGCGCGCGCGCCTGCATCTGCCATTTGTCAATCTGGGGCTGTTGCCCGAGGCCGGATCGACCTACCTTCTGCCGCGGCTCGTGGGCCATGCGCGGGCCGCCGAACTGCTGATGCTGGGCGAGCCTTTCGATGGCGCCCGCGCCCGTGATCTGGGCATCGTCAATGTCTTGTGCGAACCCGGCGCGCTCAGCGGCGAGGCGATGGCGCTCGCCGGCAAACTCGCCGCCAAGCCGGTTCAGGCGCTGCGCGCCACGAAGGCATTGTTGCTGCAGGACCGAGACGCGATCCGCCGTCATGTGGATCTGGAACTGGCGCGGTTTCAGGAGCTTCTGCAAACACGCGAATGCAAGGCCGCGCTCAAGGCGTTTCTGGACAGGGGCGGGGCCTGAACCGCGCGCCGCGGCCGCGACGGGCCCGGGTTGCGGCCCCGGCAATGCGCCTTCAACGCGCGCTTTTCAACACCTCGTCCAGCGCCCGCATGAACGCGTCGCGCAAATCGGGGCGGTTGAGGGCGAACGCGACATTGGCGGACAGAAAGCCGATCTTGTCGCCGCAATCATAGGTGCGGCCTTCGTAGTTTATTCCGTGAAATTTCTGCTCCTTGTGCAACGCCGCCATGGCGTCGGTGATCTGGATTTCGCCGCTCGCGCCTTTTTCCTGCGTCTCCAGATGGCCGAAGATTTCCGGTTGCAGGATATAGCGCCCCATGATCATCAGGTTTGACGGCGCAACGTCAGGGGCGGGCTTTTCCACCATGCCGGTTATCTCGAACGTATTGCCGCTGGCTTCACCGACCTCGACAATGCCATAGGCGCCGGTGTCCTGAGGGGGCACTTCGGCGAGCGCGATGATGTTGCCGCCAAGGCGGTCATGGGCCTCGATCATCTGTTTCAGGCATCCCGCGCCCCCTTCGACCAGCATGTCGGGAAGCAGCAGCGCAAAGGGCTGGCCGCTCACCAGTTCGCGCGCGCACCACACCGCATGGCCGAGACCCAGGGGCTGCTGCTGGCGGGTGAAGCTGGTCTGCCCGGCGGCCGGCAGGTCTGCTTCAAGCACCGCCAGTTCGCTGAGCTTGCCGCGATCGCGCAGGGTCTGTTCGAGTTCGAATTGCTTGTCGAAATGGTCCTCGATCACGCCCTTGTTGCGTCCGGTGACGAAAATGAAATGCTCGATGCCCGCTTCGCGCGCTTCGTCAACGACCCACTGGATCACCGGCCGGTCGACGACGGTGAGCATTTCCTTGGGCATGGCCTTGGTGGCGGGCAGGAACCGCGTGCCCAGACCCGCCACCGGAAACACCGCCTTCTTGATGGAAGCCCCCATGATGCCCTTCGCTGGATGCGCGGCCCCGCGCCGACCGGGCCTGTGTTGCCATGTTCGCGGGAAAATGAAAAGGGCCGCGAACGCGCGATTGCGGTTTCGCGCGCCGCTGCGCCCCAATCGAAACGAAGCCCCGCTTGATCGCGCCGCGAAATTCAGTATAGGGTCCGGTTTCCCGGCAAGGAAGGATTGACCATCATGCCAGACCAGCCCGTCGCGCGACTTCAGCACCTGGCGCTGGAAGTCGCCGATCTGCAGCGCTCGGTCGCGTTCTACCGCGCGTTTCTGGGAATGAAGCTCACCGAGCGCCATGCGGCGGGCGAAAACGAGGCGATCCCCGTGGCCCTGACTTTCATGCGGCTTGGCGGGCGCCACCACGATCTGGTTCTGGTGCACAATCCGCGCAAGGCCTACCGGGACAAACCGGCCGATCCGGGCCAGGACCTGGAGGGCTTGCCGAACTTTCACCATGTCGCGTTCGAGTGCGGCAGCCGGAAGGGCTGGCTGGCCATGCTCGAACGTGCCGGAGAACTCGGGCTTGAAATCGTGCGAGGCCCCGTGGTGCACAGCCCCTGGGACCCGCGCGGCGATGGCTCCTGGGGCGAAAACGAAAGCTTCTATGTGCTCGACCCCGACCACCACAGGATCGAAATCTTCTGCAATATGGCGACCATCGATCAGGACGGCACCTTCATCGGCGCCGACGGTGCGAGGATCGAGGCGGCCAGGGCAGAGGAGGTGTGAGCCCCCCGCGCGGGGCTGACGAAAACACTGCTCCGCTCCGCAGCGAGGTGCCCGTCCTCATTGTCGGGGCGGGGCCGACCGGCCTGCTCGCGGCCAATCTGCTGGGCACATATGCAATCGAGTGCCTGCTTGTCGAGCGCAATGCGACGACATCCGCTCTGCCCAAGGCGATCCTGCTTGACGATGAAGGGTTGCGCGCGCTGCAGGCCGCCTCGCTGGCCGATGAGGTATGTGGCCATATCATCGCCGGCTATGGCGCGCGCTACTATGCGGCGGACGGCACCTGCTTCGCCAAAGTGGATTCTCCCGTGACCGAACATGGCTATGCGCGGCGCAATGCCTTTCTGCAGCCCGACCTCGAGCGCATCATGGCGGCAGGGGTTGCGCGGTTTGATCACGTGGAAACGCGCTTTGAAACCAGGCTGGTGGGCCTTGAGGAAGGCGGGGGACATATCAAGGCGCGGCTTGTGGATTCCTCGGGCAGGACGGCAACCGTCCGCTGCCGGTTTCTGCTTGGCTGCGACGGCGCGCGCAGCACCGTGCGCGGCGCGCTGGCCATTGCCATGCAAGGGCGCACCTATTCGCGCGACTGGGTGGTGGCCGATACGCTCAACGATCCCGATTGCGACCGCTTCTCCAAATTCTTCTGCGATCCCGCCCGCCCCCTTGTCAGCATTCCCGCACCGGGCGGCGGCAGGCGCTACGAATATATGGTGATGCCGGGAGAAGACCGCGAGAGCGCGGCGCGGATCGCAAACGTGAAACGCATCTTGTCGCGGTTCAGGGATATCCCGGACGAAGATTTTGCCCGCGCCGTGGTCTACACCTTCGAGGCCCGGGTGGCCGAACGGTTGTCGCAGGGCCGCGCGGTTCTGCTGGGCGATGCGGCCCATCTTACCCCGCCCTTTGCCGGGCAGGGCATGAATGCCGGGCTGCGCGACGCCTTCAATATTGCCTGGAAAGTGGCATTGGCGCTCAGGGGCATCGCGCCGCCGGAGATCGTGCGCACCTACGAGACCGAACGGCGCCGCCCCATCGAAGAGATGATCGATTATGCGGTCGGGCTGGGTGAAATCGTCATGCCGTCGGGCGGGGCCAAGATCAGGAAGGGCGAGATTGCCGCAGCGCTCGCCGGTTCGCCAGGGGGCGGGGAGGGCGTAAGTAACCTGGCGGCGAAGCCACAGGCCTGTTACGCCGGCGGCTGGCTCGCGGGCGCCGCGCCGGGCGCGCTGGTGGGCCATCCGCTGGCACAGCCGTGGACGGCAGACGCGGTGCGCCTGGATGATGTGCTCGGCCCCGGCTTCGCCCTCATCGCGTTCGATCAGGCCGGCGCGGACGCGCTCGTTGATGACACTCATGATGTCTGGGCGCGGCTGGGTGTTCGAAAGATTGTGCTGACCGGTGAGGCGGGGCCGGCTTCGACAGGCGCACTGCCGCACGCTGTCCTCCGCAATCAGGACCTTATCGACACCGACGCGCTGGGCGGCCAGGTCCTTCTCGTGCGCCCGGACCGTTTCATCGCCGCGCAAGGCCCCGCGACCGAACTCGCCGCCCTTGCCGGGCGGATCGAAAAATTGCTCTAACTCTCGGTCTGGGCGCTCAGCGCCGGACGCCGGTCGATTGCGAAAACCTGCTCGCAGGCGGCCGCGGCGCGCAGCACCAGGGCATCGGCGAACATGGCGCCGACCAGTTGCAATCCGACCGGCAGGCCGTCCTCGTCAAATCCGCACGGGATGCTGCAAGCGGGCTGCCGGGTCAGATTGAAGGGATAGGTGAACGGCGTCCAGTAGACCCATTTGTTGGGTTCACCGGGGGGAATTCCGGGGAACTCATCGGGGGCGAGCCTGCCCACATCGAACGCGGTAACGGCGAGCGCCGGGGTCGCCAGCAGATCGAATTTCCGGTGAAACCGGTTCATGTGAACGGCCAGGGTCGCACGCTGGGTATTGGCGTCCAGAAAATCAACGAGCGACAGCGCCTCGCCGGCGGCGTAAACCGCCTGCAGGCCGGGGTCCATCATGGCGCGCTGGTCATCGCTCAGACCCTTGAGCCCGTTGAGCGCGCCGGCCTTCCAGATGGTATTGAAGGCTTCGGTCGGGTCGGCGAAGCCGGGATCCACTTCGTCCACATGGGCGCCCAGGTCCGCCAGTTTCTGCACGGCGGCGGCAACGATCCGCGCCACCCGCGGCTCGACATGGGCATAGCCAAGGGCCGGGCTGTAGGCGATTCTGAGCCCCTTGACGCCGCCGTCCAGACCTTTTGTGTAGTCGCGCCCCTCAGGGGGGAGCGCCAGCCAGTCGCGGGCGTCGGGTTGTGAGATCACGTTCAGCATCAAGGCCGCATCGGCGACAGTGCGCGTCATCGGACCCACATGGGCAATGGTGCCGAACGGGCTTGCGGGATAGGCGGGCACGCGGCCGAAGCTCGGTTTGAGGCCGAAAATGCCGGTCATGGCGGCGGGAATGCGGATCGAGCCGCCGCCATCGGTGCCCACATGCAGCGCGCCCATGCCGGCGGCGCAGGCCGCCGCGGCGCCACCGCTGGAGCCGCCCGGCGTCTTGTCCGTGTTCCACGGGTTGCGGGTGATGCCGGTCAGCGGATTGTCGCTCAGCCCTTTCCAGCCGAACTCGGGCGTCGTGGTCTTGCCGATCAGCACCGCGCCGGCCTCGCGCAGGCGCGCCGTCACCGGCGCGTCTTCGGGCCAGTCCTGATCCGGGTCGATGGTCCTGGAGCCGCGCAGCGTCGCCCAGCCCCGGGTCAGGATGATGTCCTTGATGGTGACCGGCACGCCATCCAGCGCGCCGCAGGGTTCGCCTTTGGCCCAGCGCCCCTCCGAGGCCCTGGCGGCCGCCCGCGCGCCGTCGTGATCGAGCAGGCAAAAGGCGTTGAGCCCAGGGTCCGCCGCCTCGATGCGCGCCAGCACGGCATCGCTCACCTCGACCGGCGAGACGGATTTTTCGCGATATGCCGCCACCAATCGGGTTGCGGACCAGTAAGTGAGATCATCGCCCATCGCGCTTGCCTCTTGCGTGTTGTCAATCCCGCGCCCGTGGTTGACTGGACGCCGGGTCCGTGTAGTCTCTGCGCGTCTTCAGGCCAACCAATGGGCAGCCGCCAGTGTCGCCGTTCCGTGAAATCAAATCAATCGGTGAGGGAACGCGCCCGGCGGCATGGGGGACATGGGGGAAACGGATGCGCGCGCATCACCGGATGCCGGGCGGCCCTGTGAATCGCGGACGGCACCCATGGCGTTGACATTGTTCGATATTGCCGCCCTTCTGCTGGGTCTTTCGGCGGTGTTCGGCTATGTCAACCATCGCCTGTTGCACCTGCCCCACACCATCGGACTGCTGGTGATCGCCCTGATCGCTTCGGGCGCGATCGTGGTGTTCGACATTCTTGTCCCGCAGGCCGGCGTGCGCACCCTGGTGACCGGCGCCCTGCGGCAGATCGATTTTTACGCCGCGCTCATGCACGGGATGCTGTCTGTGCTGCTGTTTGCGGGCGCCGTTCATATCGATTTCAGCGAATTGGCCGCGCGCAAATGGGCCATCGGGCTGATGGCCAGCATCGGTGTGCTGACTTCGACCTTCATAGTTGGCGGCGTCATGTGGATGGTGATGCGCGCCACCG
>JALURZ010000031.1 GCA_027058735.1 Hyphomicrobiales bacterium | reverse complement strand
TGTGCCAGCGCGCCGCCGACCATAATCGAATTTGACGGGAATACGAAGAGTTTGTAGCAGGTTTTCCGTAGCCTTGCCGCAACGCCGCCGGCCGCGGCAAAGCCGGCGGCAGACGCACCCGCCGGCATGGCCCGCCCGCCGGGCCCGGACGTTCCCCCGGATCCGGCGAACCCGAGCAAAACCATGCGCGCCAGATGCGCGTCAGGCGCGATCGCGCATCCGCCATTGCTGCGGCGACAAGAATCCCTGTAACCGGTAGACTGTCAGCGATCGTGTTTCGCCAGACCCGGCGGAACCGCCGATGGCATGGAGAAGGTCATGAGCGATGCAACACAGCCGGTCTCCATCCGCGATGACGACGGCGCCCTGTCCCAGGACTTCCTCAACGAGATTTCAGCGGCCATCGAAGCGGGTGAGGCCGCGCCGGTGCGCAGACTCGTCGCCGGCCTGCACGAGGCCGATCTCGCCGATCTGATCGAGGTTCTCGCCAAAGATGACCGCAGCGCTCTGCTCGGCCTGCTCGGCTCCAGGATCGATGTCGAGGCGCTTGCCGAACTCGACGAGCCGGTGCGCGATGAGGTGATCGATCAATTGCCCCAGGCGACCCTGACGCGCGCCGTGCGCGAACTCGATTCCGATGATGCGATCTATCTGCTCGAGGACATGGATGAGAGCGACCAGCAGGAGATCCTCGCGCGCATCCCGAAGCCAGAGCGCCAGGCCCTGGAACGTTCGCTGGACTATCCCGAAGACAGCGCCGGACGGCTCATGCAAAGCGATTTTGTCGCCGTGCCGTCGTTCTGGACCGTGGGCCAGACCATCGACTACATGCGAACCTGCGACGATCTGCCCAGCGAGTTCTATGCCGTCTTCGCCATTGACCCGGGCTATCATCCGATCGGCGTGGTGGCGCTGAGCCGGCTGCTGCGCTCCCGGCGGCCGGAAAAGGTGGAAGACATCATGGAGCCCGACATGCCGGTTCTGGCAACCGGCCGGGACCAGGAAGACGTGGCCCGTGAGTTTCAGCGCTATAATCTCCTGAGCGCGCCGGTCGTCGATGATGACGGCCGGATGGTCGGCGTCATCACGGTCGATGACGTGGTCGATGTTATCGAGGAAGAGGCCGGCGAGGACCTGCAGAAGCTGGGTGGCGTGGGCAACGAAACCGTGTTCGATACGCTGTGGGACACCGTGCGCGGGCGGTTCGTGTGGCTGCTGGTCAATCTGGCAACCGCCGTTCTGGCGTCCATCGCCATTTCGATTTTCGACGCCACCATCGAACAGATGGTGGCGCTCGCGGTGCTGATGCCGGTTGTTGCCTCAATGGGCGGCAATGCGGGCACCCAGACCATGACGGTCGCGGTGCGGGCGCTGGCGACGCGTGAACTGGTTTCGTTCAACGTCAACCGGGTAATCAACCGCGAAACCCTGGTGGGATTCATCAATGGTCTGCTTTTCGCGCTGATCGTGGCCGCGATTGCCTATGTCTGGTTCGGTAACGCAAAGCTGAGCGGCGTTATCGCCGGTGCCATGACGATCAACATGCTGGTGGCCGGCCTGTCGGGTATTCTGATCCCCATTGCGATTGACAAGATGGGGCTGGACCCGGCGCTTTCATCAAGCGTCTTTCTGACGACGGTGACGGACATCGTCGGGTTTGTGACCTTTCTCGGTTTCGCCGCCATCTGGCTGCTCTGAGACGTGCCGGGGCAATCGGTTCCAAACCGGCGCCCGGCGGGCCGGGCGCGTCCCGGCATTCATGATTGACGATCCGCGGCGGTCCGCCCCCAATTGCGCACCGCCTCCGGCGCGCGGTCATCGGGCGGGCGCTTGCATCGTTTTCATTCGCCTCCCCGCATGGCCCCGGTTGCGCCATGCAGGCATATGGGTCTATTTTGCGGCTTGACGTTTACGTAAACGTCAACTATGAGCCGGCGATGACTATGGAAATGCCGAAGGCGGACAGAGACCCCAGGAGTGACCCCGAGGCGTTCTTCAGTATCCATGACCTGATCGCGGAGTTCGGCGTCACGGCGCGCACCATCCGCCACTATGAAGCCAAGGGCATGTTACGCCCGCTGCGCAAAGGCCGGCACCGGCTGTTCGGCGCGCGCGAGCGGACCCGCCTCAAGCTGATCCTGCGCGGCCGGCGGCTTGGGTTTTCGCTCGCCGATGTGCGCGACATGATCGATCTGTATGACGCACCGGCCGGTGAAACGGGCCAGCTTGCCTGTTTCATGCAAAAGATTGCCGAACGCCGCCGCGAATTGCAGCAAAAGCAGCGCGATATCAGGGATACGCTCGATGACCTAGGGCGCGCCGAAGAGGGGTGCCGCAGACGGCTTGCAGAGCTTGGCAAAACATGAACACGGATTTTCAGCCGCGCAATCCCGGCTTTGAACCGCTGGTCCGCGACAGTTTCCAGCGCCAGTCCTTCATGGGTGTGCTGGGCGCGCAACTCATATCGGTGACGGCGGGGGCGGCCGAAATACACGTGCCGTACCGCGAGGACCTGTTGCAGCAGCACGGCCTGTTTCATGGCGGGCTGATCGGCACCATCGCGGACAATGCGGGCGGCTATGCCACAGCCTCGCTCCTGGCGGCGGGCGATTCCGTGCTGACGGTGGAATACAAGCTCAATCTCATGGCCCCGGCACAAGGCGAAGCCCTGATATCCCGCGGGCAGGTCATCAGGCCGGGGCGCACCATGACCGTGTGCCGGTCGGACGTTTTCGTGTTGCGCGGGGGCCAGCAGCACTTATGCGCTACCATGCTGGGAACCTTCATGCGCCTTGCCGGTGTTTCGGACCATGATCTGACGGCCAGGGGCGTGAGTGCGCCAAACGCTTGAACTGACGGGAGAGGGGTCATGATCCCCAATGAATATCCAACCTTGAATTTTGATCTCGGCGAGACGGCGGACATGCTGCGCGGCACGGTGCGCTCTTTCACCGCGGACGAAATCGCGCCGCGCGCCGAGGAGATCGACCGCAGCAACGAATTTCCCCGGGAACTGTGGCCGAAACTGGGGGCGCTGGGGCTGCACGGCATCACCGTTGAGGAAGAATATGGCGGTTCGGGCATGGGCTATCTGGAGCATGTGGTGGCGGTGGAGGAAATCAGCCGCGGGTCGGCCTCCATCGGGCTGTCCTACGGGGCGCATTCGAACCTGTGCATCAACCAGATCCGCCGCAACGGCACCGAACAGCAGAAGAAACGCTATCTGCCGAAACTCATTTCCGGGGAGCATCTGGGCGCGCTGGCGATGTCGGAGCCGGGGGCGGGTTCAGACGTCGTGTCCATGAAGCTGCGCGCCGACAGGAAGGGCGACCGTTATATTCTGAACGGCACCAAGATGTGGATCACCAACGGTCCCGACGCCGATACCCTGGTGGTCTATGCCAAGACCGACCCCGATGCGGGCCCGCGCGGCATGACGGCATTCATTGTCGAAAAGGGATTGAAGGGGTTTTCCACCGCCCAGAAGCTGGACAAACTGGGCATGCGCGGCTCGGACACCGGCGAACTTGTATTCGAGAACTGCGAAGTGCCGGGCGAAAACGTGCTCGGCGGGGTGGGGCGCGGCGTCAATGTGCTGATGTCGGGGCTTGACTATGAACGCACGGTTCTGGCCGGCGGTCCCATCGGGCTGATGCAGGCCTGCATGGATATCGTGGTGCCGTTCGTGCATGAGCGTGAACAGTTCGGCAGACCCATCGGCACCTTTCAGCTGATGCAGGGCAAGCTTGCCGACATGTACACCACCTTGAATGCCTGCAAGGCGTATGTTTATGCGGTGGCGCAGGCGTGCGACCGGGGCGAGACAACGCGCAAGGACGCCGCCGGCGCAATCCTGTATGCGGGCGAAAAGGCAACCTGGATGGCGTTGCAGGCGATCCAGGCGCTGGGCGGCATGGGCTATATCAACGAAACCCCCACCGGGCGGCTGCTGCGCGACGCCAAGCTCTACGAAATCGGCGCCGGCACCTCGGAAATCCGCCGCATGCTCATCGGCCGCGAGTTGTTTGAGGAAACGGCGTGAGAACTTCCTGGCTGATCGACGCCCTCGCGTTGCGTTGCCGGGGCTTTGCCTTCGGGCTGGCGATGCTGGTGCTGCTTGGGTACATTCTGTTTTTGACCTACGGGCAAGAGGGCAGTTCCGGCCCGCCCCCCGGCGGCGGATGCGCTATGTCAGACCAGTCATGCCCTTGACTCCGTAGCATGATACGGACCCTATGTATCCGGTGCCGGGCGTTGCCCCGGTCACGGAAACAAGGGGCCTAACAAGGGGCCTAACAAGGGGCGTTGTGTCATGAGAATTGGCGAACTGGCGCGCGCCGCCGGTGTCGGCGTCGAGACCGTGCGGTTTTATGAGCGGGAAAAACTGATCGAACAGCCCCCCAGACCGGCGGATGGCGGGTATCGCGATTATTCGCCGGAAGATGCGCGGCGTATCCGTTTTGTGCGCCGTGCCCAGGGGCTGGGTTTTTCCTTGAAGGAAATCCGCGAATTCTTGACGCTGCGCACCGATCCCGGCAGCGATTGTCATGACATTCGCGAGCGCGCGGCCGCCAAGCGCTTCGAGGTCGATGCGAAAATCAGGCGGCTGCAAGACATCGGCAAGGCGCTGGATGAATTGATCGCGGCGTGTCCCGGCAAGGGCGATGTGGAGCTGTGCTCCATCATCGCGGCGATGGAGCGCGGAAAGCCGCGAACGAACGGAGGATGACTCGATGCCGCGGACAGCCCGTTTCGCATCGTCCTGGGGGCGCTGTGGATGAGCGGCCTGTCCGGGACGGCGATGGCCGCGACCTGTGTGCTGAAAGTGGACGGGCTGGGCTGTCCGTTCAGTTCCTGCGGGATTGACAAGCAGTTGCGGAAACTGGCGAGTGTCGGGCGGGTCGAAACCGATATCGGGCGCGGCGAAGGGACGCCCAGCACGAAAAAACCGTGACCTTGAACAAAGCGCGGTTGCGCGCGGCGGTGAAGCGCGCCTGACCATTGGCAGGCCGGGCACGCAGCCGGGCGCTATCTGACCAGTTTCGGCAAACAAGGCAGCGGACCGGGCGAATTCCGCCATCCGCTCGGTATGGCGGTGGCGAAGAACGGTGCGCTCCATGTCACCGATCCATGGCAACAACCGCGTGCAAAATTGGCGCCCGCGCGCACATCAGAGCCTGGCGTTTAACGACTGTCCCCTGAAATTCCCGGCCGTTGACCTGCGTCAATGATCCTGTCCGTCAGGCAAGTACTGTAACGGCCAGTATTGCTTCGTAGAAAATCTTGCAAGGAGCAGGTTATGTACAGGAAAATCATGGTTCCCATTGACGTGGCCCACCCGGAAAAAGGCAAACCCGCCATCGATATCGCCAAGCGGCTCGTGGATAAGAACGGCGAAATCATTCTCTTCGGCGTGATCGAGGATGTGCCGACCTTTATTTCCGCGCAGCTTCCCCGCGGCATCATCGAAGAAAAAAGAGACGATGCGGCCAACGCCTTGCAGGCCATGGCGAATGCAGCCCTCGTCAAGGCCAGAATCGAGGCGCGCTCGGGAAATCCGCGCGTGGCCATTCTGGCCGCGGCGGCGCAATACAATGTCGATCTCATTATCATCGGATCACACAAACCCGGAATGCAGGACTATCTGATCGGCTCCACGGCGGCCCGGGTTGTCCGCCACGCCACCTGCTCGGTATTTGTCGTGCGCTAGATCCACCATCGGCGCGAGGGAGGGCGGCACACCGGTTGCGCCGCGTTATCCTTGATTTTCATGTCGGATGAGGTCTGAATTTCCGTCCGGAAAACCGTAAAGGCGATCGCCCTGGCCTGCTGGGGGGAAGGGGGTTATTCTGCGGCGATGATTCCCCGACGCCTTATGTGCGCAGCAGCCGCCCGGCGGCCCCAACGCAAAGGACCATCCAATGAGCACAACCGATCAGGACCCGATCGGCGTAGTCGGCGTCACTGAGCGCAGTGACCGAGGAATAGGTGGAAGCCACGCCGAGGTTGGTCGGCGAGAGATTGGATATAGTGACGTTGAGCGTCTCGTTGACCTCGACTCCCACCTGGAAGTCGGCGTTGAAACCACCCGCAAGCAAGCGCTGGCCGTTGAACCGGGTCTGGTTGACGATCCTGCTCAGCTCGTCAATGAGCTGC
>JALURZ010000030.1 GCA_027058735.1 Hyphomicrobiales bacterium | reverse complement strand
TCGATATTTCAAACAATCTGGGCGATGCCAAATCGCTCATCACCCACCCCGCCAGCACCACCCATCACGCCATCGGACCCGACGCCAGAAAAGCGGCGGGCGTGAGCGACGGTCTGGTGCGCCTCTCCGTCGGGCTGGAAGACGCGGCCGATCTGATCGACGATCTCGAAACCGCCCTGCCGGCGAGCGGCTGACCATGCCCGGCGCGGCGCCCGCGCGAAGTCAAGCAGCCCCCCCGCGCACGGCTGGCGCGGCGCCGGCGCGTCCCATCCGGGGCTTGAACGTCCGGGGCTTGAACGTCCCGCATCCGGGCGCGCCGCGAACCCCGCGCCCGCAACCGTCCCTAAATGGGGGCCTTCTTGGTGTCGAAATAGGGCACCTGGTTTTTCGACGCCGGCTTGGGCTCAAGTGCGCCCCAGCGCGCTTCCGCCTTGCCGATATAGCCCTTGATGTCTTTTTCCCATATCTTGACCACCTCCGGCGTGATATTGAGATACAGCTTGCCGTCGATGATACGCCACAAATTCGGATTGCCGGGAACCTTCGCGCCCTGCGCCACGCCATAGGCGCAATGGCCGTCATAGACCGGCGCATAGCTCTCAGGCGTTTTCATGAATTTGTCGCGGTTTGCCGCGCTGGCAAACGCCCAGTTGGCGCCATTCCACTTGGCGGTGAATTCCTTCCTGCCGGGAACCGCGGCCGGCTGTTTCTCGCCGACCGGGCTCTGGGGCAGGGAGTAATAGGCAACAACATCATATCCGGAAACGGCGTAGTTGGACGCATCCACATATTGCGCGCCGGCAAATGCCGACGTGCTCGCCAATACGCCCATCGCCATGCCAAACGCCCCGCCAACAAGCCAGTGATTGCTGATCATAGAACTGTCTCCTGTTTGCCCCGCGCCTCGTCATCAAAGGCGCCCCGGGGAACCATCAATCATGCAAGTGCAGGTAATTTTGGCGCGGCCATTGGACTTGGCAAGCCCCGGCCGATCAACAAACAGGGCCGAATAGATCACATTTGCGTCAGAATTCAGCATACGCCGCAGTTGAGCGCACGGGCTTCACGTGACGGATATCCTTGGCGCCTGCCTGGCGCCGGCGGACGATTGCGCTTCAATTGACCGCCAGATCGCTGCCGCCATGTCGCTGTAGACCTTCGCGTGCGGCGAATCGGGCGCGGAAACGACAATCGGCTGGCCCGAATCGGACCGCTCGCGCAGTTCCATGTCCAGGGGCACTTCGCCAAGGAAGGGAACGCCGAGTTTCTCCGCCTCGCGCCTGGCGCCGCCATGGCCGAAAATTTCCGAACGCTCATCGCATTTCGGGCACACGAAATAGCTCATGTTCTCGATAATGCCGAGCACCGGCACATTGACCTTGCGGAACATGTTGAGGCCCTTGCGCGCATCGATCAGCGCCAGATCC
Organism: Hyphomicrobiales bacterium; assembly: GCA_027058735.1. Taxonomy (GTDB): domain Bacteria; phylum Pseudomonadota; class Alphaproteobacteria; order Rhizobiales; family JALURZ01; genus JALURZ01. Next base: position 404 of record JALURZ010000030.1, on the reverse strand, counting down.
TGAGGCGTCGAAACGATCACCGCGCCGGCCAGCGGCACCTGCTGGGCCATGGTGAGCTGCGCATCGCCCGTTCCAGGCGGCATGTCGACCACGAGAATATCCAATTCCCCCCACTCGACTTCGCGCAGCATCTGGGTCAGCGCCGACATCACCATGGGCCCGCGCCAGATCATCGGCGTGTCTTCCTCCACCAGAAAGCCCATGGACATGACGCTGAGGCCGTAGCTTTGCATCGGCTTCAGCTTGCTCTCGCCCTCTATGTCCGGTCTGCCCGTCACCCCGAGCAGCCGCGGCATGGAGGGCCCGTAAATATCCGCATCCAGAACCCCGGCCGCCAGAGCGTTGGCGGCGAACCCCAGCGCCAGATTGACCGCCGTCGTGGACTTGCCGACCCCGCCCTTGCC
>JALURZ010000029.1 GCA_027058735.1 Hyphomicrobiales bacterium | reverse complement strand
GCCTACGGGCATCGGGAAAAGGGAAATTGCGGCGATATCGAGCTTATCGTGCCCCCGGCCACGGGAACTGCTGGTCTGATTGCCGATGAAGTCGACCAGATGCGCTTTTTGGGCAAGACACCACTGACAGATGCGGTTCGCATTGCAGCGGAAGAACTGCGCTATACAGAAGACAAGGCAACCGTGGTGCTGATAACCGACGGGATTGAAACCTGCGGGGCCAATATCTGTGAGCTTGGCAATGCGCTGGAAGCACAGGGTGTTGATTTTACTGCCCATGTTGTGGGCTTTGGCGTGACCGAAGAAGAGGGGCGCCAGATTGCGTGTCTGGCCGACAATACCGGGGGGCAGTATTTTGCCGCCGATGATGCGGATGCTCTGGTGGTTGCGCTGAACGAAGTGGTGGTGGCACCAACACCTGAAACCAGTCTTAAAGCACGCGACCAGGACGACAATCCGGTGAATGACATCGCGCTAAGCTGGGAGGTTCGCGATGCTTCTGGAGCCGTGGTTGCACAGACCACGGGAGTTGGGGGCATCTCGGGTGCATTTGAGGCTGGTGACTATACCGTTCTGGTCAGTGGCGATGGCGTGAGCGGGGGCATGGAGTTCGCCATTGAAGAGGATGCGGGCGCTCAGACCATTTATGTGCCGGTTGAACGTGTTATTCTCTCCGCCACTCTTGAAGCGCCCGCAGAAGTGGCCGCGGGAGCGGAGTTTGAAATTGCCTGGACAGGTCCCGACGACAAAGGAGACTATGTCACTATCGTTGAGGTGGGGGCGGATGAAGGCCGGTTCATAAATTATGCATATACGGGAAGGGGATCTCCGGCATTGGTGACCGCGCCGGATGGGCTGGGCGTTTATGAGTTGCGCTATGTGCATGGACCAACGGATAAAACTCTTGCCAGCAGGGAAATTACGCTGACGCCGGTCTCGGCAAAACTTGAAGCGCCGGACGAAGTTGCGGCCGGGGCCGAGTTTGAAGTTGTCTGGAGCGGACCCTCCAACCGGAACGATTATATAACGATTGTTGAAGCGGGAGCGCCGGACAGGGAGTTCGAGGACTATGCCTATACCAGGAACGGCTCGCCGGCCACGATTACCGCGCCGGACGGGGTTGGCGCCTATGAGGTGCGCTATGTTCTGGGACAGGGCCGGCGGGTGCTGGCTTCAAGGCCGATTACGCTGACGGCTGTTTCGGCAAAACTTGAAGCGCCGGACGAAGTTGCGGCCGGGGCGGAATTTGAAGTTGTCTGGAGCGGTCCCTCCAACCGGAGCGATTATATAACGATTGTTGAAGCGGGAGCGCCGGACAAGGAGTTCGAGGACTACGCCTATACCAGGAATGGCTCACCTGCGGAAATAATGGCGCCGGACGAACCTGGTTCATATGAGGTGCGTTATGTGTTGGGAAAAAGCAGGCGGGTTCTGGCCAGCGTGCCATTGAGCGTGCAATAGCTTTCAGGGAGGTGCTTGATGCCTGTTTCACCGGATATGCCAGAGCTGGGTGTTAAAGCTGCCGGTTTCACTCTGCCGGCCACCGATGGCAAAATGTACAGCTTGTCTGACATTATGGGAGAAAATGGTGCGGTGATTGTGTTCATCTGCAATCACTGCCCCTATGTGCGCGCTATCACCGACCGGATGGTGGCCGATGCGCGCACTCTGCAAAAGCTGGGGGTGGGGTTTGGCGCGATCTGTTCCAATGATGCGAACAAAAGCCCGGATGATTCGTTCGAAAACATGGTGGCGTTTGCAAAAGAGCGCGGTTTTAACTTTCCTTATCTGCACGACGAAAGCCAGGAAGTGGCGCGGGCTTATGAGGCGGTATGCAC
>JALURZ010000028.1 GCA_027058735.1 Hyphomicrobiales bacterium | reverse complement strand
CGATGAAATGGGCATAGGCCCGGTCTTTGCGGTGCCGAAGCTCTTGCGGCGTGCCGGCCTGAAAATGGATGATATCGGGCTGTGGGAACTCAACGAGGCCTTTGCCAGCCAGGTTCTCTATTGCCGCGACCGGCTTGGCATTCCCGATGATATACTCAACGTCAATGGCGGATCGATTTCCATCGGCCATCCGTTTGGCATGTCGGGGGCGCGCATGGCCGCTCACGCCCTGATCGAAGGCAGGCGGCGCGGGGTAAAATACGCGGTGGCGACCATGTGTATAGGCGGCGGCCAGGGGGCGGCCGGCCTGTTCGAGGTATTTTGATCGGGGCGCCGCCACGGGAGAGCCTCTCATGGAACTGAAATATTCGTCTGAAGAGACCGCCTTTCGCGACGAGGTGCGGGCCTTTCTGGCAAGGGAACTGCCGGCGCATCTGTCTTCGAAAGTGAAAAGGTCGCAGCGCCTGGGCAAGGCCGATATCGAGGAATGGCAGGCCATTCTGCATAAGAAAGGGTGGCTCGCGCCGACCTGGCCGAAGGCCTATGGGGGCGTGGAATGGACTGCCGTCCAGCGCAGCATCTTCGAGGAGGAATGCTGCGCCGCCGGCGCGCCGCGGGTGCTGCCGTTCGGGCTCAACATGCTGGGGCCGGTGTTGATGAAATTCGGCACCGATGAGCAAAAGGCCCACTACCTGCCGCGCATTCTGGATGGCACCGACTGGTGGTGTCAGGGCTATTCGGAGCCGGGCGCGGGATCCGATCTGGCGTCGCTGAAGACCAGAGCCGTTCGCGACGGCGATCACTATGTGGTCAACGGCCAGAAGACATGGACCACCCTTGGCCAATATGCCAACCGGATGTTCTGCCTGGTGCGCACATCGAGCGAGGGCAAGCCGCAGGCGGGCATCTCGTTCCTGCTCATCGACATGGCGTCCAGGGGCATTGACATGCGCCCCATCATCACCCTGGACGGCGAGCATGAAGTCAACGAGGTGTTCTTCAACGATGTGCGCGTGCCGGTCGCAAACCTGGTTGGCGAGGAAAACGAGGGGTGGACCTGCGCCAAGTTCCTGCTCACCCATGAGCGCACCAACATTGCCGGTGTGGGGTTCTCGCTCGAAGCGTTCGACCATCTCCGCCACATTGCCAATGCGCAGAAGAAACGCGGCCGCCCGCTGAGCGAGGATCCGCAATTCGCGGCCCGCATGGCGCGCATTGAAATTGATCTGGAAGCCATGCGCACGACCAACCTGCGGGTGATGCAGGCGGCGACATCGGGTGCGGCCCCTGGTTTTGAAAGCTCGATGCTCAAGATCAAGGGCACGGAAATCCGCCAGGCGATCACCGATCTGACCCGCCGCGCGCTGGGCCCCTATGCGCTGCCCTTTGCGTCCGAAGCCCTCGATGCCGGCCATAACCAGCCGCCCATCGGCCCGGACTTCGCCAACCCCGTCGCGAGCGAATATTTCAACAACCGCAAACTGTCGATTTTCGGCGGTTCGAATGAAATCCAGAAAAACATTATCGCCCGCATGATGCTGGGGCTTTGAGACGGCCATGGATTTTACCCATACACACGATCGCCGCATGCTGGCCGACATGGCCTCCCGGTTAGTGCGCGAAAAATACGATATCGCCACCCGCCACAAGATTGCCGCCGGGCCCGGCGGGTTCAGCCGCGAGATGTGGGCGCAGTTCGCCGAACTCGGCCTGATCGGGGCGCTGTTTGAGGAAAAATCCGGCGGTTTCGGGGGGCAGGGTTTCGATATCGCCGTCGTGTTCGAGGAATTGGGCAGAGGGCTGGTGGTGGAACCGTTTCTGGCCAACCTGCTGGCCGGGCGGCTGATCGCGGAAGCCGGGTCTGAGCAACAATGCGCCATGCTGGAAGAGGTGATAGGCGGCACGCTGCTGCTGGCGCTCGCCCATGGGGAGGGGGCGGCGTTTTATGACCTTGCCCACGTCGCCACCCGCGCGCAAAAGGGGGACGAGGGCTGGGTGCTGAACGGCGAAAAGGCGGTTGTCCTCAACGGCGACAGTGCCGACCGCCTCGTGGTTTCGGCGCGCATCGGGGGCGATGTGAGCGATGAGGAGGGCATCGCGCTGTTTATCGTCGATGCCACGGCGAAGGGGGTGAGGCGCCGCGCCACGCAGACCGTGGATGGGGGGCGGGCCGCCGAAGTCTCTTTTGGCGGTGTGAAGGTCGACAGCGACGCGGTGCTGGGGGAGCCGGGCGCCGGTTTTGCGCCGCTTGAGCGCGCGGTCGGGCTCGGCATTCTGGCGCTCAGCGCCGAATCCCTTGGCGCCATGCGGATGGCCTGCGACATGACCCTTGACTATCTCAAGACCCGTAAACAGTTCGGCGTGCCGATCGGCGCGTTTCAGGCGTTGCAGCACCGCATGGTCGAGATGCTGATGGAGGTGGAGCAACTGAGTTCGGCGGTCATCAATGCGGCGGGCCATCTGGACGATCCGCGCGCCGTGCGCGAGTGGCATATTTCGGCGGCCAAGAACCTGGCCGGGCGCGCCGGGCGTCTCATCGCGGAAGAATCAATCCAGATGCATGGCGGCATCGGCATGACCTGGGAATACGCCCTGCCGCATTTCGCCAAGCGGATCGTCATGATCGACCATCTGTTCGGGGATGAGGATCATCATCTGGAGCGCGCCGGCCTGCTCGCCAGGATGCGGCACCCATGAGCGCGGCGGCGGATGCGGAGCCGCTGGTGTTTGCCCATGGCGGCAGCGGCCTGCAGCGGGCCTATGGGCATGTCGTGCGGGTCCATGACGACCGGACCGAACTCGAATTGACGCTGAGCGAGCAGCACATGAACCGGCGTGGCGTTCTCCATGGCGGCGTCATGGCGACGGTGTTGGATATCGTGTGCGGCTATGCGTGCAGCCGGGCCGTTTCGCCGGACGCCAGCGCGGCGATATTGACCCTGTCCCTGACGACCCACTATCTGGCACCTGGTACCGGCGGCCGGATTACCGCGACCGGCCGGGTGACAGGCGGCGGCACAAGGACGCTGTTCGCCGAAGGCCGGATCACGGACGATGCCGGCACGCTGCTTGCGACCGGGAGCGGCGTATTCAAGAGAGTGTCGGGCGATGGCGGTTGAAGCGCTGCTGAGCGAAAATCGCGATGGCGTGCTCGTCGTCACCAACAACAATCCGGCGGCGCGCAACGCGCTCACCCTTGAGTTTTACAATGCCTTTCCCCGGCTGCTCGAAGCAGGCGCGCGGGACCCCTCGGTGCGTGCGATGGTGCTGACAGGCGCGGACGGGTTTTTCTGCGCCGGCGGCGATATCAGGCGGCTGCGCCGGCGTCTCGACGCGGATGCCGGCGCCCGGCGCCAGGGCACCGAGCTGCTGCATGGCATGATCCGCGCGGTGCGCTCATGCCCGGTGCCGGTCATCGCGGCGATCGAAGGGGGGGCCGCGGGGGCGGGGGTATCGCTTGGGCTTGCCTGCGACCTGGTGGTCGCGGCGCGCGATGCCTATTTTGCCGTGTCCCATGTGCGCATCGGACTGACGCCGGACGGCGGGGCGACATCGTTCCTGTCGCAAAGCCTGCCGCGCCAGCTTGTCGGCGAACTGTGCCTGAGCGGCGAGCGGGTGGAGGCCCCGCGCCTGTTCGCGGCCGGCCTTCTCAATCGGCTCGCTGAACCGGGAGCGGCCCTCGATGAGGCGATGGAGCTGGCCCGCGCGCTGGCCAAGGGGCCGCCGGGCGCGATGGCCGCCATCAAGGCGCTGTGCGCTTCGGGCCAGACCGCCAGCCTGGACGATCAACTCGATCTGGAGGCCGAACGGATGACCGCCGCCCTTGGCGGCGCGGAGGCGCGCGAAGGCATCGCCGCCTTCCTGGACAAACGCAAACCGGATTTTAACAAATGACAAAGGGGAAAAAGCCCATGATCCCTGAGCGCAGACGTCCCGATCCGGTCCCTGACGTGCGCCCGATCTGGGAGTATCAGGCCGACGATCGGCTGCGCCAGACCTATGAAGACTACAAGCGGGCGTTTCAGGTGCCCTGGGTTGGTGTCGCGGCCCTGGCGCTGGCCAATTACCGGACCTTTTTCGAGTGCTGGTGGCGGGGCATGGGCAAGGTTGTTGAAAGCCGCGCTTACGTGGAAAGGGCGCTCGCCATGCGCGGGCTGGTCGAAGACAAAATCGCTGAATTCGATCCGCCGCCGATCGCCGGACGGTTGCGCGACATCGGGTATTCGGAGCGCGAACTCTCGGAGATCCGCGACATGATCGAGTTTTTCTCGCACGGCAATTTCATTCAGATACCGGCCTTCTTTTCGGTCACCTATCTTCTTGAGGGCGGCGCGTTTTCAGATGGCGGTGAAACGCCGGCGGCCTTTGGCGCACGCCATGCCCCAAGGCTCGAGACACCCTTCGTGTTGATGGAGCCGCATCATGCGGCCGCCGAAACCCGCGCCGTCTACGACGATATCAAGGCGCGGGTGAAGCTGCCCTTTGTCAATACCGATTACCGCGCGCTGTCGCGCTGGCCGAGCTATTTCAAGCTGGCCTGGGAGGACCTTCGCGGGTCGCTCGACAGTGCGCCCTACAACGCCCTGACACAATCGATGCATGAGGCCATATTCGAGACCGTCGCCGGTCTGCCCAACCCGGCGGGCCTTACGCCTGAACGGATTGCCGAAGCGGCAACCAACGATGCGAGCGTCGCCGAACTGCTTGCGGTCAGCCGGGTGTTCACCTATCTGATCCCGGGGCTGATCGTCAATGTGGCCTTTTTCCGCCACCAGTTGCAGAGCTGATCGTCGCCCGGCCGCGGGCCTTGCGGCGCGCTGCCGCATTGCCTAAAAAAGCCTTCGGTTCCCTCTCTTGATGGCGGCGGTGCGGGCCCATGGCATCCTACCGGTATATCTATGTGATGAATGGCCTTTCCAAGGCCCATGCGGGCGGCAGGCGCGTGCTGGACGATATCACGCTGTCTTTCTTGCCCGGCGCCAAGATCGGTCTGATCGGTCCCAATGGCGCGGGCAAATCGACGCTGCTGCGGATCATGGCGGGTCTCGAAACGGAATTTCAGGGCGAGGCCTGGGCGGCGAAAGACGCACGGGTCGGCTTTCTGCCGCAGGAGCCCGAGCTTGATCCGGACAAGGACGTGCGCGCCAATGTCATGGAAGGGGTGGCGGAGAAAAAGCGGATACTCGACCGCTTCAACGAACTTGCCATGAACTATTCGCAGGAGACGGCTGAAGAAATGGCCGCGCTGCAGGACCGCATCGACGCCCAGGAACTGTGGGACCTCGATGCGCAGGTGGAACAGGCCATGGAGGCGCTGCGCTGCCCGCGCGATGATGCGGATGTGGCGACGCTTTCAGGCGGCGAGAAACGCCGCGTGGCGCTGTGCCGGCTGTTGTTGTCGAAGCCCGATCTGCTGTTGCTGGACGAGCCGACCAACCATCTCGATGCGGAATCGGTGGCCTGGCTCGAACATCATCTGAGTGAATTCGCCGGCACCGTCGTGGTGATAACCCATGACCGCTATTTTCTCGACAACGTGACCGGATGGATCCTGGAACTGGATCGTGGCCGCGGCATTCCCTATGAGGGCAATTATTCATCGTGGCTTGAGCAGAAGCGCGAGCGCCTGGCCGTGGAAGGCAAGCAGGACGAAGCGCGCCGCCGCACCCTGGCGCGCGAACTCGAATGGATACAGGCAAGCCCGCGCGCCCGCCAGGCCAAGTCGAAAGCCCGCATTCAGGCCTATGAGGAACTGCTGGGCCGTGCCGGGCGCGATGCCCTCACCAAAGCCCAGATCGTCATTCCGCCCGGCCCCAGGCTGGGCGATGTGGTCATTGCGGCGCGGGGGGTATCCAAGGGCTATGGGGACCGGCTGCTGATCGACAATCTGAATTTCACCCTTCCCCCCGGCGGCATCGCCGGGGTGATTGGGGCCAATGGCGCGGGAAAGACAACCCTGTTCCGGATGATCATCGGCCAGGAGGACCCTGACGCCGGATCGATCAGACTGGGCGACAGCGTCGTTGCGGGCTATGTGGATCAGTCGCGCGATGCGCTGGACGGATCGAAAACGGTTTGGGAGGAAATCTCGGACGGGCTGGATGCGATCGAGCTTGGCGGGAATCCGCTGCCCAGCCGCGCCTATGTGGGCAGTTTCAATTTCAGGGGCGCGGACCAGCAGAAGAAGGTGAGCCAGT
>JALURZ010000027.1 GCA_027058735.1 Hyphomicrobiales bacterium | reverse complement strand
GACATTGGTCAGGGCCGCCTTGTTTTCGGGCTTGAGCAGGGTTGCAACCGTGCCGGACGGCAGGGCGGCAAACGCCGCATTGACCGGCGCGAACACCGTAAAGGGACCGGGACCCGACAGCGTTTCAACCAGGCCCGCGGCCTTGACGGCGGCGACCAGGGTCGTGTGGTCCTTTGAGTTGACGGCGTTCTGGATGATGTTTTTGGACGCATACATCGGTGCGCCGCCGACCGTGACGGCCTGTTGCGCCCGGGTCTGCTGCGCGCCTGCGGTGAGGGCGCCAAAGCCGATGACGGCAACAGCGGTCGTGGTCATGGCGGTACGGAAAAGTGATTTCAACATCTGGTTTGCTCCTTGCGTTAGACACCCCCTCTCGACGGGGAGATGATGAAGGAACGGAAGCGGGCGCGAAAAAGATGCATCGCCGCGCGAAAAAATTTTCAGATTTGCTGCAATTTGCCGAGCGCGATGACCGGGCCGGTTGGTTTGCCGGTTGGCGATCCGCCGGCAGGCTCCAGAGAGATGGCGAGCGCGGTATCGGCGGCGGCAATGGCCAGCAGAGAGGCGGGGATTTCGATGCGCGTGGCCCCGCGCGCGGCCATCACGCCGAGCGAACGCGGCACGCCGTCGCCGGGAATGAGCCACAGTTCGCGCACCCGTTCGCGGTCCGCCGGGGCGGTTGCCGCGCGGATCACCAGTTGCCCGCTGGCCGGATCGAGACTGGCGAGAAACGCGGGCGCCGCGCCCGTCGCCTGCAGCGAGGCGACAAGGGGGGCGGGTGCGGGCGGAGACAGAACCGCAAGCGCGACCAGGCTGGCGGCAGCGGCGGCTGCAAACCCCGCGCTCAGCCAGCGCCACAGGCTCACCGCATTCCACAGACCCGGTGTGGCCGCATCGGCAAATGCGGCCTGCTCGATCTTTGCCCACACGCGCGCGGGCGGCGTTTGGCTGCGCACGTCATCGGCAAGGGGCGCGAAACGGTTCTCCCAGTCCGCGATCGCGGCGGCGAATTCCGGATCCCGCAACTGGCGTTTCTGCACGGCCAAGCGGTCCTTGGCCGTCAGGCCGCCGAGCACGAATTCACCGGCCAGGGCGATGTCGTCATCGCGTTTTTGTTTGCCGTTGGTCATCGTTCCAGACATTTCCGCAGTTTGATCAATGAGCGCCTGATCCAGCTTTTCATGGTTCCAAGAGGCACCGACTGGCGAACCGCGAGTTCCTCATATGTATAGCCTTCCAGATAGGCGCCGCGAATGACGGCTGCATGGCGCTCATCCAGTTCGCCGAGGCATTTGTCCAGCGCGCGGCGTTCATCGCTTCGAACGGTCCGGGCTTCGGGCGAGGGGGATGGATCGGACACACCCTCAGCCTGCGCCAGCTCACCGGCTTCCGGTCGCCGCGCCCGCAGCCGGTCAATCGATCGATTGCGGGCGATCGCGATCAGCCACGACATGGCGCTCGCTGTTGATGCCGAATAGCTGCCAGCCGCATGCCAGACTTTCGTGTAAACCTCCTGAACCGTGTCTTCTGCTTCGCTTCTTTCCTTCAAGATACGCAGGCAAACGCCAAAAAGTTTCGCCGACGTGCGGTCATAGACGCATCGAAATGCGGCGCGATCGCCCAGAGCGACGCGGGCAATGAGGTCATCAAGAGTGTCCATCTCCTCCATGAAGGGCTCTGCCTGCTCGTCGATCTTCGCGAAACGTCACCGATACTGGCCCGCCCGCTCGTGTTGCGTCAAACATCGCGAAACCGAGGCGCGGGCCTATTCCGCCGCCATGGGCGGGTGGGCATAGTCGGCGAGACTGCCGGCGATATGATCCGCCAGCGCGTGAGCCGCGGCATTG
>JALURZ010000026.1:10979-17018 GCA_027058735.1 Hyphomicrobiales bacterium | reverse complement strand
GTCTGAAAGACGGCGCCGGGCGATGCGCGTGCGCCGTCTTTCAGACTGATCAGCCGCGGCGCCCTGACGCCGGGGGCGGAGGAAATCGCGGCCAATCCGCGCGCCCGCTCGGCAAAACTGCGGATCGCCGAACGGCTGGAAGCGCCGGCCTGGGGCGGGCCGGTCAGCGCCATACCGGCCCCGCCGCGTGCTGCGCGCGGAAGGAGCGCGCGATGATCCGGATCCTCACACTGGGCCTCGCGGTGGCCGCGCTGGTGCTGTCATTCGGCCTGTATCATGTCAAATACCGCACCGAGGCGGCCGGCAACCGCGTCGCCGAACTGCGCCGCGACATCGCCCGGGAACGCGAACACGTCAAGCTGCTGCGCGCCGACTGGAGCAATCTGGACAATCCGCGCCGGCTTGCCATTCTGGCCCGGCGGCATCTGGGTTTCGAAAATATCTCGCCGCGCCAGATCACCACATTCGAACAGCTTGTCAAACTGGTGCCGGAGCGTGAACCGGACCTGGCCGTCTACAGTTCCGATGCCCTGAACGGCTTGCTGGCGCGGCTGCCGGATGAAAAGGGCGCACCGGCCTATGACAGCGACGCGCTGACCGACCTGCTGATCCGCGTGCGCGGGGAAAACGCGCGTGAAAGAGGTGGCGATGGCGCGAAGCAGTAACCCTTCGGCGCGTGCGCCATGCGGGCAGGCCGGTGAGCGCACCTGGATGCGCACTCTGGGCGAGCGGGGCGACACGCGCCGGCGCATGCTGGTGCTTATCGCCGGGCTTGCGCTGAGCTTTTCGGTCGTGGGCGCGCGGCTGGCCGATCTCAACCTCGATGCGCCCCAGATCCGGACGGGAACCGCCGGCGGCGCCGGCGAGCGGACCGCGCGGCCCGATATCGTCGATCGCAATGGCGTCATCCTGGCAACCGACATACAGACCGCGTCCCTTCACGCCAATGCCCGCAAGGTGATCGATGTGGACGAGGCCATCGAACAGATCACCACGGTGCTTCCCGGGCTCGACCGCAAGGTCCTGCGCGACAAGCTGGAAAGCAGAAAGGCGTTCGTGTGGATCAAGCGCGAGCTCAGTCCGCGCGAACAGATCGCGGTGCACAATCTGGGCATCCCCGGGTTCGAGTTTTCCAGCGAAACCCGCCGTGTCTATCCGCTCGGGCGTCTGGCCGCCCATGTGCTGGGCTATGTCAATGTTGATAACAGGGGCGCGTCCGGCATCGAGCGGTATATCGATGCAGAGCGTCTGGCCGGCACGCGGCGCGGGCGGACTTCTTCACCGCTGGCGCCGGTCCGGCTGTCGATCGATGTGCGGGTGCAGAATGTGCTGGACGAGGAACTGGCCGCGGCGATCGCCGCCCACGGCGCAAAAGCGGGGGCCGGCGTGATCCTCGATGTGCGCACCGGCGAGGTGGTCGCGCTCGCATCCATGCCGGATTTCAACCCCAATGAACCCGCCGAAGCGCTGGACCCCAAGCGCTTCAACCGCATTTCCGGCGCTCTTTTCGAGCCGGGATCGACCCTGAAGGCGGTAACGGTCGCGATGGCGCTGGATGAAGGCATCGCGACCCTTGACACGCGCTACGACGCGACCAATCCGCTCAGGATTGGTTCATCGACAATTTCCGACTTTCACGGTCAGAAACGGCCGCTCACGCTGCGCGAGGTATTTACCTATTCGTCGAATATCGGCGCGGGAAAAATCGCGATGGAAGCCGGCATCGAGCGCCACAAGGCTTTTCTGCGCAGGCTTGGATTGCTGTCGTCGCTGAAGACGGAACTGCCCGGCGCGCCCGCGCCCAGCGCCCCGCGCAACTGGCGCACGCTCAATTCGGTCACGATCGCCTTCGGGCACGGCATCTCGATGACGCCGCTGCACCTGGCGGCCGCCGGCGCGGCGCTGATGAATGGCGGGCTGTTGATCCCGCCGACCTTTCTGCGCCGCAGCGCCGATTTCGCGCGGCCGCTGGCGCGCCGGGTGATCAAGCCGGAGACCAGCGAAAAAATGCGCACGCTGATGCGGCTCAATGTGGAAACCGGAACCGGGCGCAAGGCGCAGGTGGCGGGCTATTCCATCGGCGGCAAGACGGGCACGGCAGAAAAGGTCGTCAACGGACGCTATTCCAAGAAGGATCTGCGCACCTCCTTCCTCGGTGTGGTGCCGGCGGACGCGCCGAAATATGTGACTCTGGTCATGCTGGATGAACCCAGGCCCTCGGCTGCGACACGCGGCCAGGCGACAGCGGGCTGGAATGCCGCGCCGCTCACCGGCCGCCTGATTTCACGCATCGCGCCGTTGCTGGGAATTCTCCCCGATATTGACGCCACCCAGACCGCGAGCGTAAAGGAAACGGCCAATTAGAGCCGGGACCCGCGTCATATGAAATTGTCGACCTTGATGGGTGGCGCCGCGGATGATGGCGCATTGGCCGCGCAGATCGAGATCAGCGGGTTGACCGCCGACAGCCGCGAAGTCGCGCCCGGCTATCTGTTCGCGGCCCTGTCGGGCACACGGACCGATGGCGTCCGGTTCATTCCCCAGGCGGTGCGCAACGGCGCCGCCGGCATTCTTGTGGCGCGCGATGCCGACTTCGACGAACCGCCGGGCATTCCCGTCTGGCGCGAGGCCAATCCGCGCCGCGCGCTTTCGCTGGCCGCGGCCCGCTTCCATGGGCGCCAGCCGGGGTTTGTCGCGGCCATAACCGGCACCAACGGCAAAACGTCGGTGGCCGCTTTTCTGCAGCAGATCTGGGAGGCTCACGGTGTTCGCGCGGCAAGCCTCGGCACCCTCGGCATCGTGTCGCGCGAGGCCACCGCGGCGCGCGCCCTCACGACGCCCGACCCGGTCGCCCTGCATCGCGATCTCGACCGGCTCGCCCGCTCCGGCATCACCCATCTGGCCCTCGAAGCCTCAAGCCACGGCCTCGCCCAGTTCCGGCTCGACGGCGTGCGCATCGCCGCCGGCGCATTCACCAATATCAGCCGCGATCATCTCGACTACCATCCCTCATTCGAGGACTATTTCGCCCAGAAGATGCGGCTGTTTTGCGAACTGCTGGAGCCGGGCTGCCCCGCGGTCATCGATGTCGATGGCAGGCATGGGCGCGAGGTGGAAAAACTTGCCCGGGCGCGGAAACTGAACATTTTCTCGGTGGGGCGCGACGCTGTCCGCCTGCGTCTCGTCGATATGCGCAGACGCGGGTTCGGACAGGATCTGACGGTGGAAATCGCGGGCGAGACATTCGACATGGCGCTGCCGCTGACCGGCGCGTTTCAATCGTCCAACGTGCTTGTCGCCGCCGGCCTGGCGATCGCGGGCGGGCTGGCGCCGCAGACCGTCGCCGCGGCGCTTGCAACACTGAAAGGCGCTGCCGGCCGGCTGGAGCGCGTCGCCACGAGCAAAACCGGGGCCAGCATTTTCGTCGATTACGCCCACACGCCCGACGCGCTGGAAAATGCGCTGGGCGCGCTGCGCCCCTGTACCGAGAACCGGCTGATCGTCGTCATGGGATGCGGCGGCGAGCGCGACAGGGGCAAGCGCCCGCAGATGGGGGCGGTGTCCGCGCGGCTCGCCGACCGGGTTATCGTGACCGACGACAATCCGCGCGGCGAGGACCCGGCCGCCATCCGCAAGGCCATCCTGGCGGCTGTTCCCCAGGGCGAGGAAATCGGCGACCGCGCCGCGGCCATAGAAGCCGCCATGAACGACCTGCAGGGGGGCGATGTGCTGCTGGTGGCGGGGAAGGGGCATGAGACCGGGCAGGTGATCGGCGATGAGGTTATCGCGTTCAGCGATCACGATGTCATCCGCGATGTGCTGGGCACGGGCGGTGCACGGTGAACGCCGCGGCCCTGTGGACGCAGGACGCGCTCGTCGCGGCGACCGGCGGCACGCTGTGCGGATCGCTGCCGGGCCCGGTCACCGGGGTTTCCATCGACACCCGCACCCTGCGGCGCGGCGATCTGTTCGTCGCCGTCAAGGGCGACAACAGCGACGGCCACCGCCATGTCGCCGCCGCCCTTGAGGCCGGCGCGGCGCTGTGTGTGGTGTCGCGCGGCTACGAGGTGCAGGACGACGCTCAGCCCCTGCTGCGGGTTGGCGACACGCTCAAGGCGCTGGAGGACATTGGCCGCGCGGCGCGGGCGCGAACCGGGGCCGGAATAGTCGCCGTAACGGGCAGTGTCGGCAAGACCGGCACCAAGGAGGCGCTGAGGCTGGCGCTCGCGGCAACGGGCGCGGTGCATGTTTCGCTCAAGTCCTACAACAATCACTGGGGGGTGCCGCTGTCGCTGGCGCGGATGCCCGGCGCGGTTGACTACGCGATTTTCGAGGTGGGCATGAACCATCCCGGTGAAATCACGCCGCTTGCCGCGATGATCGCCCCTGATATCGCGATCATCACGACGGTGGAGCCGGTCCATCTGGGGCATTTTTCATCCGTGCGGGAAATCGCGGACGCCAAGGCGGAAATCTTCACCGGCCTCAAGCCGTCGGGCACCGCCATCCTCAACCGCGACAATTCGTTTTTCGGACACCTTCGTGCGGCCGCCCGTGAGGCCGGCGTGGAGCGGATTGTGAGCTTTGGATCGGCGCGCCGGGCTGACGCGCGGATTATCGACATGCATTTGGCCGGCGCGCTTTCAACGGTGAGCGCTGAAATTCGCGGCACGCCAGTGGCTTACAGGATTGGCGCGCCGGGCGCGCATCTGGTGATGAATTCGCTGGCGGTCCTGGCCGCGGTAGACACGCTTGGAGCCGATCTGGCGCTCGGCGCGCTTGCGCTCAGGGATTGGACGCCAGGCCCGGGGCGCGGCGCGCGCAAAACGCTCAGACTGGCGCAGGGCTCCGCGATCCTTATCGATGAGAGCTACAACGCCAACCCGGCGTCCATGCGCGCGGCGCTGCGCACCCTGGGCACCATGACGCCGGACCACCAGGGGCGGCGTATTGCGGTGCTCGGCGACATGCTGGAATTGGGGCCTTCAGGGCCGCGCCTTCATGAAGAATTGAAACAATGGGTTGCCGAAGCCCGTGTTGACTTGGTATTTGCCTGCGGGCCGCTGATGCGCCATCTGTGGGATGCCCTGCCGAACCGGATCCAGGCAGACTATGCACAAGGATCGCTGGAACTGGCCGCTGCGCTGCGCGCGACACTTCGCGCCGGCGACATCGTCATGATCAAGGGTTCGCTGGGCAGCGCAATGGGATTGATCGTTGAGGCGCTCGAGGCCGAATTTGCGAAAACGGGGGGCAAATAGCCGATAACCGGCAGCAACCCCGAGGGGAAAATCCATGTTGTTTCATCTGCTCGACGCATTGAGCGATCAGTTCACCGCGCTGAATGTGTTCCGCTATATTTCGTTCCGCACCGGCGGCGCCATCATGACGGCGCTGATTGTCGTTTTTCTGTTCGGGCCGCGCCTGATCGCGTTGATGCGGGTGCGCCAGGGAAAAGGCCAGCCGATCCGTGAGGACGGCCCGTCCGGCCACATCATCAAGAAACAGGGCACCCCGACAATGGGCGGGCTGATGATCCTGATGGGCATCGCCGTGGCAACGCTGCTGTGGGCCGATCTGAGCAATATCTACGTGTGGGTCGTGCTCGGGGTCACCTTGAGCTTCGGGGCCATCGGTCTTTATGACGACTATCTCAAGGTGAGCCGCCAGTCCTCCGGGGGCACCTCGGGGCGACGCCGGCTGGCCCTCGAATTCGTCATCGCCGGGTTCGCCGCCATCGTGCTGATGAATGTGGGAACCGAACCGTTCGCCAGTGCGCTGATGTTTCCGTTTTTCAAGAATCTGATGATCGACCTCGGCTGGTTTTTCGTTCTTTTCGCCGCCTTCGTGATCGTGGGGGCCGGCAATTCGGTCAACCTTACCGACGGGCTGGACGGGCTGGCCATTGTCCCGGTCATGATCGCGGCGGCCAGTTTCGGCGCCATCGCCTATTTGACCGGCAACAAGATTTTCGCCGACTACCTGCAAATTCACTACGTTATGGGCACCGGCGAGCTTGCCGTCCTGTGCGGCGCGATT
>JALURZ010000026.1:0-10969 GCA_027058735.1 Hyphomicrobiales bacterium | reverse complement strand
CATTGGGCTCGATCAGCGTCGCCGCCAAACAGGAAATCGTGCTGGCGATCATCGGCGGGCTGTTTGTGCTCGAGACCGCATCGGTGATCGTTCAGGTCGTTTCCTACAAGCTCACCGGAAAGCGCGTGTTCAAGATGGCGCCGCTGCACCACCATTTCGAGCAGAAAGGGTGGGCCGAAGCGACGATTGTCGTGCGTTTCTGGATCATTTCCGTCGTGCTGGCGCTGATCGGACTTGCCACCTTGAAACTGAGATAGGGGTTCAGCCGCGCCGATGATACCGCTTACAGCCTTTGCCGGGCGGACGCTCGCGGTCCTTGGCCTCGGCGCAAGCGGACTGGCCACCGTGGAGGCCCTGCGGGCGGGGGGCGCGCGCACCCTTGGCTGGGACGACAGCGAAGCCGCGCGCCGGCGTCTTGCCGCCTTGGGCTGCGAGCCGGTCGATCTGGGGCGGGCGGATTTTTCCTCGCTCGATGCGCTCGTTCTCAGCCCCGGCGTGGCGTTGACGCATCCCGAACCGCACTGGAGCGTGCGGCGCGCACACGAAGCGGATATTGAAATCATCGGCGACACGGAACTTTTCGCCCGCCAGCTTGCCCATCTGGGGTCCACCGCCAGGATCGTGGCGATCACCGGCACCAACGGCAAATCCACCACCGTCGCCCTGCTCGGCCACGTGCTGCGCGCAGCCGGGCTCGATGTGCGTGTCGGCGGCAATATCGGCAGGCCGGTGCTGGCGCTCGATCCCCCCGGCGACGACACGGTCTGTGTGATCGAATATTCCTCCTACCAGATCGATCTCACCCCCGGCCTGCACGCGGCGGTGGCGATATTGCTCAATATTTCGCCCGATCATCTCGACCGGCACGGGCGTTTTGAGGACTATGCGCGCATCAAGGCGCGCATTTTCGATCATCAGGTGGCCGGGGACGCCGCACTGCTGGGGATCGATGACGGGGAGGCCGCGAAACTGGCGGACCGGCTGGCGGGGGGCTGCGCGCGCTACGTGCCCTTTTCCGCCGCCCGCCCGCTCGATGCGGGCGTCTATGTGGAGCGCGGGATCGTCAAGGAGGGCCGTGACGGGGCGCATCGCGCGATCGCCGATATCGGCGCCCAGCGCGCATTGCGCGGCAGGCACAACTGGCAGAATGCGGCGGCGGCCACGGCGGCCGCATTGGCGCTGGGGGTTGACGCACCGGAAATTTCCGCAGGTCTTGCGAGCTTTCCCGGCCTGATCCATCGCATGGATGTCGTCGGGACCGCCGGCGGCGTCGAATTCGTCAATGACAGCAAGGCCACCAACGCCGAAGCCGCGTCCCATGCGCTGGCCGCCTTTGAGCGCATATTCTGGATTGCCGGGGGGCAGGCGAAAGCAGGCGGAATTGCGTCTCTTAACAGTTTCTTTCCAAAAATCGAGAAAGTGTACCTGATCGGGGACGCTGCGGAGGATTTCGCCGCGACCTTGCGCGGGCGGGTCGAGGCCGTGATGTGCGGAACTCTGGACAGGGCCGTGCGCGAAGCGGCCCGCGACGCCATGGGCGCCGGTCACGACGAGGCCGTGGTGCTGCTTTCGCCGGCCTGCGCCTCGTTCGACCAGTTCGAGCATTTCGAGGCGCGCGGCGATGAATTCCGAAAGCTGGTGGCCCGGCTCGACGGCGTCACCATGAACGAGCGGGTGTGAGCGGGACATGAAAATCAGCCGGACGGACAAGAGCCTGGTCGCACACTGGTGGTGGACGATCGACAGATGGCTGCTCGCCGCCGTGCTGGCGCTGATGCTGGCGGGGCTTGTCATGGTCATGGCGGCCAGCCCGGCGGTCGCGCACCGGCTCGGCCTGCCCGGATTTTTCTTTTTCCAGAAACAGGTGTTTTACCTGCTCCTCGCGCTGGCGGTGATGTTCGCCGCCTCCTGCCTGTCGCCGCGCCAGGTGCAGCGCATCGCGCTGGTCATGACGCTGGCCGGCTTCGCCCTTATGATCCTGGCCATATTGTTCGGTGTGCAGGTCAAGGGGGCGACCCGCTGGATCGAGCTTGCCGGCACGACCATCCAGCCTTCCGAATTTGTCAAGCCGGTCTTCGTTCTGCTGTGCGCCTGGCTGTTTGCCGAGAGCGCGGAGCGCGGCGAGGCGCCCGGCAACGTGCTTGCCATGCTGCTCTATGCCGTGTTTATCACCCTGCTGGTCCTGCAGCCCGATTTTGGCCAGAGCGCCCTGGTCACCCTGGTCTGGGCCACCCTGTTTTTCCTCACCGGCATCCCGCTGATATGGATCGTGACGCTGGGCATTCTGGCGGTCTGCGGCGCGCTCGTGTCCTATTGGCTGGTGCCGCATGTCACCGCCCGGGTGGACCGGTTCTTCGATCCCGCGGCCGGCGATACGTTCCAGGTCGATATCGCCCTGCGCGCCTTCTACAACGGTGGCTGGTTCGGCACCGGTCCCGGCGAGGGCACCGTCAAGCGGGTCCTGCCCGATGCCCATTCCGATTTCATCTTTGCGGTCGCCGGCGAGGAATTCGGCATGATAGCCTGCCTCATTCTCGTCGCGCTTTACGGCTTCATCGCCATCCGTGTGCTGTCCCATGCGCTGGGTGAGCCGGATACATTCATCCGCCTGGCGCTCGCCGGTCTGGTGGCGCTGTTCGCCTATCAGGCGCTGATCAACATGGGGGTCGCCTTGAGCCTGATACCGGCAAAAGGCATGACCCTGCCATTCGTGTCCTATGGCGGTTCGTCGATTTTGTCGGTATCATTCGCAATGGGGGTCATACTCGCATTGACGAGAAAACGGCCCGGCAGGGCGAGGCCCGGCAGCGCCTGGTCGGATGCACGAATGGAAGCTGCGACATGACGCGAAACGGGCGTCCGGCAAATGGGGGCCATATCACGATTGCCGCGGGCGGGAGCGGCGGACACCTGTTCCCCGCGCTGGCTCTGGCGCAGGAACTGACCCGCCGCTCAAGGCGCGTCGATCTCATAACCGATGATCGCGGCCGGAAATTCGCGGTGAAGTTTCCAGGCGCGCAGATTTTCACCATTCCCGCCGGCACCGTGTCCCTGCGCAGGCCGCTGCGCTCCCTGCGCGAGGCCGGCTCGATCGTGACCGGCCTGATGCGCGCCAACACGATACTCGCCGCCACCCGGCCAGGCGTCGTGGTCGGGTTCGGCGGCTATCCCAGCGTGCCCCCGCTGCTGGCCGCGGTCCTGCGGCGCCTGCCCACCTGCATCCATGAGCAGAACGGTGTCATGGGCCGCGCCAACCGGCTGCTGGCGCGATTTGCCAAAGCGATCGCCATCTCCATCCCCGCAACCCAGGGCATTCCCGCACGCTCCCGCCTGAATGTCACCATGACCGGAAATCCCACCCGCGCCCGGGTGCTGGCGGCGGCCCGCACGGCCTATCCCGCGCTGGCGGGAAAGCCGTTTCACATTCTGGTGTTCGGCGGCAGCCAGGGTGCGCGGATTTTTTCCGATGTCGTGCCCGCCGCGATCGCTGAACTGCCCGCGGTTTCCAGGAAAGGCCTGCGCATCGTACAGCAGGTCCGCGAGGAAGACCGCGCCCGCGTCGCCGGGGCCTACGAAAAGGCCGGCATCGGGGTGGAGGTCGAAACCTTTTTTGAAGACCTCCCGGAGCGCATCGCCGCATCGCATCTGGTCATATCGCGGGCCGGCGCCTCGACGGTGAGCGAGCTTGGCGTGATCGCCCGCCCGGCCATCCTCGTGCCCCTGCCTCACGCCATCGACAACGACCAGTTGATCAATGCGCGCGCGTTCGCCAGTTCCGGCGGCGGCTGGGTTGTGGAGCAATCGGAATTCACGCCAGACCGGCTGGCGGCCCTGATCACCCGCCTCAGGTTCGCGCCCCAGGAGCTTGAGGAGGCCGCCCAGCGGGCCGGCTCGTTTGCCCGTGGCGATGCGGTGCAGCGGCTGGCCGATATGGTGGAGTCGCTGGCTGCTCGGCGCGGAGGCGGGCAATGAGGCTGCGCCGGGATGTCGGCCCCATTCACTTTGTCGGCATTGGCGGCATCGGCATGAGCGGCATCGCCGAGGTCATGCACAATCTCGGCTATGCGGTTCAGGGCTCGGATGTGGCGGATAACGCCAATGTCGCGCGGCTGCGCGCACGCGGCATCGCCATCGAAATCGGCCATGACGGGGCCAATCTGGGGGATGCCAAGGTGATTGTCATTTCGTCGGCCATCAAGCCGGAGAACCCGGAAGTCGTGGAGGCGCGTGCGCGGTTTCTGCCGGTCGTGCGGCGCGCGGAAATGCTGGGCGAACTGATGCGGCTCAAATCCTCCATCGCCATCGGCGGTACCCATGGCAAGACCACGACCACATCGATGGTGGCCGCCCTGCTCGATGGCGCCGGGTTCGACCCCACCGTCATCAATGGCGGCATTATCAATGCCTATGGAACCAACGCCCGGCTGGGGGAGGGGGAGTGGCTGGTGGCCGAGGCGGACGAGTCCGATGGCACGTTTGTCAAACTGCCCGCCGAGATCGCCGTTGTCACCAATATCGATCCGGAACATCTCGATCACTATGGCGATTTCGACGCCCTGCGCGCGGCCTTCCTGGCGTTTGTGGAGAATGTGCCGTTCTACGGGCTGGCCATCATGTGCATCGACCATCCCGAGGTGCAGGCGCTCATAGGCCGTGTCACGGACCGGCGTATCGTCACCTATGGCCGCAGCCCGCAGGCGGACATGCGCATCACGCGGCTGGAATTTTCGAAGGGCTGCAGCCATTTCGACATCCTGCGCACCGACCGGGTGAGCGGCGACACGCTGAGCTTCGACAATCTGCAATTGCCGATGCCCGGCGAACACAACGTGCTGAACGCCGCCGCCGCGCTCACCGTGGCCAGCGAACTTGGCATCAAGGGCGAGGCCATCCGCGATGCGCTGAAGACATTCGCCGGCGTCAAGCGGCGGTTTTCGCGCGCCGGTGTGTGGCGCGGCGTCACCATCATCGATGATTATGGCCATCATCCCGTTGAAATCACCCGGGTGCTGGCGGCCGCGCGCGAGGTTTCCGATGAACGCGTCGTGGCGGTGGTGCAGCCCCATCGCTATACCCGGCTGCGCGATCTGTTCGATGATTTCTGCGCCTGTTTCAACGATGCCGATATCGTCGTCGTCGCACCCGTATATGAAGCCGGCGAAACGCCGATCGAGGGGTTCGATCACCGTGCGCTGGCCGAGGGCCTGCGTGCGCGCGGCCATCGTCATGTCCATAAGATTGACGGCGAAAAGGAGCTTGCGCCGCTGATCGCGCAGATCGCCGGACCCGGCGACATGGTGGTGTGCCTGGGTGCGGGATCGATCACCCAGTGGGCCAACGCGCTTGCCGGCGGGCTCGATGCGCTGGGGGGTGGCGATGGCACCTGATCGCGACGGCACGGCGGCAATGGCCTTGTCGCGCCCTCTTCCCAAAGTGCGCGGCACGCTGAAACTCAATGCACCGCTGGCGCCGCTGACCTATTTTCGCGTTGGCGGGCCGGCCGACTATCTGTTTACGCCGGCCGATGAACGCGATCTTGCGGACCTGCTCGCGGCCTGCCCGGACGACCTCCCGGTCAGCGTCATCGGCCTTGGGTCGAACCTGCTGGTGCGCGATGGCGGGGTGCGCGGGCTGGTGATCCGGCTGGGGACGGGGATGAACGCGGTCTCTGTGGAAGGCGATTGGGTCATCCGGGCGGGATGCGGTGCGCCCGATGTCAAGGTGGCGCGCGCGGCGCGCGATGCGAAGATCGCGGGCTTTTCGTTCCTGCGCGGCGTGCCCGGCGCGATCGGCGGCGCCCTGCGCATGAATGCCGGCGCCTATGGGCGCCAGGTCAGCGATATCCTGGTGGAAGCCAGAGGCGTGGACAGGCGCGGCGCGGTGCGCCGCTTTTCGCCGGCCGACATGCGTTTTTCCTATCGCCATGCTGGTGTCGATGATGATGTGATTTTTACCGAAGCGCTGTTTCGCGGCGCGCCGGGCGACTATGAGCGGATCGATGCGGAAATGAAAAGGATCACCGCTGAACGCGACGCCAGCCAGCCGGTCCGCAGCCGCACCGGCGGCAGCACATTCAAAAATCCCCCCGGCATGAAAGCCTGGGAACTGATCGACAAGGCGGGATGCCGCGGTCTGCGGCACGGCAGGGCGGTGGTCTCCGCGCATCACTGCAATTTTCTGATCAACGAGGGCGGCGCCAGTGCCGCGGATCTGGAAGGGCTGGGCGAAACCGTGCGTCAACGGGTGCGCCAGGCAACAGGCGTCGAGCTGGAATGGGAAATTCGCCGCATCGGGGTAGCGGCGCATGACAGCGGTTAGGAAGCACGATGGGCAAATACAAGAACATCGCGGTCCTGATGGGCGGATGGTCGGCCGAACGCGAGGTCAGCCTTGCCTCGGGCAAGGCCTGCGCGGCGGGGCTGGAGGCGGCCGGATATTCGGTCACGCCAATCGATGCAACGCCGCAGCTCGCGCCCGTGCTCGAAGAACTGGGGCCGGATGCCGTTTTCAACGCCCTGCACGGGCGATGGGGCGAGGATGGATGCGTGCAGGGAATTCTGGAAGTGCTCAGGATTCCCTATTCCCATTCCGGCGTGCTGGCTTCCGCGCTGGCCATGCACAAGGAGCGGGCCAAGGATATTTTTCGCCAGCACAAAATCCCCGTGGCGAGAGCGAAACTGGCCGATGCGCGAACAATCGCCAAAGGCGATATCATGGACCCGCCTTACGTCATCAAGCCGGTCACCGAAGGCTCCAGCGTCGGCATTCATATCATCCACTCGCCCGGCGATCTCAAGACCATCGAACTTGGCGATGAATACGGGCAATGGATGGTGGAGCGCTATGTCCACGGCCGCGAACTGACCTGCGCGGTGATGGGAGAAACGGCGCTTGGCGTCATCGATATCGTTCCGGCAACGAAATTTTATGATTATGAGGCCAAATATGCACCCGGCGGGTCACGCCATATTCTGCCAGCGGAGATACCCGACGATGTCTACCGGAAAGTGCAGGCCTGGTCGCTCACGGCGCATCGCGCGCTTGGATGCCGCGGCATCAGCCGGGCGGACTTCCGCTATGACGACCGCCGCGGGGGGACGGGGGAATTGATCATTCTCGAGGTCAATACGCAACCGGGCATGACCGAGACCTCGCTGGTGCCGGAACTTGCCGCCCACGCCGGCCATTCGTTTGATGAACTGGTGGGCTGGATCATAGAGGATGCGTCGTGCGAGCGATGAGAAACCGCGAGGGCGCCAGAAAAAGACTGTCCGCGCGGCGCCGCCGGATCAACCGCTGGACGCCGGATTTTCTGCGCGCGTGGCTGGCGCGGCTGGCCGCGGCGCGCATCGGCGCCTGGCCCTCCCATGTGCTGACACTCGCCGTGATCGGGGGCGGAATTGTCTACGGCGCCATCTCGGCGGGCCACATAGCGCTGCCCGATACCGGTATCGCGGGCCAGTTGGAGCGCGCCAGCGCCGCCGCCGGCCTGGCGATCAGGAAGATCACGGTGCGCGGCGCGCTGAACGCGCAGCCCGACCAGATCATGTCCGCGCTGGGGGCCGTGCCCGGCGCACCCATTCTGGGCTTTGAGGTCGCGCGCGCCCGCGGCCGCCTGGAGCGCCTCGGCTGGGTGGCGTCCGCTGACGTGGCGCGGCTGATGCCCGACACGATCCGGGTCACCATCACCGAGCGCACGCCCTATGCGCTGTGGCAGTTGCGCAACCGGGTGCGGATCATCGACAAGGACGGCGTGGCCCTGCCGCGCCTGCGGCTGCGCGACCATCTGGACCTGCCTCTGGTGGTCGGCGAGGGCGCGGGCGCCCGGGTGGAAGCGCTCATGCGGCAGCTCAACCGCCATCCCGCCCTGCGCGATCGCGTGCGCGCCAGCGTGCTGGTGGCCGGCCGGCGCTGGAACCTTCGCCTCGACAACGGCCTTGACATCAAGCTGCCCGAAGACGGCCTCGGGCCGGTCCTCGATGAACTGGTGCGTCTCGACGAGATATATCAGATATTATCGCGCCGGATAGTAGCACTCGATTTACGTTTGCCCGATAGAGTGACCGTGCGCTTGCCGGAAAACCTCGCCGATCGGCGCCAGGCGGCCGGGACAAAGCGCGGGGTCGGCGAATAAGGCGCAAAGAGGGTAGTGGTATGTCAGTCGGATCTCGCGGCGCCCGCCCGGGCGGGCTCACGTTTCAGCGTGCAAGCATTGTCGCCTGCGTCGATGTGGGCACCAGCAAGATCTGCTGCCTTGTCGCCGAAACGTTCCCGCCGCGCGGTTCGCGCGCCGCGCAACCGGCCGCCGGCATGCGCATAATCGGCGCGGGCTATCACGCCGCGCGCGGGGTGCGGGGGGGTGCCGTCGTGGACATGGACGCCGCGGAGGCCGCCATTCGCATGGCCGTGGATGAGGCCGAGCGGCAGGCCGGCGTGACGCTTGAGCGGGTCTTCGTGTCGGTTTCCGGCGGATCGCCGCGCAACGAACGCTTTTACGCCTCGATCAATATCGCCGGGCGCGCCGTGGAGGCGCGCGATGCCGACCAGTTGTTTCATCTGGCCCGCGCGGCGGCAGTGTCGCGGGGGCGCGCCGTCGTTCATGCCGCGCCGGTGGAGTATCAGCTTGACGGCCATCGCGGGATCGTCAATCCGCTCGGCATGTATGGCGAAGCCATGGGCAACTGGGTCAATGTGGTAAGCGTGGCGCCGGGGCCGATGCGCAATCTGGCGCTGTGCATCGAGCGCTGTCATCTCGATATTTCCGGGCTCGTCATCGCGCCCTTCGCGGGCGGTCTGTCGACGCTGGTCGATGATGAACGCAAACTGGGGGCGTGTTGCGTGGAAATGGGCGCCGGCACGACCGGTCTGGCCATGTTCCTCGACGATCGGCTTGTTCATGCCGAGATGATACCGCTGGGCGGCCAGCACATCACCAATGACATTGCGCGCGGGCTGTCCACGACGATAACCCATGGGGAACGGCTGAAGACGCTGTTCGGCAGCGCGTTGCCCAGTATCGCCGATGATCGCGATCTGGTCGCGGTGCCGCTTGTGGGCGAGGCCGGCACCGATGCGATCAACAAGGTGCCCCGGAGCATGCTGACCGGAATCATCCAGCCGCGGCTTGCGGAGATCCTGGAACGGGTCGGCGCGGCGATTGAGGCCAGCGGGTTTGCCGCCACCGCCGGGCGCCGGCTCGTTCTGACCGGCGGGGCCGCACAGTTGACCGGCGCGCGGGAACTCGCCGCCTCGCTGCTGGCCAGGAATGTCCGCTCCGGTGAACCCATTGGTATCGAAGGCCTGCCCGATATCTGCCACGCTTCATGCCTGGCCACGGCGGCCGGCATGCTGAAATTCGCGATCAGCGCCGAGGCCGGGAGGGCAATGAAACCCGGACCGCGGCCGGTGCAGCTTTCTGATACGGGCTATCTTGCCAAGGTCGGCACCTGGATCCGTCAAAGCTTCTGAGGGCGCGCGGGAGCGCGCGCGGGGGCTGACTCCAATTCGCCGCAATCGAACGCCATTCTTGCCCGCAGACGGCCGGATGATTCGTTTGATCCACCTTCCGGTTACCCATTAACCTTTTGTTATTGACTTAGGAAATAGGTTTGGGAACGGGACAACTCACGGCTTTCTTGCTATGACAATCAATCTGAAAATTCCAAATCCTGGGGACCTGAAACCGCGTATTACAGTGGTGGGCGTCGGTGGGGCTGGCGGAAACGGCGTCAACAACATGATCGAATCCGGCCTCGAAGGGGTCGAGTTCATCGTCGCCAACACGGACGCCCAGGCATTGGCGCAATCCAGCGCTGAACGGAGAATTCAGATTGGCTCCACCCTGACCGAAGGTCTGGGCGCGGGGTCCCAGCCACAGATTGGCGCAGCGGCCGCCGAAGAGGCGCTGCCCGAGATTTCCGACCACCTGTCCGGCTCCCATATGGTTTTCATCACCGCCGGCATGGGGGGCGGCACCGGCACCGGCGCCGCTCCGGTCTTCGCCAGAGCCGCCCGCGAACTTGGCATTCTCACCGTCGCGGTCGTGACCAAGCCGTTTCAGTTCGAAGGCCAGCGGCGCATGGATATCGCCGATGCGGGGATCGAGGATCTGGCGCACTATGTCGATACGCTGATCGTCATTCCCAATCAGAACCTGTTTCGCGTCGCCAATGAAAACACGACCTTTGCCGATGCGTTCGCGATGGCCGATCAGGTGCTCTATGCCGGTGTCGCGGGGATCACCGATCTGATGGTCAAGGAAGGTCTCATCAATCTCGATTTCGCCGATGTGCGCTCAATCATCAATGAGATGGGCAAGGCGATGATGGGCACCGGGGAGGCGACCGGCGAGAACCGCGCGATCGAGGCGGCCGAGGCCGCCATTTCCAATCCGTTGCTTGACGATGTGGACATGAACGGCGCGCGCGGCCTGCTGATTTCCATTACCGGCGGCAAGGATCTCAAGCTCTACGAGGTTGACGAGGCCGCGACCCGAATCCGCGAGGAAGCCGACCCGGAAGCCAATATCATTCTCGGCGCCACGTTCGACGATGCGCTTGAAGGGACGATGCGGGTGTCGGTTGTCGCCACCGGCATCGAGGTCAAGAGCGCCGGCACCGGGACCGCCCGGCCGGACCAGCAGGAGGGCGATCTGCCGGATGGCGCTTTGGCGGCCGGTGGGCAGGGCGCGCCCGACGATGCGCCGCGCGACGAACCGGCACCCGATTTTCTGGTCTCCGCCGCACAACCGGCCTATGGTCATGATATGGATACAAATCCGCCGGCCGGGGAGGCGGGTGGGGCGTATGAAACCGCCGATCCCTCGGCGCAGGCCGGGGACGGCCCCCGCCCCGCCGCCCCGCGCATGCCATCGGTCGAGGATTTTCCGCCCCATGTGCAAAACGAGGTTCAATCGGTGGTGTCGGGCGCCGTTGAGGCGATGCCCGAAATGGCCAGGAAGAAGACCGGC
>JALURZ010000025.1 GCA_027058735.1 Hyphomicrobiales bacterium | reverse complement strand
CAACCCGATGATCAAGATCACCAATATCGTGGCCCTGCTTCTGCTCGCGGTGCTGGCGCGTTAGGCGCACCGGACAACCGCAACCCGCCCCCTCGCGCCCGCACGATGGTTGCGGTGCGGGGGGGGGTGGCGTAACGGAACCGGCCGGTTCCTACTCGCCGGCGCCGGGCGAGAAGCGCCCGAAATTGTCAAACAGTTCCTGGAGCATGGTCAACTCCCGCCCGCGGGTCGGTGTTTCGCGCGAAATGAAATTGACGATCTTGCCGTCCTCGAGCCCATAGTGGCCAAAGCTCGCCACCCGGCCATCGCGATCAAAACTGATAGACAGAATTTCACGGTCCACCACCTTCGGCGCAAAAAAAGCGAAACGCTCGGTCACGCTTGAGATGTAGTAATAGGTTTCGCCTTCGCGGCTGACGGTGGCGGTGGTGGACGGCGATCCAAGCAGCGCCTGTATTTCCGCCTTGCTCTGACCGATCTGCACCTTCTGCAGATCCTCCGTCTTGGGCAGATAGCCATTGTAATCCACAATCGGGCTGCAGGCGGCGAGGCCGGCGGCGAGCAAAACGCCTGCCGCGACCCGGATGACCCTGGTCCGGGCTTGTTGCAGATTTTTTGTTTTCATATACATTCGCAGTCCTGTCCGGCAGATCCAGTCGCCGCCCGGCTCATGAGCCCTTGCCCGCGTGTTCCCCATCGCATAGCTGTGAGTGTAACATCACGCAAGGGGTGATTGAAGTGCCGGCAGTCACTCCCTGGCAACGTGGTTATCAACGCAGGCTCGACGGCCATGTTCAACTGGTTTCGCAAACATTCACCGCTCGATGACGCAGCCACCGCGCTCTACGAAAAGATTGTGGCGCAGGCGCGGCAGCCGCGCTTCTATGCGCGGATGGGCGTGCCCGATACACTGGACGGGCGTTTCGACATGATTGTCCTTCATGCCTTCCTGGTGTTCTACCGGCTCAAGGATGAAGGCCCCGCCGCCCGGGAAGTTTCGCAGAAGGTTTTCAACGCCATGTTTGAAGATTTTGACCATTCGCTGAGGGAAATGGGCGTCGGCGATATTTCGGTTGCAAAGCGGGTGAAGAAAATGGCGGCGGCGTTCTACGGCCGCGCGCATGCCTATGGCGAAGCGGTCGATGCGAAGGATGCAGAACGGCTGCGCGATGCCATTGACCGCAATTTTTTTCCCGAGGGCGCCGGGAACGGGGACGTTGCGGGTCTGCTTGCCGATTATGTATTGAAGCAGAGCGATATCCTGGCCGGCCAGCCCGCTCCGCGCTTCGTCGAAGGACAGGTGCAATTCAGCGCGCCGTGACCCCGGCTGTTGGCATACCGGATGACGACATGACCTTGCCTGACGCCCCGCGAGTTCCGGAATTCAGCCGCACCCGTGCGCTTGCCGCGATCACGCAAAACAAATCGCGGATGCGCCTGACGGCGAATGAGCAGGAGCGGCGCGACCTGGCGGTCCGTCTGGGGCTGGTCGCGCTGGATCGTCTCAGCGCCGAGGTGACGTTTTACAGGCGCGGCAAGGAGATGATCGTGGTCCAGGGCGCCTTCGACAGCCACTATGTGCAGACCTGCGGGGTGACGCTTGAGCCGATGGGCGTGGATGGGGCGGGCGAATTCGAACGCGAATTTGTCGCGCGCGAGGGCGGCGGCGAACAGCCCCCGGCACGGATCGTCGATTTCGATGCGACCGGGAAGGACGACCCGGATGTCGTCACCGGCGACACACTCGATTTCGGCGAGCTTGTTGCCGAAGAACTGGCACTTACGATCGATCCATTTCCGCGCCGGAGCGACGCGGAGCTTCCAGCCCGCGCGCGCGGCGGGAGCGAAGAAGTGATCGAGAAAAACAATCCGTTTCACATCCTGAAGGACTTGAAATAGACATTGGCGGTGCGCTTTTTTTTCTGTTGATAACGCCGGCAACGTTGCAAGGATGTCAGATATCATGGCGCCTGGACGCAACCGGGGAGCGATGGAATAATTTGTTTGATTTTTTTGACATGATCCACCAGAACGCAGAGCTTGAGGCCTTGGTGCGCCGGTTTGCCGGCCGGGCGCGGGGGGGCGGAAAAGCCGATGCAGCGCCATGAGCCAGAGCCGTACAATATCCGTATCCGTTGATGCCATGGGCGGCGACCGGGGTCCGGAGATGGTGCTGCCGGGCGTTGAGTTGAGCCTGACGCGCAATCCGGATGTGAGTGTCGTCATGTTCGGCCGGCAGGACCGCGTCGTGCCGATGCTTGACAATTTTCCCAGGGTCAAGGCCGCGACCCGGTTCGTTCACGCCGAAGCTTCGGTTGCAATGGATGCGAAACCGAGCCAGGCGCTGCGCCGCGGCCGCCGGATTTCCAGCATGTGGAAAGCCATCGAGGCGGTCAAGACGGGGGAGGCGGATGTCGTGCTGTCGGCGGGCAACACGGGCGCGTTGATGGTCATGGCCCGGTTTGTCCTGAAAACGATGGCGGGCATCGACAGGCCCGCGATCGCGGCCCTGTGGCCGACCACGAAGGGCGAGAGCATCGTTCTCGATGTTGGCGCCACTGTCGGCGCCGATGCCAGGCAACTGGTGGATTTCGCCGTGATGGGCGAGGCCATGGCGCGCGCGCTCTACGGCATGAAAAAGCCGACCGTCGGCCTGCTCAATGTCGGTGTGGAGGAGGTCAAGGGCATCGAGGAGGTGAAACTGGCCGGACGGATGCTGCGCGCCTTGCCCCTGCCGATCGATTATGCGGGGTTTGTGGAAGGCGATGACCTTGGCAAGGGGACGGTCAATGTTTTCGTGACAGAAGGATTTACCGGCAACATTGCGCTGAAGACGGCGGAAGGCACGGCCAAGCAGATCAGTGTTTATCTGAAAGACGCCATGTCAAGAACGATCCTTTCGCGGGTGGGATATTTTCTGGCGCGCAACGCGTTTCGCTCTTTGCGCGAAAAAATGGACCCGCGATCAGCCAACGGTGGTGTTTTCCTGGGACTCAATGGTATTGTCATCAAATCGCACGGGGGCGCCGACGCTCTGGGCTTTGCAAGCGCGATGGACATGGCGATCGACATGGCGCGCAGCAATCTCGTCGGCCGGATTGAGGAAGATCTCGCGGCCTGTCACGCGGCCGCCGAGTTCGCGCAGATCGGTATGGTGGCGGCGTCGTGAGTGTAGTGCGGTCTGTAATTCTGGGTTGCGGGTCCTATCTGCCCGAAAATGTTCTCACCAACGAGGAACTCGCCAGGCGCGTGGAGACATCGGATGAGTGGATCAGGACGCGCACCGGAATCCATCAGCGCCATATCGCCGCCGATGACGAAAACACCTCCGATCTCGCCTTAGCGGCCGCGCGCGCGGCGCTCGACGATGCCGGGGTCGATGCCCGTGATATCGATCTGATCGTGCTGGCGACCTCAACGCCGGACTACACGTTTCCCGCATCGGCGGTGAGCGTGCAGGCGGCTCTTGGGATCACCCATGGCGCGGCGTTCGATCTTCAGGCCGTCTGCTCGGGATTTGTTTTCGCTCTGGCCACGGCGGATAATTTTCTGCGCTGCGCCGGCTTCAAGAGGGCGCTTGTTATCGGGGCGGAAACGTTTTCCAGAATTCTCGACTGGAAAGACCGCGCCACCTGTGTGTTGTTTGGCGATGGCGCCGGCGCCGTCGTTGTCGAGGCGCAGCGGCAAGGCGGCGGGATTTCCGATCGCGGTGTTCTGCAGACGCTGTTGCGGTCCGATGGACGCTATCAGGACAAGCTCTATGTCGATGGCGGCCCCTCCGCGACGCGCACGACCGGGGTTTTGCGCATGGAAGGCCGGGAAGTGTTCCGCCATGCGGTGGTCAATATCGCCGATGCAATGGACCAGGTTCTGGCGCAGGCGGGTGTGAAGGCCGAACAGGTTGACTGGTTTGTGCCGCATCAGGCCAACCGGCGTATTCTGGATGGAACGGCGCGGAAATTCGGCATTTCCAGCGACAAGGTGGTGATCACCGTCGACCGCCACGCCAACACGTCGGCCGCGTCAATCCCGCTTGCGCTTTGCGAGGCGAAATCCGATGGCCGGATCAAACAGGGCGATCTGGTTTTGCTGGAGGCGATGGGCGGCGGCTTCACCTGGGGCGCGGCGCTGGTGCGCTGGTAACAACGCAGAATTGAATTTTTTTCAGACCCGATTGCCGGAAATCTCTGATATCGCCTGTCTTTCCTGTGTCCGGCAATCGCATTGCCGCTTGACCGGTCCGGTCGTCCTGTCTAATTTTCAGAAGTCATTCCAAGGGAAGGTTGGCGCAATGGGCGGCAAAACGGTAACGAGGGCCGATCTGGCGAATTCGGTACACCAGCAGGTTGGCCTCTCGCGCTCGGAGTCGGGCGACCTGGTGAAACTGGTGCTGGACGAACTGTCCGATGCGCTGGTGCGCGGCGAATCGGTCAAACTGTCTTCGTTCGGGACCTTCGCGGTCCGCCACAAGAAGGGCCGGATCGGACGCAACCCCAAGACCGGGCAGGAAGTTCCCATCACCCCCCGGCGGGTCTTGTCGTTTCGCCCCAGTCATGTGCTGAAGGACAAGATCAACAACAGCGGCTGAATATGTGGCCGTCCGGGCGCCTGCAAGCCGGCGCCGGCCGGCGGCGGATCAGGAGATATCAGCGGGTGGAAAAATCACCAGAGGCCTTTCGCACAATCAGCGAGGTTGCGGGCGAACTGGACGTGCCGCAGCATGTGTTGCGTTTCTGGGAAAGCAAGTTTTCACAGATCAGACCCATGAAACGCGGCGGCGGCCGGCGCTATTACCGCCCCGAGGATGTGACGCTTCTGAAGGGTGTGCGTCATCTTCTTTACGGCGAGGGCTTCACGATCAAGGGCGTGCAGAAGATTCTCCGCGAACATGGGGCGCGTTATGTGTGCGATGCGGGAGAAGGCCGGGTGCGGACGCCCGATCTGGGGCTGCCGGAGGAAATCGACGAGGCCCTGCTGCGTTCGGCCCAGGAGGCCTCGAATTTGAGCCGCGAACAGATTCAGGTGCTCAAGTCGTCGCTGCGCGAGCTGGACCGGATCCGGCAAATTCTCAAGGCCGAATAAGACCGCTGCCCGGCAGCGGCGCGGTGCGAACGGGCGCTCAGGGCCGCTCAATGTGAAATATGTCATTTGAAATCCGGCGCGCCCGCACCCCCTCAAACCGCCCGGAAAGGTCTTCCAAAAGCCTGATTTTACGGTTGATTTCGCAAACCGTCGTGCCGCTGAAGCGGTGTTTTTCGTATTTCCACCAGTTCTTGCGCCCGGGTATCAGCGAACGAATTGATTTTTCGACCGTGCGCCCGCGTGCGTGCAGCCAGCCGGTGACGATATTCATCGTGCTGGCGGGCCGTTGCGCCTGGCCTATGATGGGCGATGAATGGATCAGATCAACGATGCGCTCGCACGCCAGGTCGCCATCCTGGGAAACAAGGTGTTTGTCAAGATGCACACGCTGGTCGTCGGTATGCACCTCGCCCGGCGGATTTTCGACAAACGGGGCGATGGAGGCGACCAACTGATCCAGATCGAAGGCATTGTAGCTCAGCGCGTCGGGGAAGTGGCGGTCGAACCGTTTCGACACGATCGGGCGGTATGTGACTGCCGGCCGGCCGGCCAGAAATCCCTCGACCGCGGTGGTACAGCCATTGTGGACAACCACGTCGCACGCGAGGAGCCACGGCAGCACGCTGCCTTCCTGCACCACATGCACGTTTGAGCAGCCCGAAGCCGCCCGCTCCCACACAGCGGTGTTTTCCGAGGGATGCGGGCGCAGGATGATCGTCTTTTGCGGGAACGCCCGGGCCAGTTTAGGGACCATGTCCTGAAAGCGGTTGAACAGGGCATTGCGGTGAAAGGCGAGATCGCCTTCCCAGGTGCCGTCCTTGGATGGCTGTCCACTCTCGTCCAACGGGATCTTCATCGTGTATTTCGGCAGGTAGTGATTGGCATGTCCGAAATTGGTGTTGATCAGAATGAAGTGGCCGAACCGCTGGCGAAGCATGCGGACGTCTTGATCGAAAAATCCGCGCAGTCCATCGCGCAGCAGATCGACACGCGGATTTCCGGTCTGCATTATCGCGGTGCCCTCATAGCCGGGGTGGCGCTCAAGCAGTTCAGCGTCATCGGGCCCCCAGGCGAAGAACATGGCGACCTCCTTGAGGGCGCGCGGGCAAACGCGGGTCTTGAAATAATAATGCGAGGGATAGCGCACGAACCCCTCTTCATCCCAGGCGACGATCT
>JALURZ010000024.1 GCA_027058735.1 Hyphomicrobiales bacterium | reverse complement strand
GCGGGCGCGCGGGCCCGCGCGCCCGCAGGACAATCGTGGTTATGCGCAAAGCCCTGAGCCTCGTTCTGGCCGTGGTCCGGAGAGCCGCCGCCCCCGGCGGGCCGGCGCCGGGCGTGGCGGGCTGGCCCGCGACATCCCCTCGGCACTGTGCTGGTTCGCCAAAGCCGCAAAGGCCGGGCGCCGCGGGGCACGGGATCAATCGGACGGCGCGCCGCCATCGGCGGGCTTCGTGCAGACCCGCGCGACGAACGCCCTGACAGACATCGCTGCATCGCAACGCGCAGGCTGTTCGGCCCGCGCGCGCAGCGCGCTCTTCAGCGCGCGCACCCGCGCATAGGCCGCCGCGATCGTCTTGCGTTCGATGCACAATTGCGCGCCCGTGTCGGGACACGCCTCACGCACGTTTCGGCGGATGATGCTGTGCACCACCGCGCCCAGCGCCGGGTAGGGCCGCACCGTATTGGACAGCAGCACGATGTCATTGCCCGCATTCACCGCCATGGGAATGCGCTTGTGCAGCGGATAGGTGTCGAGCACGGCCCGCATCTGCAGATCATCGGTGATGACAACGCCCTGAAAGCCGATTTTTCCGCGCAGTTCATCGCGTATCGCCTTTTTCGACAGGCTGGCGGGCGCTCTGTCATCGGAAAATCGCGGGTGATAAAGATGGCCCGTCATGACCATGTCCGCAAAGGGCTGTTTGGCGAGTTTCTCATAAGGCTCAAGTTCGCTCATCCGCCAGGTTTGTGAAATATCGGTGAACTGCTTGTGGGTGTCGGTGAGACTGCTGCCATGGCCGGGAAAATGCTTGGCCACGGTCAACAGGCCATAGGTCTTGTGAGCGGCGCTGAAGGCCTTCGCGTAGCGCACGACGGTGTTTGCATCCGCGCTGAAACTGCGGGCGAACCGGCCGATGATCGGGTTCTTATTTCCCATGATATCGAGATCGACGACGGGGCCGAAATTCATGTTGATGCCGGCCTCGTGAATCCGGCAGGCCAGGCGCCGGTATACCTGTTCGGCCTGCGCCGGCGTGCACTGTTCGGCGATCGTGCGCGCGGGAAGATATTTTTCATACCCGTTGTTTTTTTTCAGCCGCTGCACATATCCCCCCTCCTGATCGACGGCAATCAGCGGCGGGGGCTGGCCCCCTTCCTTTGCCGCTTCGGCAATAAGCGATGTCAGCCGACGCAGTTGCCGCGGCGATCTGATATTGCGGCCCATCAGGATGACGCCGCCGATCTGTCCTTTGCGCAACTGGGCGAGAACCGCGCCAACGCCCCTGTCGCCTGCGTGCACGCCAACGAAGCCGACCATGATCATCTGGCCGATCATGCGATCGAGCGTCGCGCGCGGCTGATCGCCGTTCCGGTTGGCCGCCGCGGCGCCGGGCATAAGCGCGGCCGCGCAAGCCAGGGCAAGGCATGCGGACACTCTCGCGAGCGAGCGGCCGCCGGCCCCGCCCCGCTTCCGGCGCGGCGGGCGCCGGGTCTGTCTTCGGCTACGATCCATCGTGCGCCGGCATTTCGCCATCGGCCCACAGGGCCGCAAGCCGCGGGATATCGATGTCGCCCGGCCCCTTTCCGGTCCGGCTCATCCACGCCGGATCGCCCCACAGGATATGATCGAACATATTGTGGGTGGACTTGAAAAACGTGCCATGATCCTGGGTGCGCTCTTCATCGCTGAGCTGACCGCACACGTCATAAAGCCGCTCGTTCATCCACGCGTTATACTCAGCCGTCAAGGTATAATATGTGCCGTCATACATGGGTCTGGCGGGTCTCCTGTGCGATGCGGTTTGCGGCGGGCGGGGATGTGGCCGCCGCATGGGCGGTCGCGTTGCGCCCCCGGCGGCGCAA
>JALURZ010000023.1 GCA_027058735.1 Hyphomicrobiales bacterium | reverse complement strand
GACTGGGACATCGGGCGCGGTCATTTTCACTGGTCCGCCTCGCTGTTCGACATGCTCGGAGTGCAGCGGCGCGACGGGCCGATCCCGTTTGGCGAGGTCATGGACCGGCTGCATCCGGACGACCGCACGCTGTATGAGGAGGTCGACGGCCTGCTCAAGAGCGGCGGCAGCGCCATCGACACCGATTTCAGGCTGCGCCGCGCGGATGGCGAATGGTTGTGGCTGCGCGCGCGCGGCGAACTGACCCGCGATGAGGAGGGCGGCAATCCGCGCCTGATCGGCATCACCATCGACATCACCGAGCAGAAGAACGCCGACAGGCGTTCCGATCAAGCCGGGCGCCATCTGGCCCAGGCCATCGAGAACATTTCGGAGACCTTCGTGCTGTGGGACAAGGCCAACAGGCTTGTCTTGTGCAACTCCAAATACCAGCGCTTTCACGGCCTCTCCAACGCCAAGATCAGGCCCGGTACGCCGTATGATGAAATCGCGGCCGCCTGCTCCAAGCCCGAAGTGCGCACCCGCATAACCGGCGGCCTGGCGGATGGCGAGGAGGGCAGCCACTACGAAATCCAGCACAAGGACGGCCGCTGGTTCCAGATCAACGAACGGCGCACGGAGGATGGCGGCTTCGTGTCGGTGGGCACCGACATAACCGTACTCAAGACCCATGAGGAGCGTTTGATGGAAAGCGAGCGCGAATTGCGCGCCACCATCGCCGAGCACCAGAAATCGCGCGCCGAGCTTGAACGCCAGACCCAGGAACTCGCGGTGATGGCCGACAGGCTGATGATGGAAAAAACCCGCGCCGAAGAGGCCAGCCTCTCCAAGACCACCTTTCTGGCCAACATGAGCCACGAATTGCGCACTCCCCTCAACGCGATCATCGGATTTTCCGAGGTGATGTCGGAAGAGCTGTTCGGCGATATCGGCTCAGACAAGTATCGCGAATACGCCAACGACATCCGCAAGAGCGGGCGTCACCTGCACGATGTCATCGACGCCATTCTGGACATGTCGAAGATCGAGGCAGGCCGCATCACCCTGTCGGTCGAGAAACTGGATATGGGCGAACTCATCGGCGAATGCCTGCGCCTGGTGGAGCCACGCGCGGAGGAAAACGGCCTGATCCTGAAATCCAGGGTCAGGGCCGGTCTGGTTCTCGATGGCGACCGCCGCGCGGTCAAGCAGGTCCTGATCAATCTTTTGTCGAACGCGATCAAATTCACACCCGCCGGGGGCACGGTCACGCTTACGGCGAAATCGCAAAACGGCGAACTGGTGGTGAGCGTCGCCGACACCGGCATCGGCATTCCCACCGATGAAATCGAAAAGCTCGGACGGCCCTTCGAACAGGTCGAAAACCAGTTCACCCGGACCCGCGGCGGCAGCGGCCTGGGGCTGGCCATTTCGCGCTCGCTGGTTGAATTGCACGGCGGATCGTTCCGGATCGACAGCAAGGACGGGGCCGGCACGACCATGACCATCGCCCTGCCGAAGCGCGCGATGATGGATGAGGGGGGCGGCGATCCTGAAGCGGAATGACAACACCGCACGCGCGCCAGGCAGCGAAGATCGCCGCCAGTTTTCTTTTAGACCCTTTCTTGTTTATACGGAACCATCTGACCGGATTTCCGCGTTTGCTGGCAAGGCATGTTCCCCGCCATGGTCTGCCTGACCATAAGGGGGGCATAACGAAGTCCGGAAAGCGCGGAAATCCGGTCAGATGGTTCCGTATAAACAAGAAAGGGGCTAGCCTGAATCTGCAAACAGTTGATCAAAAACCGTTTTTATCCGTAGTTGAACCTTTTTCAGAGCCGCCTCGAGACGGGTGAGATCGGGCACGTCGGCGGCGCGTGAAAGTAATGTCTCAAGTTCGCCGCCGGCGCGTCGCGGCTCGAAGCGCCCCTCGACACACAGCCGCAGCACCTGGGACAGGGTGTGGAGAAGCCGCCAGCCGGCGATCAGATCATCAGCATCGCGCGCATCCAGAAACCCGTTCTGCTTCAGTTTGCCCAGCGCCTCGCCGGTGTTCTGGGCCAGCACGTCGGGTGTATCCGCGCCGTGGACGATCTGGAGAAACTGGGCGATGAATTCCACGTCCACAAGCCCGCCGGGGGCCAGCTTGAGGTCCCAGAGGCCGAAATCCGCTTTTTCCCTGGCGATGCGCGCACGCATGCGCGCGACCTCGCGCGCGGTCTCCGCGCGGGTCAGGGCCGCCATGCACAGCGCCTCGCGCATGGCGGCCGTGACCCGCGCGCACAGGGGCGGATCTCCGGCGATCGCGCGCGCGCGCGTCAGGGCCAGCTTTTCCCACACCCAGGCCGACTCGCGCTGATAGGCGATGAAGCTGTCAATATGGGTGGCGATGGGTCCCTGGCTGCCGGAGGGCCGCAGCCGCATGTCCACCTGGTAGAGAGCCCCCTCGCCGGTCAGGGCGGTCAGCGCCGAAATGAGCCGCTGGGTGAGCCGGGCGAAATAGGCGCCGCCGGCGAGGGGGCGCGCCCCGCTCGAAGCCGTGGCGTGCCTGTCGAAATCATAGATCACCATGAGATCCAGATCGGAGTTGGCGGCCATTTCCCGGCTGCCCAGCTTGCCCAGCGCGACGACGGCCACCGTGCCGCCGGGCATCGTTCCATGAGCACGTTCAAGTTCGCCACGCACCGCCTCGAGCAGCTTTTCCACAATGGCCTGGGCGAGCGCGGAATAGGCCGCTGCCGCGTCTTGCGCATCGACCGTTCCCGACAGCACCCGCACGCCGATGGCGAAGGCCTGCTCGCGCCCGACGATGCGGGCGATATCGAGGCGTTCCTCGTGGGCGCGCGCGCCGGCGAACGCCTCGTCCAGCAGCCCGCGATAGGTTTCCAGCGTGGGCAGCGCGGCGAAGAATTCCGGATCGATCACCGCATCCAGAACCCGGGGCCGGGAACTCAGGAGCTGGGCGAGGCGCGGGGCCGCCCCCATGATGTCGCCGATCAGGTTGAGCAGCTTCGGATTGGCCCGCAGCAGCGAAAACAACTGAACGCCGCCGGGCAGGTCTTTGAGAAACGCATCGAAGGCGCGCAGCGCCCGGTCCGGCTCCGATGTGGCGGCGAATGCCTTGAGCAGGGTTGGCACAAGTTCCGTCAGCAGTTCGCGCGCCCGCGCGCTGCGCACGCTTGGGTAGCGCCCCGCATGCCAGCCGCGCACGCTCGCCGCCACATCGCCGGGCGCGGAAAAACCCATCCGCGCCAGGGTTTCCAGCGTGCCGGGATCATCCTCGCCGCCGGTGAAAACGAGCACGCCCTGTTCATCGCCCAGCGGGCTGGCGGTCTCGAAAAGCGCTGCATAATGGGCCTGCACCTGTTCGAGATGGCCGCTCAATTCAGCGGAGAACGCGGCCACGTCGTCGAAGCCGGCGAAGCGGGCGAACCGTTGCAGATCGCGCTCATCGCCGGGCAGGGTCTGGGTCTGCTCGTCATTGAGCATTTGCAGGCGATGCTCGACGTGGCGCAGAAACCGGTAGGCGCGCGCAAGGCTGCGGGCGGCGTCCCTGGCGATCCAGCGGCCGTCTGCCAGGGCATCCAGCATATCGAGCGTGCGCTGTCCGCGCAGGGTTTCCGCGCGCCCGCCGGCGATCAATTGCTGGGTCTGGACGAAAAACTCGATTTCGCGAATGCCGCCGCGCCCCAGCTTGATGTTGTGACCGGCCACCGCGATCGCCCCGTGGCCGCGAAACGCGTGGATCTGCCGCTTGATGGAATGAATGTCCTCGATGGCGGCGAAATCGAGATATTTGCGCCAGATGAAGGGCGTCAGTCGCGCAAGAAATTCTTCGCCCATCTCCAGATCGCCGGCGACGGGGCGCGCCTTTATCATGGCGGCACGCTCCCAGTTCTGGCCGAAATTCTCGTAATATTGCGCCGCCGCGTCGCTGGAGATCGCGATGCTGGTGGCGCCCGGATCGGGCCGCAGCCGCAGATCCACGCGCAAGGCATAGCCGTCGCCCGTGCGTTCCTGAAGCAGGCGCACAAGGCGCCGGGTCAGGCGCACGAACGCTTGCGAGGGCTCCACCCCCTGCCCCAGCGGCGCGCGTTCGCGGTCATAAAGGACGATGAGGTCGATATCGCTGGAATAATTGAGTTCGCCGGCCCCCTGTTTGCCCATGGCCAGAACCACATAGCCGCAGCCGGTTTCCGGAGACGCCGGATCGAGGCCGGGCAGCATGCCGGCGGCCTGCGCGTCGCGCA
Source organism: Hyphomicrobiales bacterium (assembly GCA_027058735.1). Lineage (GTDB taxonomy): Bacteria > Pseudomonadota > Alphaproteobacteria > Rhizobiales > JALURZ01 > JALURZ01. The sequence continues at coordinate 13,108 of JALURZ010000023.1, read as the reverse complement.
GTAGCCAGCAGACGGCGGCGCGAACGAGACCGTCGGCCACCCGGGTCAGAACCGCCATGGCCCGCTCCACGTCCCAGCGCCCGGCCAGATCGCACAGACCCACCAGCAGCGCCGCGCGGTTGCGCAAGGTCCGCAGCGCTTTCATGAGCGCGGCTTCATCGCCCGTGTTTTTGGCCCCACGAGAGACCGCCGCGATATCTTCAAGCACGGAATCGAGCACCCCCGCGGGCGGGCGTTCGAAACAGTCGCACACCGCATCCGGCATGGTGCGCACCAGGGCGGACAGGAACGGCGAGGCCCCGAACACGGCCGCCAGCAGGTCTTGCGCACGCGGATTGCCGCGCACCAGTGCGGCCAGGCGCATCCCGGCTGCGTCGCCGTCCGCCGGGTTCAGAATGTCCGCCATCGCCTGTCCGGCGCGCTGCTCATCGGCGGGCGGCTTGATGGGGCCTGCGGTGTCAAGAAGCGGGGCGGACATCGGGTTTCCGGCGTGAGGGTTGGTCTGGCCGGCCCATCATGCGGTAAGTCGAAGCGGTATGGCCAGCACCGCTTTGAGGCCCGGATTGTTCGCCTCCAGGGTGAAAGTCCCGCCATGGAGTTTGGCGACGCTGGCGACCAGGCTCAGACCCAGTCCGCTGCCCGGTTCGGACCGGCTGGGATCGAGCCGCACGAAGCGCGCCAGCACCCGGTCGCGGTCGGCGGCGGGAATGCCGGGGCCGTTGTCGGCAACGATGATTTCGGCCATGTCGCCCGCCTGGCGCGTGGATATCCTGATGGTCAGCGGCCGCGCGCGTCTGCCCCCTTTGGCCGCGACCGCCGCGTATTTGAGGGCGTTGTCGAGCAGGTTGGACAATGCCTGCGCCAGCAGGTGGCGGTCGGCGGCGACGATCAGCGATTTGCCCTTCGCCACCTTCAGCGTGCCCCCGGCGGCCTCGACGGAGGGCTCATAAAGCTCCGCCACGTCGCCGATCACCTCATCGAGCGGCGTATCGGCAATATTCTTGCGCGCCTCCCCGGCCTGGGCGCGCGCGATGCTGAGCAGGGAGTCGAATGTTTTCAGCAGGCGGTCGGCCTCCACAAGAGTGCTCTCCAGAGCGGCCCGGTAGCTCGCCTTGGTGCCGCCGCGCAGCGCGTCTTCCACCTGCGCGCGCATGCGCGTCAGGGGCGATTTCAGGTCATGGGCGACATTGTCGGACACCTCGCGCATGCCGGCCATCAGACGTTCGATCTGATCGAGCATGTCGTTCAGCGCCGACGCCAGACGGTCCAGTTCGTCGCCGGAGCCCGAGACCGGCATCCGTTCGGCCATGTCGCCTTTCATGATGACCTGGCTGGAGCGGGAAATCCGGTCGATGCGCTGCAAAAAATTGCGGCTCATGAGCAGACCGCCCCCAAGCCCCAGCAGCAGCGTCAGGGCGAGCGACAGGAACACCGTCTGGCGGATCAGGCGGGCGTAGCGGCGGCGCTCCTCGATATCGCGCCCCACGACCAACACGAAACCGCTGGTCAGCCGGGTATAATAGGCGCGCGCGATGTGCGGCTCAAAGCCGTCGCCGGTGGGCACCCGGTAATCGAACTCGACCCAGCCGGTCTGTTCCGTCGCGCCGGTGGGAATGGCATTGATATTGCCGGCGATGCGCTGGCCGGTGAAGTCGGTGACCAGATAGAGGCTGGAGCCGGACCGCACGCTGCGCGCGGCCACCGTGGCCACCAGGCGGCGAATGCCGCCCTGCCGGTACTGTTCGGCCAGTCCGCCGACCTCCGCGCGGATCGTCTGGTCGGTCTGGCGCGCCAGCAGGCCGGCGGTATTCCAGTAAATATAGCCGAGGATCGCGCCGACCGAGAGCGCAAAGACAACCAGATACACCGCCGAGAGGCGAAAAGTCGTGGTGCGGACAAGCTTACTCAGCCGGCGCACGGAGCGAATATCCAGCGCCGCGCACCGTATGCAGGAGCGGCGGGCTGAACCCTTTGTCTATCTTGGCTCTGAGGCGCGAGATATGAACATCGATGACATTCGTCTGGGGATCGAAATGATAATCCCAGACCTGCTCAAGCAGCATGGTGCGGGTGACCACCTGGCCGGCGTGTTTCATGAGATATTCCAGCAGGCGAAACTCGCGCGGCTGCAGGGCAATCGGCTTGCCGGCCCGCGACACGGTGCGCGCCAGAACGTCGAGCCTGAGATCGCCGACGCGATAGCGCGTGCGCGCCTCGCCGGGCCGCGCCCGGCGCGCCAGCGCCTCGACCCGGGCGATCAGTTCGCTGAATGCATAGGGCTTGGTCAGATAATCGTCGCCGCCGGCGCGCAGGCCCCTGACCCGGTCGTCCACGCCATCCAGGGCGCTCAGGATCAGGACCGGGGTATCGATGCCCTCGCCGCGCAGCACCTCGATCAGCGACAGCCCGTCGCGCCTTGGCAGCATGCGGTCGACGATGAGCACGTCGTGGACCGCCTCGCGGGCGAGAAACAGACCTTCCTCCCCGTCGCCCGCATGATCGACGGCATGGCCGCTTTCGCCCAGCCCCTTGAGGAGATAGGAAGCCGCCTCGCGATCATCTTCAACGACCAGAATGCGCATGACTGCGTGTTCTATGGATTTTTTGACGGCCTTGGCAAGGCCCGGCATCGCCTGCGCGGCCGATTGCGGTGTAAGGTGGGGCCACGCCGGGCGGCAAAGCTGCGAGGGGTTGAGCTAAGCGCCCGGCGCGGCGGACGGCTTCCGACGGACCAGATCGGAAGCCGGGAGATGAGACCCCCGTGCCGCCGTGCCGGCACGGGGCTTGGCGTTATTTCACGGGCACGGCCACGAACAGGTTGCTCTTGCCTCTGCGCACCAGAAACAAGACATTGTCGCGGCGCAGGGTGCGCGCGCGCTTGAGGGCGGCGCGGAACTGGTCAGACGTCTTGACCTTCACATCCGCCACCTGCAGGATCGCGTCCCCCGGGCGGATGCCCTTCTCCGCGGCAACGCCGTCGGGATCGACCTGAGCGACCACGATCTGGTCCTCGCCCTGATCCGTCCGGGTCTGGGTCAGCCGCAGACCAAGCCTGGACAGCACGCTGGCCGGATCACCGCCCGAACGGCCCACGCCGGCCGTTTTGCCCGGCAGGGACCCGATGGTGACCTTTTCGCTCACCTTGCGGCCGTTGCGATAGATCGTCAGTTCGACATCGCTGCCCGGAGCAAGGGAGGAAATCCTGCGCGCCAGATCACGCGGGCTCTTGACCGGCTTGCCGTTGACCTCGGTGATGGCATCACCGGTCATCAGCCCGGCGCGGGCCGCCGGACTGCCTGGTGTGACTTCGCTGACCAGGGCGCCCTTGGCGCCCTTGACGCCCAGACTTTCGGCAATTTCCGCGCTGATGTTTTGAATATTGACCCCAAGCCAGCCGCGGGTGACCGCGCCGTCGTCCTTCAGATCCTGAATGACCTGCTTGGCGAGACTTGCGGGAATGGCGAAGCCGATCCCCACATTGCCGCCGGACGGCGAGAATATGGCCGTGTTCACACCGATGACCTTGCCTTCGATATTGAACGCCGGGCCGCCGGAATTGCCGCGGTTGATGGCCGCGTCGATCTGGAGGAAGTCATCATAGGGGCCGGCGCCGATCTCGCGGCCGCGCGCCGACACGATGCCGGTGGTGACCGTGCCGCCAAGCCCGAACGGATTGCCGACCGCGATAACCCAGTCGCCAACCCGCGCTTCCTTGTCGGCGAAACTGACAAAATCGAATGTCCGCTTGGCGTCCACCTTCAGCAGGGCGAGGTCGGTCTTGGCATCGGTTCCGATCACTTTCGCGTCGAATTTGGTGCCATCGCTGAGGACGACCTGAACCTCGCCACCGCCTTCAACGACGTGGTTGTTGGTTACCGCATAGCCGTCCTTTGAAATGAAGAAGCCGGAGCCCTGGGACGTGCGCCTGCTGCCCCGGTGGCGCGGCACGTTCGGCTGAGCGCGGAAGTTGGGGCCGAAAAACTCGAAGAATTCGCGGAACGAGCGTTCACCGGGGGGCGAAAAGAAGTTGTCGCCGCGCCCGGACATGCCGCGAAAACGCGCCTGTTGGCGCACGCGCACGGAGATCACGGCCGGTTTGACTTTTTCCACCAGATTGGCGAAGCCCGACGGCGAAATCAGGCCGGCTGACACCGCGTGTTCCGCGGCGGTCGCACTGCCGGGCAGGGTCGGCGCCGTCAGCACGGTCGTGCCGATCAGGCCGGCCATAATGAGCGCCAGCGGGGCGCCCTTGCGCAATACGGCAAACCGTTTTGCACCGGATGATTTGGGTTTCGACATGAGGACTCTCCTCCTGGGAAAGATCAGCCATTGGTACAATGTTCTGCCCCCATATATGGCGGCGGTCCCTTTCCGGGACCTGTCCGCAACATTAAATTTTTGTAACCTTCCCCGGCGGCTAGAGCCGCATGGTTTCGCCGATGCGGATGAGTTTCTTGCGCAACCCGAGGCCTGGCGCCCGCCTGAACCGTTCGCCCGGTTCGGCCAGGGGCTCGTCGGCCAGGTCCATTGTCGCCCACTGGGTGGCGATAACCGTTCGCGCGCCCATGATACGCGCGATCTCGACAGTTTGCTCCGGTGTTGCGTGATCTTCCCGCTCGCGCGAGCGCGGCGCATAGGCGCCGATGGACACGATGGCCGTGTCGAAAGGCCCGGCGCGGCGGCGCGCTTGGCGGAAAACGCTGCTCATGCCGGTGTCGCCGGTAAAGAAAATCCTGCGCCCCTGGCCGATGATGCCCCAGCCGCCCCACAAGGCGCGGTTGCTGTCGAAAAGCCCCCGGCGCGACCCGTGCTGGGCGGGCAGGGACACAAAGGTCAGCCCGGCGACCCGGCGCCTGTCGTACCAGTCCATCTCGATGACCCTGGCAAAGCCCAGATCACGAATGAATCGCGCATTGCCAAGCGGCACGAGAACGGTTGCATTCCGGTTGCGCCGCGCCAGGCGCCGGAGCGACGGCTTGTCGAGATGATCGTAATGATTGTGGGAAATCAGGATCACGTCAATGGCGGGCAAGTCCTCGATCCTGAGCGCCGGGGGCACGGCGCGGCGCGGACCAAGGAGGGGCGCCATGGCAGCGAAATCGCTGAAAAAAGGATCGGTCAGCACGGTGGTTTTGCCCACGCGCATGAGCGTCGTCGCATGGCCGATCCAGGTCAGGCTGGCCGCATATCGCTGCGCGCGGCGCAGGCCCCGCCGCACCTGCGCGGGCGACAGCACAAGGCCCCTGGGAAGCTTGTCCGCGCCCGCCGATTTGACAAAGGCCAGATCGAACCAATACGCCGCCCATTCCAGGGTGGATGCGGTCGATTTCTCGTATTCTCCGACATTCCGGAAGCCGCCCGGCGTGTGGTGCGGCTTTGTCGGATCATAGTCCGGCCGCGGACCGCCGATCGTCGCGCACCCCGCGACGGCCAGCAGGCAGCCAAACCGGAACACCGCCGCGAGCGCGCGCGTGCGCCATGTCCAGGCACGACCGGCGATCGTTGCAGCCACGAACCCTCCCCAGTCCAAACCGGATGTTCCCGCTGCGCTTGACGCGGAGAGGGCCGCAGCAGGGAACTCCACCCAACCCGATATGAGCGCAAGCCGATGTCCGGGTCAAGCGGGGCGCGGGGCGGGCAAATGCGCCGCGCAGGCCGCCCCGATCCGGCCGGCCGCGGCTGTATCCCAAAGACGCCCGGCAGGCGCCGAAAACCCGGTCAAACGCCCCCCCCCCGCGACTAAGACACGCTTTAGTACAGCGCGACCGGATTGATGATCATCTGCACCGTGCCGCGAATGCGCGCCTGGCCGAGAACGAACATGAATTCGCTCACATTGTCCCTGGCGAGCGGGCCGGTATCCATGGTTTCAAGGATGTAGATCCCGTTTTCCTTGAGCAGCGTGACATGGCCGAAAAACGGCCGGCCCTCTTTTTCCGGCGGGATCACTTCCAGGCCCCAGGTATCGGAGCCAACCGCGATGACGTTTTTCGAGGCCAGATAGACGGCCGCGTCCTCCGATGTGCCGGGCTCGCCGCTGACCCATTTTTTCGGGTCGCTGGCCAGATTGGCGTCGGTCCAGCCGGTATGGAACAACACCACATCGCCTTCGCGGATTTCGACATTCTGCGCCTTGGCGGCGGCCTGAATGTCGGCGGCGGTGAACATCTTGCCGGCCTCCATGGATTTCACACCGAAATATTTGGCCATGTTGATCAGCACGCCGCGCGCCACGATGGGCGGGATATTGTGGACGCCGAGCTTGGTCACGCCGGTGATCCCGGCAAAATCCTTCTCATTGTTGCAATTGTAATAGACCCCGTCCTGGCCGAGATGGCCCAGACCGTCGATCTGCGGGCCGATACCGAACCAGAGCTGGGCCAGATCGTCGTTGTAGCTGGCCTTGTAGCCGAACAGGCGTTTTCCGCCCTGCTGGTTGGGCTGCACGATTTCCAGCGACAGGCCGCGCGGAGGAAACGCCGGTGTCTTGTCGTCTATGACGATCCCCAAAGGGTGGGTCTTGCCCTGCTTGACCAGCTTGAGGGCTTGCAGCACGCGTGCCGGCGTCACCAGATTGGCCGCGCCGATTTCGTCGTCCGCGCCCCATTTGGACGGTTTGCAATCCTGCGCGGCATGCGCCCCTGTCGTCATCGAAAGCGCCAGGGCCGCGCCCAGCAACAGCCTTTTCATTTTCATCGTCTTTTCCTCCAGCTCTATTTTGCTCCACACCAATCGCCGCACTGCCCCGGCCGGCCGCAGCCGGAGCCTCTTCCGGCAACGCACAGTTCACCCGGCTTTTGCCCATGGTGCAAGTGCGCAAGTGACGTTTGTCTGGAAATCCGGCCGTCCCGGCCTGGTCCCCGAGCTAGTCGAGGAGCATTTTCAGCTTGCGCTTTTCGGCCGCGCTGAGGGGCGGGGTGGTATCAGGATTGCGCCAGCGCCGCCGCCCGGCGACAAAAATACCGATGCTGGCGAACAGCAAGATGACCGGGGCGGACAGCCACAAAATGAACGTGTGGGGAGCGAAACGCGGGCGCAACAGCACAAACTCGCCATAGCGCGCGACGATGAAATCCATCACCTGCCGGTCGCTGTCGCCCTTCGTCAGGCGGTCGCGGAGAAGCAGGCGCAGGTCGCGCGCCAGTGGCGCATCGGAATCGTCGATCGACTGGTTCTGGCAGACCAGGCAGCGCAGTTCCGCCGACAGCGCGCGCGCGCGCGCCTCAAGCACCGGATCCTTGAGGACTTCGTCAGGCTGAACCGCCACCGCGGGCGCCAGATACACCACCAGCCCCACCGCCAGGGCCAGCCCGGCCAGCAGGCGCTTCATGCCGCGGCACCCCGCACGGCCGCCGCGCGGCGCGGCGCGCCGACCCGGTAGCGCCGGTCGAACAGCGAAATCCCGCCGCCCAAGAACATGATGACCGATCCGATCCAGATCAGGCGGGCAAGCGGATTGAAATAGGCCCGCACCGTATAGCCGTCCTCGCCATTCTTGTCGCCAAGCACAATATAGAGATCACCGGTCCAGAAGCCGTGAATGGCGGCTTCGCTGGTGGTCATGGTCGCGGCTCCCGCATATTTGCGCTTGCCGGCGGTCAGGGTCATCAGGGTCTCATTGTCGCGCGCGACGCGGAATGTGCCCTGGGTATCGCTGTAATTCGGCCCGCGCACCGGGCGGGTTCCGGTGAAGGTGACCTCAAAGCCGGCGATGCTGAACTGCTCACCCGCCTTGAGCACCGTGATCCGTTCCTCGCGCCAGGAACTGATCGCGACAATGCCGATTACCACGACCCCCAGGCCCGCGTGGGCGACCGCCGAGCCATAGACCGAACGCGGCAGATGCCAGGCGCGGTTGAGAGACTTGGCCAGGGGATTGCGGAACAGTTTGATGCGATAGGCAATCTCCGACACCGCGCCCGCGATGAGCCAGATCCCGAGCCCGATGCCAAACGGCGCCAGCACCGGCCCGCCATCGATGATCGCGGTGCCAACAGCGCCGGCGCCCAGCGCCAGGATGGCGGCCACCATCAGCCGCTGGCCCGCCGCCAGAATGTCGCCGCGTTTCCACGACAGGAACGGCCCGAACGGCACCAGAACGAGCAGCGGCAGGATGAGCGGTACGAACGTCACGTTGAAGAATGGCGCGCCGACCGAGATCTTGTCTCCCGTCACGGCTTCCAGCGCCAGCGGATAAAGGGTTCCGACAAATACCGAGGCACAGGCGGTCACCAGCAGCAGATTGTTGACGACCAGGCCCCCTTCGCGGCTGATCGGCGCAAAGATGCCGCCCGGCTTCAGGGCCGAGGCCCGCCACGCGAACAGCGTCAGCGACCCGCCGACGAAGACAGCCAGGATGCCGAGAATAAAGACGCCGCGCGCCGGGTCGACGGCAAAGGCGTGAACCGATGTCAGCACGCCGGAGCGCACCAGGAACGTGCCCATCAGCGACAGCGAGAACGCAAGGATGGCAAGCAGGATCGTCCAGACCTTGAGGGCATCGCGTTTTTCAACGACAATGGCGGAATGCAGCAGGGCGGTTGCCGCCAGCCACGGCATGAGAGAGGCATTTTCCACCGGGTCCCAGAACCACCATCCCCCCCAGCCCAGTTCGTAATAGGCCCACCACGAGCCCATGGCTATGCCCAGCGTCAGAAACATCCAGGCGGCCAGCGTCCAGGGCCGCACCCAGCGCGCCCAGGCCGCATCGACACGCCCCTCCATAAGCGCGGCAATGGCGAACGAAAACGCCATGGAAAGCCCGACATACCCCAAATAGAGCAGCGGCGGATGGATCGCCAGCCCCGGGTCCTGAAGGATGGGGTTGAGCCCCCGGCCCTCGAACGGTGCCGGATCAAGCCGCAGAAACGGGTTCGACGTGATGATGATAAACAGCAGAAACGCAACCCCCACGCTGGCCTGAACCGCCAGCACGCGGGCCTGGAATTCCGGCCGCAGAGACCGTCCGAAGGTGGCGACCGCGGCGCCAAAGGCGGCCAGAATCAAAATCCACAAAAGCATGGAGCCTTCATGATTGCCCCACACGCCGGTGATCTTGTAGATCAGCGGTTTGAGCGTATGGGAATTCTCATAGACGTTCCTGACCGAAAAATCCGACCCCACATAGGCCGCCGTCAGCGCCATGAAGGCGATCAGCACGAAGATGAACTGCGCATGCGCCGCGCCGATGCCCGAACGCATCAGCGCCGCGTCATACCGCGCCGCGCCGACAAGCGGGGCAATCATCTGGTAAAGCGCAAACGCCAGCGCCAGCAGCAAAGCATAGTGACCGAATTCAGCTATCATGACATGTCCCCATCATTCACTGCCAGAGGCCCTGCAAAAGGTGGTTCAGTTGTTGCCGGCGTTCCCCGGTTCCGCCTGCCACCAGCCCTTTTCCTTGAGCTTGTCGGCAACTTCGCGCGGCATGTAGGTCTCGTCATGCTTGGCAAGCACGGTGTCGGCGACAAACACCCCTTGTGCGTTCAGTCTGCCTTCGGCCACGACGCCCTGACCTTCGCGAAACAGATCCGGCAATATCCCCTTGTACGTGACCGGCAAGGTCGCGTCCAGATCGCTCACGCTGAATTGAATGACCGCATCGCCAAGCCGCTTGATGCTGCCTTCCGCGACGAGGCCGCCCAGCCGGAACCGGACCCCTTCGGCCATCTGAAGCGTCTGCACTTCGCTTGGCGTGCGGAAAAAGACGATCGTGTCCTTCAGCGCCGCCAAGACCAGGCCCGTCGCCACCGCCAGCACGGCGAGGGCGCCGCCGATCAGCGTCATGCGTCTTTGTTTACGGGTCATGGCCACGGTTCAACACAATCCCGACATGTTCAGCCCTGAGGCATATCAAGCTGTTCGCGCAGGCTGCGGATTTTCGCCAGCGCCTCACTGTCGCGTGCAAAAATCTTCTCCGCGCGCGCCAGCGCCTCGCCGGCGGCGGCCCTGCGGCCCAGGACGACGCGCGCGCGCGCAAGCCTGAGCCAGCCATCGATGTCATCGCCGTCTTGTTCCAGCCTCTTCGCCAGCCGTTCGACCATGCCTTCGATCATGGCCTGGCGGTCCATCGGGGACATCGACCGGCCGGCATCCATCTGCTCCCGGCTCAGGGCGGGCGCGCGCGCGGGCGTGTCCTTGTCGGCGGGCGCGAGCCGTGCTTCGGCCTGGCGCAATTGCTCGGCCAGAGCGTCGCGCCACGGCGTGTCCTCGGGCAGCCGCTCCATCAGCGCGCGCCAGCGCCTGACCGCCACATCCGGGCGGCCGTCCTGCAGTTCCGCAAGGCCCAGATAAAACTGCGACTTGGGCTCCAGCGCATCCAGGCTCAGGGCTTCGGTGAAAATCTTGTAGGAACTGGCGCGAACCAGGCCTTCATCGCCGAGGACCAGGGCTTCCCCATAGGCCGCCAGCATCGGCGCCGTGCGCCCGCTGAGGGCAAGAATCCGCTCATAGGCATTCGCCGCATCACCATAGCGCCGCAGCCGCATATATACGGGCGCGACAACCGTCCAGCCACGCACGTCATCAGGCTGGTCAAGCAGATGTTTTTCAATTCGCGCGATCAACTGGCCGACCTGCTGCTGCTCAACCGGGATATCGGCGCGTTCGCGAAAGGGCTTGCCGGGAAGCTGCGGCGAACCGACCATCAGATAGAGCGCCACACTGAGCGCCGGAATGCTGACGGCGGCGACCAGCAGCGTTGCGGCGCGGGCGCCGCCGGACCGCGGATCGGGTGCCGGGGGGCGGGCCTCCTGCTGCTGCGCCGCGGACAGAAGGCGGCGGGAAATCTCGGTTCTGGCGCCTTCGGCTTCGCCGGCCTCAATCTGGCCGCGCTCCACCTCGCCATCGAGTTCGCGCAACTGATCCTGAAGCACCTCAAGCCCGGTGGGCCGGTCCGAAGACCCGGGCGGCGGGCGCGTCAGCGGCCAGATCACCAGTAAAACGCCCAGCACAGTCGCTACGGCAAAAAGGAACCAGAGAAGCATGATGGGGTTATTTGCAATCCCTGTGAAAAAAGCAAGTCAATTGCGCCCGCGTCCGCGCCGGTTCGAACGGTGGCGTCGTCATCGTTTCGGTCCATGTCGCAATTTCATGGTGAGAATGTGGTCATCCCGGTTATATTGTGTGTACGGATTCGCTGACAACGACGTGATCCTCCGGCAAGCCTGATCCATGCAACGCTATTCCATATTCACTCTGGCCCGCAATGCGGCCAATTACCACAAGGGCTGGGGCCGCGCCTGGCGCAGCGCCGAACCCAGGGCGCAATATGACGTCATCATCATCGGCGCCGGCGGCCACGGGCTCGCGACCGCCTATTATCTGGCCAAGGAGCACAATATCACCAGTGTCGCGGTGGTGGAAAAGGGATGGCTGGGCGGCGGCAATACCGGGCGCAACACGACCATCATCCGCTCCAACTATCTGCAGGATGAAAGTGCCGCCATCTATCAGCTCGCCCACAGGCTTTATGAGGGATTGAGCCAGGAGCTGAACTTCAACATCATGTTCTCGCCGCGCGGCCTGATGATGCTGTGCCAGACAGAACATGAATTGCGCTCCATGACGCGCAACGCCCATGCCAACAGACTGTTCGGCATCGAATCGAGAATGATTTCCCCCAAGCAGGTGAAAAAGAAGGTTCCCATCATCAACATGTCCGCGGGCGTGCGCTATCCGGTGCTGGGCGCGCTCTATCAGCCGCGCGGCGGGACCGCGCGCCATGATGCGGTCGCCTGGGGATATGCGCGCGGGGCGGATATGCGCGGCGTGGACATCATCCAGAATTGCGAGGTCACCGGCATTTCCGTGGCGCGCGGCCGCGTCAACGCGGTGGAGACCACAAAAGGGCGCATCCGCGCCAGCAAGGTCGCCATCGTCACGGCCGGCAACACCACCCGCCTGACCGACATGGCCGGCCTGCGGATGCCGATCGAGAGCGTCGCCCTGCAGGCCCTGGTTTCAGAGCCGATCAAGCCGGTTCTCGATGTGGTCATCATGGCCAACACGGTGCACGGCTACATCTCCCAGTCGGACAAGGGCGAACTGGTCATCGGCGGTGGCACCGACGATTACAACAATTATTCCCAGCGCGGCAGTTTCCCCGCGCTGCAACACACCGTGACCGCGCTGGTGGAGACCTTTCCCATCATCAGCCGGCTCAAGATGCTGCGCCAGTGGGCCGGCATCGTCGATATGACCGGTGACCGCAGTCCGATCATTTCAAAGACGGATGTCGCCGGCCTGTTTGTCAATTGCGGCTGGGGCACCGGCGGTTTCAAATCCATTCCCGGCTCCGGGTTCGTCTTCGCCGACACCATCGCCAATGACCGCCCGCACCCGATTGCCGAACCGTTTTCCATCGACCGGTTTCTGGAAGGCCGGTTCGTCGACGAAAGCGTGGCCGCCGGCGTTGCGCACTAGATGTCAGCGAGTGAAGAGCCATGCTATTGATTTCCTGTCCGGTCTGCGGCGTCGAAGGCGATGAAACGGAATTCCGCTATGGCGGCGCCGCCCATATCGAACGCCCGGCAAGCCTGGATCCGGAAAATATCAGCGACGAAGCACAGCGTGACTACCTGTTTATCCGCAAGAATCCGTGCGGCCTGCATTTTGAACGCTGGGTGTGCGCGCGCGGATGCGGCAAATGGTTTCACGCGGCCCGCGACACGATGACCCTGGAATTCAAGGCGTTTTACGCCATCACCGATCAGCCGCCCAAACTCGCGGAAGGCGCACCGGCCGGGCCGAAGGGCAGAGGAGGCCGCACATGAGCGCCAAGCCGGGCAGACTGCCCGCCAGCGCGGGCCTGAACGGACGCACGGGCAGGCTTGTCAATCGCGACCTGCCGCTGGGTTTCACCTTCGATGGCCGCAAACTCACCGGCTTCAAGGGCGACACGCTGGCCTCCGCCCTGCTGGCCAACGGCATTCGCGTCGTTGGACGCAGTTTCAAATACCACCGGCCACGCGGCATTGTGGGCCTTGGCGCGGAAGAGCCAAATGCGCTCATGGAGATCGGAACCGGCGCGCGCCACGAACCCAATGTGCGGGCAACCCAGGTGGAACTCTATCAGGGCCTCACCGCGCGCAGCCAGAACCGCTGGCCG
>JALURZ010000022.1:10279-17364 GCA_027058735.1 Hyphomicrobiales bacterium | reverse complement strand
CTTCGCGCCCGACCGCCGATTTCAGCGACCGTTTGAGAGCCGCGACCTGTTTCGCGTTCAAGGCGCTCGCCGAAACGACCTCGGCGTTGATTTCACCGCGCTCCGCGGCCAGCAACTGGCCGAAAGCGACGATCATTTCGCGGATCGCGAACAGCCGGCGGTTGTGAATGACAAGGCCGAAGAAATTGGCGCTCAGCCCCCCGATTCCCGCACCCGCCAGCACCGCCCCGATCGCGCGCGTCTGCTCCTGGATGCTGCACACCCGGCTCCTGACCAGGCGCACAAGGTCGCTGCTTTCATCGAGCAGGGCGGCGAATTTCTTGAGATCGGCCTCCACGCGCGCCAGCATCCCGGCGTCCTGCGCCAGTTCAAACAGCGCGTTCGCGTAACGCCCCGGCACCCCTGCGATACTGATCGTGTGAGTGGTCATGCGCGATTAACGAACCTTTGCGGCATTCCACGCGATCAGAGGCGTTCAGAATGCCTCTGTCAAGGTACTGAATTCGCGCGAATTCCCCCCGTACAAACGATGGTCCCGCCGGTCAGCGCCCGCCATCGCGCCTCCCTCTAACATACCCGATTGTGCCATGCAACACGTGCCGTGGCCAGCGTGTTCTGCGGAATTTGCGCGTTCGGCTCAAATCGCCGCAACGCCCGGGCCGGCGGGGTTATTTCGCCTTCAACCGGGCAAGATAGCTCACCGCAAATGGCAGCGCGGTAAAGACGCCGAGCAGGCCCACGGCGATCAGGATACGGTTCGATTCCTGCGCCACCAGCTCGCTGCCGAAATGCGCCAGCAGAAAACTGGCAGGAACGATGCCCGCCAGAGTGGCCAGCGCGAAGCGCCAGAAGGACAGCACCGTCAGGCCCGCCGCATAGCTCACGATATCGAATGAAATGAACGGCAGGAGCCGGCTGGCGAACACGCTCCACATCAGGAAATTCTGAGACCCCGCAAGCCCGCTTTTCAGCCGTTCGCCAAACCAGTGATGCAGCACCTCATAGCCCAGATACCGCGCTATGGCGAAGGCGGCGAGCGCGCCGGCCTGCGAACCGGCGAGGACATAGATCGTGCCCCAGAAATGCCCGTAGATCGCGCCGGTGGCCAGCGCGATGGGGGCGCTGGGAATAGGGCTGAACAGGATTGCCGCCATCATCAGCGCGATCACCGCGGCCGGTCCCCAGGGCCCAAGCTCCGCGAACCACTGGCGCAGCGCCCCGGTATCGGGCATCGACCAGGGCAGCCCGGCCGCGGCGCCCCACAAGCCGAACGACACAATCGCCACGGCGATCACAACGCCGAAGAAGAATTTGATGAGGGTCGTTGTCTTCATGGTTCCAGCCCGGCGATCACGACAATGCCGCGTTTCCATCGCATCATATACCCTGAGCGCGGCATGCGCGCGCCAAACGCGTGCAAATGCGAAAAAACCCGACGCCCGCCAGGCGCGCCCCGCCAAAAAACCGGAGAGAGTTATCCATGACCTTCGATGAAGCCCTTGCGACACAGCCCGGCTGGATACGGCTGTGGGTCTTGTGGATGAGCGCGGCAATCGTGGTGACGCTGGTGGTGCTGGCGTTTTCAAAAGCGACCCGCCGCGATGCGCTGGTCATCCTGCTGACCAATCTGGCTGTTTTCGCCGTCATGCAATGGCTGTTCTACCGGATCGGCCTGGTGCGGCTTCTGGGCATCGTGCATGTCGTGTTCTGGACGCCGCTTGCGGTCTATCTGTGGGGCCGGCTCAAGGATGCGGCTATCACCGCGCCCTATCGCCAGGTGATATGGGTCTTGCTGGCGACGATGGTCGTGTCCCTCGCCTTCGACGTAACCGATGTGGCGCGCTACGCGCTCGGCGAACGGGCGAGTTTGGTGCCGGCGTGAGTTTTTGCCCCAGGGAGCGCAAACCCTCTCAGATCGCACGCGAGCAGGGGGCCGCGCGTCAATAAAAACTATAGGGATCGACATCGATCTTGAGGCGCAGCGAGCCGCGCGGCTGGCGGCCATCGAGCCAGGCGTGCAGAAACGCCTGGATATTGACATCGCGGCGCGCCTTGACCAGCAGTCGGTAGCGGTGGCGGCCACGGATGAGGCCGATGGGGGCGGGAGCCGGCCCCAGCACCCGCACGCCTTCTGCCGGCGGCGCGGCGCGGGCAAGGCCGTTTGCATAGCCGGCCGTCTCGCGCTCGTCGCGCCCGGTAACGATCAGGCTCGCCAGCCGGCCATAGGGCGGCAGCCCGGCGGCCTCGCGCATGGCGCGTTCCCGGGAAAAGAACACCTCGCGCTCACGCGCCACCAGCGCGCGCATCAGCGGATGCTCCGGCAGATAGGTCTGGATCAGCGCTTCGCCGGGCTTTTCCGCGCGGCCCGCCCGCCCCGCCACCTGGCGCAGCAACTGATAGGTGCGCTCCGCGGCGCGCGGATCGCCCTGCCCCAGACCGATATCGGCATCGACCACGCACACCAGGGTCAAATGCGGAAAGTGGTGCCCCTTGGCCACCAGTTGCGTGCCGATGACGATATCGACCGCGCCGTGCGCGATCTGTTGGAGCAGGCCGCGCAGTTGGGCCGTGCGCACCAGATCGCTCGACAGGATTTCGATACGGGCACCGGGAAATGCCTCCCTGACCTCTTCGCCGAGGCGCTCGACGCCGGGACCGCACGCAGCCAGGCTGTCTTCAGCGCCGCATGACGGGCATGTGGCCGGCACCGGCGTGCGCAACCCGCAATGATGGCACATCAGTTCGCCGCGAAAGCGGTGCTCCACCAGCCAGGCATCGCAATCGGGGCACTCCAGGCGAAACCCGCATTTGCGGCACAGGGTCAGGGGCGCATAGCCGCGCCGGTTGAGAAACAGCAGGGATTGCTCGCCGGCTTCAATGCGCGCGCTCAGGGCCGCCATCACCGGCGCCGACAGCCAGCGGGTCGCCGGCAGTTTCTGTTTGCGCATATCGATCAGCCGCACATCCGGCAGGACGGCGGCTCCGTGGCGCTCCTTCAGGCGCACATGGGCATAGCGGCCTGCTTCAGCATTGTTGAGGCTTTCAAGGGACGGGGTCGCGGAACTCAGAACCACGGCGAATTCGCCGATCTGCCCGCGCACCACACCCATATCGCGGGCATGATAGACGACGCCGTCTTCCTGCTTGAACGCGGCTTCGTGTTCTTCGTCGATGATCAACAGGCCGAGCGAGCGGAACGGCAGGAACAGGGCGGAACGGGCGCCGACGACGATGCGGGCATCGCCGGAAATGACCGCGCGCCAGACCCGTTCGCGCTGGCGCGGTTTCATGGCCGAGTGCCAGGCGGCGGGCGCGGTGCCGAAACGGGCCTCGAAACGGGCCATGAAATCAGGCGTCAGCGCGATTTCCGGGAGCAGCACCAGCGATTGAACGCCCCTGCGCAGGGCCTGCGCCATGGCCTCGAAATAAACCTCCGTCTTGCCCGACCCGGTCACGCCATCGAGCAGGGTCACGCTGAAGCTGTTTTTCCGCACCGCATCGCGGAGTATCGCCGCCGCGCCGGCCTGTTCACCGGTCAGCCTTGCGCCGGGCAGACCGGGATCAGGCACGCCAAAAGGGTCCAGCGCCGGCAGATCAACCGCGCTGAGCGCGCCCGCTGCGATCAGCCCGCGCACGACCGACGATGTGACGTCGGCTTCCCGCGCCAGATCGCCGGTCGAGCGGGCCAGACCGTCCCTGGCGATCTCCAGCACCCGCGCGCGCTGGGGCGTCAGGCGTTCCGGGTCCGCGCCGCCATATATCACCCCTGCGCGGGTCGGCGGGCGCCCGAGTGCCGCCGGCACCCGCATCGTCATGCGCAGCACCGATCCGCGTGGCGCCATCGTGTAGACCGCCACCCAGTCGATGAACCGCAAATGGTCGCCGACCAGCGGCGGCGTATCATAGATTTCTGAGATTTCGCGCAGTTTGGCGGGATCGACGGGATCGGCCTGCGGGTCTTCTCCCAGTCCCCAGACAACGCCGATGCGCTCGCGCGGACCCAGCGGCACGCGCACAAAATCGCCCGGCCCCACCGCCATTCCCTCGGGCACCAGATACGTGTAGGGCGTATCCAGCGCCAGCGGCAGCAGCACCGGGGCCTGGCCGGTGCCGCGAATGCGGTCATCCTTGGAGCGTGGCATCGAATCGCTGTTCATGATTAAGAGTGTGGCAACCGTGCCGCACTACAACAAGGGAGCGGTTTCGTGCGGGCGCACGATCCGCGGTGATTGCAACGGGGGCCTGGATTCCCATGAAGTTTTTTGTTGATACCGCGGATGTGGCCGAAATCCGCGAACTCGCCGATACCGGCCTGCTCGATGGCGTCACCACCAACCCGTCGCTGATCGCCAAATCGGGGCGCGATTTCAAGGAGGTGATCGCCGAGATCTGCGCCCTGGTCGCCGGGCCGGTCAGCGCGGAAGTGGCCGCGAGGGATACAAACGGCATGCTCGCCGAAGCCGCCGTGCTGCGGGCAATCGCAAGCAATGTGGCAATCAAGGTGCCGCTGACCTGGGACGGGCTGAAGGCCTGCCGGGCGCTCAGCCGCGAGGGCGCCATGGTCAATGTCACCTTGTGCTTCAGCGCCAATCAGGCGCTGCTGGCGGCCAAGGCGGGGGCGAGTTTCATCTCGCCGTTCATCGGCCGGCTCGACGATATCGGCGAGGACGGCATGGCGCTGATCGGCGATATCCGTACGATCTACGATAATTACGGTGATCTCAAAACCGAGATCCTGGCCGCCTCGATCCGCAGTGACGATCATGTCAGGCGCTCCGCCCTGATGGGGGCCGATGTGGCCACCGTGCCGCCCGGGGTGCTGCGTGCCCTGGCGCGTCATCCCCTGACCGACAGGGGACTGGACGCGTTTCTCGCCGACTGGAAGAAAACCGGACAGACCATCACCTGACCTCATGACCGCCGCGCCGCCCACGACCCGCCGCTTTGAACTCTACACACAGGCGCGCGCGGCGCGCGAGATCGCCGCATGGCTCGAATATCTGCGTTCCGAACGCCGGCTGGCGGCCAAGACCATGGAAGCCTATCAGCGCGATATCGACCAGTTCACCGCCTTTTTGTTCGAGCATCTTGGCGGGCCGGCGGGCCTCGGTGATCTGCAATCGCTGAAGGCTGCGGATTTTCGCGCGTTTTTCGCACGCCGGCGCAATGGCGGCGCGTCGGGCCGCTCGCTCGCCCGCGCGCTGTCCACCATTCGCTCGCTGTTCGGCTTTCTGCAGCGCAGCGGCGTGCTGGAAAACGCGGCCCTGGGTTCGGTGCGGATGCCGAAGGTCTCCCGCCCGCTGCCCAAGGCCCTGTCCATTGATGCGGCAAGGGACGTGATTCAAACCGAACCGGCAGGCGCGGGCGCTGAGACGCAGGCCTGGGTCATGGCGCGCGATACCGCCGTTCTGATCCTGCTTTATGGCTGTGGCCTGCGCATTTCAGAAGCTCTCGATCTCGACCGGAAAGATGCACCCATCGCCCCGGGCGCGGATACCATGCGGGTGACCGGCAAGGGGGGCAAGACGCGCCTCGTGCCGGTTCTGCCCGCCGCGCGCGAGGCCATTGCGCATTATCTCGCGCTCTGCCCGGTGGCGCTGGGACCAGACAGCCCGCTTTTCATCGGCGTGCGCGGCGGCCGCCTCAATGCGCGCAACATACAGCTTCTCATGCAGCGCCTGAGAGGCGCGCTCGATCTTCCCGATACCGCGACCCCCCACGCGCTGCGCCACAGCTTCGCCACCCACCTGTTGTCGGCGGGGGGAGATTTGCGCACGATCCAGGAACTGCTCGGCCACGCCAGCCTGTCGACGACCCAGGTCTATACCGAGATCGACAAGGACCATCTGCGCCGGCAATACCGCAAGGCCCATCCCAGGGCCTGAACCAGGCTCACCCGGCGCCGGCCCGGCGGGTCTTTTTCAGCAGCAGCCCAAACACCACGCCAATGACGCCAAGGGCGGCGGCGACAGCCAGGCTGGCCACGATTTTCGACCGGCTGAACGAGAACACCATGCCATAGACGACCATGGCGAGGGCGATGGCGCACAAGATGCACACCAGCGACACCGCCAGGAATATGCGCCGTTGTTTTTTCGTCAACGCCATGTGATCATCCCCTTGGGGGCACGGTTTCCGCGGGCCCGGTTTCAGTTTTCCACAGCCCCGTGGCATTGTCTAATCGCGGTTGCGAATAACGCCCACGATCACTGAGGCATCGATGGCCCCGAAACCCGACCCCGTCCCTTCGGACACGGCCCCGCCGGACAAATGCGCGGTGGCGATCATCGGCGGCGGCATCATCGGCGCGGCGGCGGCCTATTTTCTGGCGGAGGCCGGTGTTCCGGTCACGTTGTGCGAAAAAGGCATCATCGGCGGCGAGCAGTCCTCGCGCAACTGGGGCTGGTGCCGCCAGCAGGGCCGCGACCCGCGCGAATTGCCGCTGGTGATTGAAAGCCTGAAGCTGTGGCGCGGGCTGGACCGGCGCATCGGCGAGAAAACCGGCTTTCGCCAATGCGGCATTCTCTATCTGTCCGACACGCCGGGGGCGCTGGCGAAGCGCGAAACCTGGCTGGAGCATGCACGGCAGCACCAGTTGCCTTCGCGCCTGGTTGGCCCCGACGAGATCGCCGGGCTGCTGCCCGGTGCCGCGCGGCGCTGGGAGGGGGGCGTGCATACGCCGGGCGATGGCCGCGCGGAGCCGCAAATGGCCGCCCCGGCACTGGCACGCGCGGCACAAGCGCGCGGCGCGACGATCCTGACCAACTGCGCCGTGCGCGGCATCGAGACCAGCGCCGGGCGGCTCAGCGCCGTGGTCACCGAAAAGGGCCGCATCGCCTGTTCCTCCGCGGTGCTGGCCGGCGGCGCATGGTCGTATCACTTCTGCCGCAGCCTCGGCGTCTGCCTGCCGCAACTGACGGTGCGCTCCTCGGTCCTGCGCACAAGCGCGCTTGCGGGCGCGCCGGAGATCGCCACCTGGGCGCCGGGCTTCACCTTTCGCAAGCGGCTCGACGGCGGCTACACCGTCGCGGAGGGCGATCTTTCGCTCGCCGACCTGACGCCGCAGAATTTCCGCTATCTGAGGC
>JALURZ010000022.1:0-10269 GCA_027058735.1 Hyphomicrobiales bacterium | reverse complement strand
GCAGTTTGGCGGCCTGCTCAGGATGGCGGGCCGTTCCGTGCGGTTCGCGCTGGGGCGGCGGTTTGTCGATGAACTGATGCGCCCGCGCCGCTGGGCGCTGGATCAGGCATCGCCGTTTGAGGCCTGCCGCATTCTTGATCCCGCCCCGGTGCCGTGGATGCTCGAACGCGCGGCGAACAATCTCAGAAAAGCGTTCCCGGTCTTCCAGGGCGTAACGATCGAAGAGAGCTGGGCCGGCTATATCGACACGACGCCGGACGCCATTCCGGTGATTTCCGGGCTCAAAACAACGCCGGGCCTGTTCATCGCCACGGGCTTTTCCGGCCATGGCTTCGGGCTGGGCCCCGGCGCGGGGCGGCTGATCGCGGACCTTGCGACCGGCGCATCCCCCGTCGTGGACCCGCACCCGTTCCGCTTTTCGCGCTTCACCGACGGGTCAAACCCCAAACCCTTCGCCGGGCTGTGACGCCTCACATGTGGATGGCGCGTTTGGCGAGCGCCATGGCGGCTTCTTTCACGGCTTCCGACATGGTCGGGTGGGCGTGGCAGGTGCGCGCCAGGTCTTCGGCCGAGCCGCCGAATTCCATCAGCACGGCGGCTTCGTGGATCATCTCGCCGACGCTGGCGCCGACCATGTGGACACCGAGCACCCGGTCGGTTTTGGCGTCCGCCAGCACCTTGATGAAACCGTCGGTCTTGCGCATGGCCTTGGCCCGGCCATTGGCGGTGAACGGAAATTTGCCGGACACATAGGCAATGCCGGCGTCTTTCAGTTCCTCTTCGGTTTGGCCGACGGCGGCGACCTCCGGCGTGGTGTAGACCACGCCGGGAATGACATCGTAGTTCACATGGCCCGATTGGCCGGCGAGGATTTCCGCGACCGCGACCCCTTCGTCTTCGGCCTTGTGGGCGAGCATCGGCCCGGCAATCGCGTCGCCGATGGCATAGATCCCGTCGATGCCTGTCTTGAAATGCGCATCCGTCTTGACCCGGCCCTGTTTGTCGAGCGCGATCCCGAGTTCCTCAAGGCCAAGGCCCGCCGTATAGGCCCGCCGTCCGATGGCCACCAGCACCGCATCCGCATCGAGGGTTTCAGGCCTGCCGCCCGCCGCCGGCTCCATGGTCACCTTGAGCCCCTTGCCGGCCTTCTTCGCACCGGTCACCCTGGTCGACAGCCTGAAGGTCATGCCCTGTTTCTTGAGCGCGCGCTGGAAGGTCCTGGCGACATCACCATCCATGCCCGGCAGAATGCGGTCGAGAAACTCAACGACGATCACCTCCGCGCCCAGCCGGCGCCAGACCGACCCCAGTTCGAGACCGATCACCCCGGCGCCGATGACCAGCAACGTGCCCGGCACCTTGTCCAGGGCGATGGCGCCATCCGACGACAGGATGGATTTTTCATCGATCCTGAGGCCCGGCAGCGGCATCACATGCGAGCCGGTGGCGATCACGATGTTCTTGGTCTTGATGGTCTCCGCCTTGCCCTTTTCCGGCGTCACTTCCACCGCGCCGGCCGCCACGATGCGCCCGGTTCCGTGATAGGCGGTGATCTTGTTCTTCTTCAGCAGAAACTCGACCCCCCTGACATTGGCCTCCACGGTTTCGTCCTTGTGGCCCATCATCGCCTTGAGATCGAGCTTCGGCGCAACCTCGATGCCCAGATGGGCGAAGTGGTGACCGGCCTCCTCGAACATTTCGGAGGCGTGCAGCAGGGCTTTTGAGGGAATGCACCCCACATTGAGACAGGTGCCGCCATGGGTCGCGCGTTTCTCCACCACCGCCACGTTCATGCCCAACTGGGCGGCGCGGATAGCGCAAACATAACCGCCAGGCCCGGTGCCGATGACGGTGAGATCGTAACTGTCAGCCATGAAGGTCTCCATTATCTGGCGCGGACATCGCCGCGCCCGGCGGGTGCCTCATATCAGCGCTCCGTAAACGCAAGGCGCAGGCCAAAGCCCGCAAAGGCCGCGCCAACCGTGCGCCGCATCCATTTCAGCACCGTGTCGCTGCGCAGCATCTTTTCGCCCACCAGGGCGGCAAAAGCCCCGTAAACGACGAAAACGGCCAGTGTCATAGCCATGAAAACCCCGCTCATGACCAGCATCTGGGCGATCGGGGGGCCGGCGCGCACATCCACAAATTGCGGCAGGAAGGCCAGAAAAAACGCGGACAGTTTCGGGTTCAGTACATTGATCAGAAAGCCGGTACGCATGAGCGCCAGCGCTGCGGGTCGCGCCGGCAGACCGGTGCAGATCGGCAACGGCCCCGATTGCCTCAGCGTCTGCCACGCCAGATAGAGCAGATAGGCGACGCCAAGGACTTTCAACGCCTGAAACGCCACCGCGCTGGTGTGCAGGACGGCCGCCAGTCCGGCCACCGAGGCCAGGATTGCCGGAACGATGCCCAGGGTGCACCCGACCGCCGCGGCGATACTGGCGCGCCGCCCCGATGCAAGCCCCGTTGCCACCGTGAAGACGACGCCGGTTCCAGGTATCAGCACCACGATCAGCGCGGTCACGAGAAACTCAAGGCTCATCGGATCCTCAATCCCCTGCCCCCTGCCCTTACAGATCAAGCACGAGGCGCTGGGGATCCTCGAGCGCTTCCTTGACGCGCACCAGAAAAGTGACCGCCTCCTTGCCATCGACGATGCGATGGTCATAGGACAGCGCCAGATACATCATCGGGCGGATGACCACCTCGCCATCGATGGCCATGGGGCGCGGCTGGATCTTGTGCATGCCGAGGATGCCCGATTGCGGCGCATTCAGGATCGGCGTCGACATCAACGAGCCGTAAACACCGCCATTGGACACCGTGAACGTGCCCCCCATCATGTCATCGAGCGACAGTTTGCCCTCGCGCGCCTTGCTGCCGAGCGCGGCGATGGTTTTTTCGATATCCGCGATGCTCATCTGGTCCGCATCGCGCACCACCGGCACCACCAGCCCCTTGTCGGTGCCGACCGCAACGCCGATATTGCAGTAGTTCTTGTAGACAAGATCGGTGCCGTCGATCTCCGCATTGACCGCCGGGACGTCTTTCAGCGCGGTGACGCAGGCCCTGACGAAAAGCCCCATGAAGCCAAGCTTGATGCCGTGCTTTTTCTCAAACAGCTCCTTGTAGCGGGTCCTGAGCGCCATCACTTCGCTCATATCGACCTCATTGAATGTGGTCAGCATGGCGGCGACGTTTTGCGCGTCTTTCAGCCGCTTGGCGATGGTCTGGCGCAGCCGGGTCATGCGGATGCGTTCCTCGCGCGGCTCGTTGGAGACCGGTGCGCGCACCCTCTGCGGTGCTGCCGATCCGGAGCCTTTCTCAAGAAAAGCCAGCACATCGCCCTTGACGAGCCGCCCGTCCTTGCCGGTACCCGTAATCTGTGCTGGATCGAGGTTGTTTTCCTCAATCAGCTTGCGCACCGCCGGAGACAGGCTGTGCGCCGCCCCGTTGGCCGGCGGTTCGCTTGCGGCCTTGCCCGGCGCGGCCTCGGCCTTCTTTGGCGCCACCGCCGCAGAGCCTTGCGTTATGGAGCCCAGAACGGCGTCCACGCCGACAACATCGCCATCGCGCGCGGTGATTTCGCTCAGCACCCCGGCGGCCGGCGCAGGCACCTCCAGTGTCACCTTGTCGGTTTCAAGCTCGACAAGGGGCTCGTCGGCCGTGACCGCATCGCCTTCCTTCTTGAACCACTGGGCAACCGTCGCCTCACTGATCGATTCGCCCAGAGCCGGTACCCGGATTTCCTGCGCCATTGTTCCTCACCGCCGTTTGCAATCTGTTCCGTTGACCCGCCGACCGGCTATTTGATGGTCAGCGCCGCATCGATAAACGCATCGCGCTCCTTGATGTGCCGGCTCATCGAACCGGTCGCCGTGGCGGCCGACTCGGGCCGCCCGATATAGCGCACCCTCTGGCAATCCGCCCCGATGCGCCCAAGCACTTCGTCGAGGCGCGGTGCCACAAATGTCCACGCGCCCATGTTGTGGGGCTCTTCCTGGCACCAGATCATCTGTGCCTTTGTGAACCGGCCAAGTTCCTCGACCAGCGCCTTTTCGGGGAACGGATAGAGCTGCTCCAGGCGCATGAGATAGATATCGCGGATGCCGCGGGCCTCGCGCTCCTCATACAGGTCGAAATAGACCTTGCCCGAGCACAGCAGCACGCGGCGGATGTCCTTGTCCGCCTTGAGCTTGATTTTCTGATCCGGCAGATGCTGGGCATCGTCCCACAGCACCCGGTGGAACGAGGTGCCGACATCGAATTCCTCGATGTTGGAGACGACCCGCTTGTGGCGCAACAGTGATTTCGGCGTCATCAGGATCAGCGGCTTGCGGAATTCACGCCACATCTGGCGGCGCAGAATATGAAAATAGTTCATCGGCGTCGTGCAATTGGCGACCTGCATGTTGTCTTCCGCGCAGATCTGCAGATAGCGCTCCAGGCGCGCGGAGGAATGTTCCGGCCCCTGGCCCTCATAGCCATGGGGCAGCAGCATCACCAGCCCGGACATGCGCAGCCATTTGCGCTCTCCGCTGGACAGGAACTGATCGACCACCACCTGCGCGCCGTTGGCGAAATCGCCGAACTGGGCTTCCCACAGCACCAGCGCGTTGGGCTCGGCCAGCGAAAAGCCGTATTCAAATCCAAGCACGGCTTCTTCCGACAACATGGAGTTGATGACTTCAAAGCGCGCCTGATCGGGTGCGATCTGCTTCAGGGTCGTCAGGCGGTGTTCGTTTTCCTGGTCGATCAGCACCGCGTGACGCTGCGAGAATGTGCCGCGCTCGCAGTCCTGCCCCGACAGGCGCACCGGATAACCTTCCTGCAGCAAGGTGCCGAACGCCAGCGCCTCGGCCATCGCCCAGTCGATGCCTTTGCCGGTGTCGATCATCTGCCGGCGGCTGTTGATGATCCGCCTTATGGTGCGGTGAGCGTTGAAGCCGTCGGGGATCTCGGTGAGCGCCCTGCCCACCTTGCGCAGGGTATCGAGCGGCACCCCGGTCTTGCCCCGGCGCGGACCGGCGTCTTCAGGCAGGCTGAAACCGGTCCAGCGGCCATCGAGCCAGTCCGCCTTGTTGGGCCGGTAGCTGTCCGCGGCCTTGAACTCCTGTTCCAGCAGCTCGCGATAGGCCGCGACCTCGCGTTCATAGTCCTGCCTGGTTATCGTTCCCGCCTCGATCAGGCGCTTGGAGTAGACCTCGACAGGGGTCGGGTGGGTCCTGATGCGCTTGTACATCAAAGGCTGGGTGAAGGAGGGTTCATCCCCCTCGTTGTGGCCGTGGCGGCGGTAGCAGAACATGTCCACGACCACGGGCTTGCCGAATTTCTGGCGGAATTCGGTGGCCACCCGCGCCGCGTAGACAACCGATTCGGGATCATCGCCATTGGCATGGAAAATGGGCGCCTGGATGATCTTCGCCATGTCGGACGGGTAGGGCGAGGAGCGCGAATGGATCGGGCTGGTGGTAAACCCGATCTGGTTGTTGACGATGAAATGTATCGAGCCGCCGGTCTTGTGGCCAAGCAGGCCGGAAAGACCGAAACATTCCGCAACCACCCCCTGGCCGGCGAACGCGGCGTCGCCATGCAGCAGCAGGGGCATCACCCGGGAGCGCGGCGCATCCTTGTTCTGGTCCTGCTTGGCGCGCACCTTGCCCAGCACCACGGGATCGACGATTTCAAGATGCGAGGGGTTGGCGGTCAGCGACAGATGCACGCTGTTGCCGTCGAAATCGCGGTCAGATGACGCGCCCAGATGATATTTCACATCCCCCGACCCTTCGACATCGTCCGGGTTGGCGGACCCGCCCTTGAATTCATTGAAAATCGCACGGTAGGGCTTGCCCATGACATTGGCGAGCACGTTGAGGCGTCCGCGATGGGGCATGCCCAGCACGATCTGGTTGACCCCCAACTGGCCGCCGACCTTGATGATCTGCTCAAGGGCCGGAACCATGGATTCCCCGCCATCGAGCCCGAACCGCTTGGTGCCGGTATATTTGACATCGAGGAATTTCTCGAAGCCTTCCGTCTCGATCAGCTTGGACAGGATCGCCCTGCGGCCAAGCTCGGTGAACGACACCTCCTCATCCGGGCGCTCCATGCGCTGCTGGAGCCAGGATTTCTCCTCCGGATCGGTGATGTGCATGTATTCCAGACCGAGCGTCGAACAATAGGTGCGGTGCAGCACGGCCAGCATCTGGTTGACGCTCGCCATTTCCAGACCCAGGACATTGTCGATGAAAATCGGCCGGTCCATGTCTTCGGGCCTGAACCCGTAGGTCAACGGATCGAGTTCGGGATGCAGCGGCTCCTCGCGCAGTTTCAGCGGATCGAGATCGGCGATCAGATGGCCGCGCACGCGGTAGGCGCGGATCAGCATCAAGGCACGGATGGAATCGAGCGTCGCCGCGCGCATCGCATCGGCGGACAGTTCAACACCTGCGCCCTGCGCCTTCTTCTGCACCCCGCTCCGCAGCGCGCGCTCGACCGGCGCCCAGTCGCCGTCAAGCGCCGAGACCAGTTCGCCATTGGCCGCGATCGGCCAGTCGGCGCGGCGCCAGGATGCGCCCCTGGCTTCGGCCAGCACATCGTCCCTGGCATCGTTCAGGGATGCGAAATAATCCGCCCAGCCGGCATCCAGCGAACCGGGATCGGTCTGATAGCGCGCATAGAGCTGTTCGATGAACTGGGCATTGCCGCCATACAGAAAAGAGGTTCGCGCGAAACCATCGTTCGACTGGTCTTTTGCCATACCGCCACCGCCGCCTTTCGGTTCTGCGTCCCCTGCCCCGCCGGCCGGGAGCCGGGAGAATCAGGCTGGTTCACTCGCTGTTTCAGACACGTTCGCTCACTTTTTCAGAATATCCACCAGTGTGGTGCCAAGGGCCGCGGGCGATTGCGCCACCGCGATGCCGGCACTTTTGAGCGCCTCGATCTTGCTGTCCGCGCCACCCTTGCCGCCGGAAATAATCGCGCCCGCATGGCCCATGCGCCGGCCCGGCGGCGCGGTCACCCCGGCGATGAAGCCGACCATCGGTTTCTTGACTTTCGAGCGCTTGATGAAATCGGCGGCGTCTTCTTCCGCCGAGCCGCCGATTTCGCCGATCATGACGATGGATTCGGTCGCCGGGTCGCCGAGAAACAGATCCAGGCAGTCGATGAAACTGGTGCCGTTGACCGGATCGCCGCCAATGCCGATGCAGGTGGTCTGGCCAAGACCGACCGCCGTCGTCTGGCCCACCGCCTCATAGGTCAGCGTGCCGGAGCGCGACACGATGCCGACCGAGCCGGGTTGGTGAATATGGCCGGGCATGATGCCGATCTTGCATTGCCCCGGCGTGATCACGCCGGGACAGTTCGGCCCCACCAGGCGGGTGCGCGTGCCGCACAGCGCGCGCTTGACCTTGACCATGTCGAGCACCGGAATGCCCTCGGTGATGCAGACCACCAGATCAAGGCCCGCGGCAATGGCCTCCAGAATGGCGTCGCCCGCGAACGGCGGCGGCACGTAAATGACGCTGACGGTTGCCCCGGTCGCGTTGACCGCCTGCTGGACGGTGTCGAATACCGGCAGATCGAGATGAATGGACCCGCCTTTGCCCGGCGTCACGCCGCCGACCATTCTGGTGCCGTATTCGATCGCCTGTTCGGAGTGAAACGTGCCCTGCGAACCGGTGAAGCCCTGGCAGATGACTTTGGTGTCCTTGTCGACCAGAACCGCCATCAGGCTGCCTCCTTCACGGCCGCGACGACCTTTTTGGCCGCATCGCCGAGATCATCGGCGGCGATAATGGCAAGGCCTGATTCGTTGAGGATTTTCTTGCCCCGGGTCACGTTGGTGCCCTCCAGGCGCACCACGAGAGGCACGCCGATATCCATTTCGGTGGCCGCCGCCACGATGCCTTCGGCGATGATGTCGCAGCGCATGATGCCGCCGAAAATATTGACCAGAATGCCCTTCACGTTCGGGTCCGACAGAATGATCTTGAAGGCGGCCGTCACCTTTTCCTTGGTGGCGCCGCCGCCGACATCGAGAAAATTGGCCGGCTCCGCGCCGAACAGCTTGACGATGTCCATGGTCGCCATGGCGAGGCCGGCGCCATTGACCATGCAGCCGATGGTGCCGTCGAGCTTGACGTAGCTCAGATCATGGCTGGAGGCCTCGACTTCCGCCGGGTCCTCCTCGCCGATGTCGCGCAGTTCCATGATATCCTTGTGGCGGTAGAGCGCGTTGGAATCGAAATTCATCTTCGCATCGAGGCACAAAAGATCGCCGCTCCCGGTCACCACAAGGGGATTGATCTCCAGCAGGCTTGCGTCCTTGTCCATGCAGCAGCGGTAAAGATTGCCGATCAGCCCGATGCATTGCCTGACCTGGTCGCCTTCGAGCTTCAGGGCATAAGCGATTTCGCGGCCGTGGAACCCGCTGATGCCCGAGGCCGGATCGACGGTGAGGGTGAGGATTTTTTCCGGTGTTTCGGCGGCCACGTCCTCGATATCCATGCCCCCTTCGGTCGAGGCGATGAACGCCACGCGCGAGGTTTCCCGGTCCACCAGAACCGAGAGATAGAGCTCGCGGGCAATGTCGCAGCCATCTTCTATATAGAGCCGCTTGACCGTGCGGCCCTCAGGCCCGGTCTGGGGTGTGACAAGCTGCATGCCCAGAATGTCGCGGGCCTGCCTTTCGACGTCACCGAGCGATCTGACCACCTTGACGCCGCCGCCCTTGCCGCGCCCGCCGGCATGGATCTGCGCTTTCACGACCCACACCGGACCGCCGGTTTTTTCCGCCGCCTCGACCGCCTCCTCGACGCTGAAGGCGGGATACCCTTCCGGCACCGCCACGCCGTAGCTCTTCAGGACCGTTTTGGCCTGATATTCGTGAATATTCATGCGCCGTGTCTCATCTCGAGATCGAATGCGGATTTTGCACGTTTTTCGAGGAGAGTTGTTGAGATACCAAAGTCCGCCGTGCCCCCAAAACCGCAAAAACGCGATGCAACCCTTATAGCACCGTGTTGAAGTTGCGCAACTCCCAAGGATCACCCCTTTTTTTCGCGCTCGCCGCCGCGCGGGGAGGCCTGAAACCGGCGCGCTATTTGCCCAGGTTTGGAGCGATTTTCTTACAGCTTTCCACCAGCCCCCTGACCGCGCTTACCGATTTCTGAAAGGCGGCTTTCTCGTGCCTGTCGAGCCTGATTTCGACAATGCGCTCCACACCCTTGGCGCCGATCACCACAGGCACGCCGACATAGAGCCCCTTGACGCCATACTGGCCGTTCAGATAGGCGGCGCAGGGCAGCACGCGCTTTTTGTCTTTCAGATAGGATTCGGCCATGGCGATCGCGGAGGAGGCGGGCGCGTAATAGGCCGAGCCGGTCTTGAGCAGGCCGACGATCTCCGCGCCCCCGTCGCGGGTGCGCTGCACGATCTTGTCGAGCCGGCGCTGGGTGGTCCATTTCATCTTGATGAGGTCGGGCAGGGGAATGCCGGCAACCGTCGAATAGCGCGGCAGGGGCACCATGGTGTCGCCATGGCCGCCGAGCACGAAGGCGTTGACATCCTCGATGGACACATCGAACTCCCTGGCCAGAAAATACTGGAAGCGGGCCGAGTCGAGAACCCCGGCCATGCCGATCACCTTCGAGCGTCGGAGCCCGCACGCCTTCTGCAGCGCCCATACCATGGCGTCGAGCGGATTGGTGATACAGATGACGAAAGCGTCGGGGGCGTATTTCTTGATACCGGCGCCGACCTGCGACATGACCTTGAGGTTGATGTCGAGCAGATCGTCGCGGCTCATGCCGGGTTTTCGCGGCACCCCGGCGGTGACGATCACCACATCGGAGCCCTTGAGGTCCGAATAGCTGTTGGTGCCCGAAAGCTCGGCGTCGAACCCCTCCACGCTGGAACTCTCCGCCAGATCCAGCGCCTTGCCCTGGGGCAAACCATCGACAATATCGAACATCACGATATCGCCGAGTTCCTTCAGGCCCGCAAGATGCGCAAGCGTGCCTCCGATCATGCCGCCGCCGATCAGTGAAATCTTGCTGCGTGCCATGGGCTTCCTCCTGGGTGTCGCGGAATGGGGTTCCGCCTGTTTGCCGCCGCTGCGGGCGGTGTAACGCGATTGCCCCCGCCCGCGCAAGCCCGGCCGGACACGGCGTTGGAACGACCATCGTCTGGCCGCGCGCCGCAACGGCGCAACACCGCAGTGCGACATATTGCGCATTGACTTCAGCCTGCCTCTTTGATTAATTG
>JALURZ010000021.1 GCA_027058735.1 Hyphomicrobiales bacterium | reverse complement strand
CGAACACCAGATGCATGGCGTCGGAAAAGGAGATCACCATGACGAGCGGCGCGATAATGATGATGATGACGCTCAGTTCATCGCCCATCAGTCCGATCATCCCGAACGACCAGAATACGGCCGCCGCGGGCGCCGCCGCGGCGATGATCGTTGGCGCCAGCTTGCGGAAGAACAGGAAGGATACGAAAAGACCGACCAGAAACCCGCCCGTGTTGTACAAGACACGGTCGTTGCGAATGGCCTGATAAATCGCCTTGCGCAAGACCGGAACGCCGGTCAGGCCGACGCTCAGCCCGCTGCCGTTCAGGGATTGCCGGGCCTGGGCGCGCAGGTCATCGACCACGGTGCGGAAATTCGTTTTGAGCACTCCGCTCTCCAGCGCCACGATGACCAGCGTCACATCGCCGTTTTGCGACAGCAGGGAGCCCTTCGCCATGGGATGGGAGGCGGCATCGCCGAGGAGTTTTTCAAAGGCGCCGCCGGTGGGCAGGGGGTCGGGAAAAAGCGGCGCGGGAAACCCGGTCCTGTCCGGCGTCCTGCGCAGGGAGAACAGCGACAGCACGCCGGCAACGCCATCGTTCAATTCGAGATCGAGATGCAGCGCGCGGATTTTTTCGAGATTCTCGCGCTTCAACAGCCCCGGTCCGCTGATGACGATATAGACATCGCCGCCGCCGCCGGGAAAGGCTTCGATCATGCGCATGTAGGAGCGGTAGTCCGCCGAATCCCTGCTGAACAGATCGGTGAATTCCGAAGTCACGTCCAGGCGTGCAATTCCCACCGCTGCAAGCAGTGATATCGCGAGCACGGCCAGCGAACTGAAGAGGGGCCAGCGCACCGTCGCAAGGCCAATGCGTTCAAGGCCGAAGCCGACTTGAATCATGAGCGCGATTGATACAGCATTGCTTTTGCTGCCGCCAGTTCTATCTCCCCGCCTTGCGCCGGCCGCTGCGGAGCACTATGTCTATCTGTCGGTCAAGGCGGGGACGAAGACTGCGAACAGCGGGAAACCTGAAGCGATGAGTTCAACGGGAGTGTTTGGCCGGCGGTGCGCCGGCGCCGTCCTGGCCGGGGGTCTTGCACTTGCATTTCACCACCCCGCCTCGGCGGAACCAAACGCCCTGTTCAAGGCGCTGGAGGGGATCTGGCGCGGCAACGGCACGATCAAGGCCGGGCCCGACAAGCCCGAGGAGCCGATGCGCTGCCGGATCGAACAGGAGCTTGCCGGCGCAAACAGCCTCAAACAATCCATAAAATGCGCCAGCACCAGCGTGCGGCTGTTCGGCTCCGGCAAACTTCGCTATGATCCCGCGACGGGGATCTATTCGGGGACGTTCGAGGCTTCCGGGGATTCGGGGAAATCCACCATGACCGGACGGGGAACCGCCAGGTCGCTGAACATGACGGTGACCCACACCGGGTACAAGAAAATATCGAATTCATCGGGTACGCTTTCCATCAGGATCCTGGGGCCGGCCAGGCATGTCGTGACCCTGTTCGGGAAGCAGCCCGGATCGGGACGCCTCACGCAGGTCTACCGGGTCGTTTATACCAGATAGCGCGGGACGGAAGAGCCCGCCGCGCGCCGGCAGTCGAACCGGGGTGCGGCGGGGGTGCGGGGGTTTGCAGAAATTTGACTAACTGGTCAAAAAATGGCATGAACTGCGCGGCGGTTGAGCACGCGGATTCATGCGCCTGTGCCGGTTCTGCAAAGGCGCAACGCCAATGCAAAAAATAGCCAATGCAAAAAATAGCCAACGCAAGAAATAGCTGACGCAAAATGCCAAGGCAAAAAACAGTGTGAAGCTCGATTGAAGAGGCGAAAGACCGGCGGGGAGGCCGGTTGGCGATGCGCGACACGGTGCGGTTCATTCTGGGGGGTGAGATACGCGAGCTTTCCGCGGTCGATCCGGCGATGACCGTGCTGCAATATCTGCGCGGCGAGCCTGCGCGCTGCGGCACCAAGGAGGGCTGCGCGGAAGGCGACTGCGGGGCGTGCAGCGTCGTGCTGGCGGAACCGGCGAACGGCGCCCTTCGCTATAGCGTGGTCAATGCGTGTATCCAGTTGGTGGGGGTGCTGGACGGCAAGCAGTTGATAACGGTGGAAGACCTGAGCGGGGCCGATGGCGCGTTGCACCCGGTTCAGCGCGCGATGGTCGAAAAACACGGCTCCCAGTGCGGGTTCTGCACGCCGGGCATCGTCATGTCGCTGTTCGGGCTGTATCACGCGGACCCCTCAGGCGATCAAACCGGGATCGCCGATGCGCTGGCCGGCAACCTGTGCCGCTGCACCGGCTATGGACCGATCATCGAGTGCGCCCGCGAGGCCGATGCGGCAAGGCCCGCCGATCAGTTTTCGAGGGGCGAGGCGGCAATGCGGAAAATGCTGGAGCGGATCAGGCCCGCCGGCGGC
Organism: Hyphomicrobiales bacterium; assembly: GCA_027058735.1. Lineage (GTDB taxonomy): Bacteria > Pseudomonadota > Alphaproteobacteria > Rhizobiales > JALURZ01 > JALURZ01. The sequence goes on along the minus strand of JALURZ010000021.1, from coordinate 3,966 downwards.
CTTTCCTTCGAAGGCGCGTCCACCCGCTGTTTCGCCCCGGCAGGACTCGACGAATTATGCGCTCTCGCCAGCGCTCATCCCGACGCCTGGCTGGTCGCCGGATCGAGCGACGTGGGGCTGTGGATCACCAAGCAGCACCGCCGCCCGGAAACCCTGATCCATCTTGGAAATGTGGCGGAACTCAAGACGCTGGAGGCGGACGCGGAAGGGGTGGAGATCGGGGCGGGGGTGACCCTGACCCGGGCCCATGAAATGCTGGCGCGGCATTTTCCCGGGATGGATCAGTTGATCCGCCGGTTCGCCTCGCGGCAAATCCGCAATGTGGCGACGCTCGGCGGCAATATCGCCAATGGCTCGCCAATCGGCGATATGCCGCCGGCGCTGATCGCGCTGGACGCCAGCGTGACCCTGCGCAGGGGAGGCAATTCACGCACGATCTCGTTGCAGGATTTTTTCATCGGCTACGGCAGGCAGGATCGCAAGCCCGGCGAAATCATCACATCGATAAGGGTGCCGGCGCTGAAAAAATCCGACCGCTACCGGTGCTACAAACTGTCGAAGCGCTTCGATCAGGACATTTCGTCTGTATGCGGTGCGTTCTGGTTGCGCCTTGAGGGCGGCACGGTTGGCGATGCCCGGTTCGCCTTTGGCGGCATGGCCGCTGTTCCCAAACGGGCAAGTGCCGCGGAAGAGGCGGTCATCGGCGCGAAACTGGACGGCGGCGTCATCGAACGCGCGGGGGGTGCGCTAGGCGCGGATTTTTCACCCCTCAGCGATTTGCGCGGAACCGATCGCTACAGGCTTCGGGCGGCAGGCAACATCCTGCGGAAGTTCCTGCTCCAGGCCACCGGCGCGAAGGTTGCGGACATCTATGCCGAAAGGGGGGCGGCGCATGTCTGACGCGGCCCCGACGCGCGATACGGTCGTGGGGGCCGTGCGCAGCTCCCTGCGGCATGACAGCGCGCAACTGCATGTCACCGGTCAGGCGCGTTATATCGACGATATTCCGGCACCCGCCGATTGCCTGCATGTGTTTATCGCCACATCCGCGCGCGCGCATGCGATCATAAGGTCGCTCGACCTGGCGCCGGTGCGCGGGGCCCCGGGGGTCGTCTGCGTGCTGGGGGCCGATGATATTCCCGGCGCCAACGACGTCAGCCCGGTGGCCGGCGACGATCCCCTGTTCGCCGATGGCAAGGTTGAGTTTCTCGGCCAGTCCCTGTTCGCGGTTGCAGCCGAAACCCTGCCCCAGGCGCGCCGCGCCGCCGCCCTCGCGGTGATCGACTATAAAGACCTCGATGCGGTGCTCAGCGTCGATGAGGCCATGGCAAAAAAGCAGTTCCTCATGCCCTCCCGACAGATGCGGCTGGGGGACAGCGCCAGGGCGCTGAAAGCGGCGGCCAACCGGCTCAAGGGCCGGTTTTACGTGGGCGGGCAGGAGCATTTCTATCTTGAAGGCATGGCCTCGCTCGCGCTGCCGCTGGAGGATGGCGATGTTCATGTCTATTGCTCAAGCCAGCACCCCAGCGAGGTCCAGCACAACGTCGCCCGCGTGCTCGATGTGCCGCTCAATTCGGTGACCGTGGAGTTGCGCCGCATGGGGGGCGGTTTCGGCGGCAAGGAAAGCCAGCCGGCGCTGTTCGCCGCCGCGGTGGCGCTGGTGGCGCGCACCACCGGGCGGGCGGCGAAAATCTGCCTTGACCGCGACGACGACATGACCATGACCGGCAAGCGCCATGATTTCCGCATCGACTACGATGTGGGCTTCGACGATGAGGGGCGCATCGAGGCCATCGATTATGTGCTGGCGGCACGATGCGGCTATTCGGCGGATTTGTCAGCGGCAATCGTCGACCGGGCGATGTTTCACGCGGACAATTGCTACTATCTGAAGAATGCGACCATCACCGCTCATTGTTGCAAGACCAACACCGTGTCGAATACGGCGTTTCGCGGCTTCGGCGGCCCCCAGGGCATGATCGCCATGGAACGGGTGATCGACGAGATCGCCATGGCGCTGGGGCGCGATCCCCTCGACATCCGCAAACGCAATTTTTACGGCCGGAGCCCGCGCGATGTCACGCCCTATCACATGAGCGTCGAGGACAATGTGATCGGCGAGATCGTCGAACAGCTTGAAGCCTCTTCGGATTATGCCAGACGCCGCGAGGACATCCGCGCCTACAACGCGGCCAGCCCCTATCACAAGAAGGGCCTGGCGCTCACGCCGGTCAAGTTCGGTATCTCGTTCACGACCTCGCACCTCAACCAGGCGGGCGCGCTGGTCCACGTCTACAAGGACGGCAGCGTGCACCTCAACCACGGCGGCACCGAGATGGGCCAGGGGCTGTTCTCCAAGATCGCCCAGGTGGTGGCGGAGGAATTCCAGATCGATGTGGACAATATCAAGATCACCTCGACCACGACCGGCAAGGTGCCCAATACGTCGGCCACCGCCGCATCGTCTGGCAGCGATCTCAACGGCATGGCGGCCCGCGCCGCGGCGCGCACCATCAAGGAGCGCCTGATCGGTTTTGCCTGCGAAAAGTACAACGTGAAAAAATCGGATGTCGCGTTCCTGCCCAACCGGGTGCGGGTGGGAAACCAGGAAATCCCGTTTCCCGATCTGGTCAACGAAGGCTACATGGCGCGTATTTCGCTGTCATCGACCGGCTTTTACCGCACGCCGAAAATCCACTATGACCGCGAGAAGGCGCAGGGGCGCCCGTTTTACTATTTCGCCTACGGGGCGGCGGTGAGCGAGGTTTCGGTGGACGTTCTGACCGGCGAAAACCGGGTCACGCGGGTGGATATTTTGCACGATGTGGGCCAGTCTCTCAATCCGGCGCTCGATTTGGGCCAGATTGAAGGCGGATTCATTCAGGGCATGGGCTGGTTGACCACCGAGGAACTGCACTGGGATGGCGAAGGGCGCCTCACGACCCATGCGCCGTCCACCTACAAGATTCCGGCGCTCAGCGACCGGCCGCTCGATTATCGCGCGGCGATCTGGCCGGGGGGAAAAAACCGCGAGGCGACGATTTACCGCTCCAAGGCGGTGGGCGAGCCGCCGCTCATGCTGGCGATCTCCGTGTTCAATGCCCTGTGCGACGCGGTGGCGAGCGTCGGTGACTACAAAAAACTGCCCGACCTGCACGCGCCGGCGACGCCTGAACATGTTCTGATGGCGATCACAAAACTGCAGAACGGCGACGCCGCGCGATCCGGGAGCCGGTCATGATTGCCTGGCTCGACACCCTTGACGCCCTGCTCGGGGCGGGGCAGGACTGCATTCTGGTTTCGGTGGTGGCCAAGACCGGATCCGCGCCCAGAGGGGCCGATGCCAAAATGGTCGTCAGCGCCGATTCGTTGAGCGGTACGATCGGCGGGGGTGCTCTGGAATTCAATGCCATTGCGCGGGCGCGCGAGCTGCTCAAGTCGGGGTCCGTCGGCGGTCTGGAGACCGCGCTGCTGGGCCCGGATCTGGGACAGTGCTGCGGCGGCGCGGTGAGCCTGGCCTTTGAGCGGTTCGGCCTTTGCGAGCGCGATCACCTCCAGGCGCTGCGGGCAAGGCTCGATGCGGGCGGCGAGGTGACGCGGCGCGTCCGGTTCGCGCCCGACGGGGCGGTTTCCCGGAATATTCAGGCAAACAGAGAAGATGCGCCGCTAAACCCCTTCAAAACTAATGAATTTATCGATGTGATCTCAGACCACCCTGCCGCCGTCTGGCTGTTTGGCGCCGGCCATGTGGGGCGCGCCGTGATAACGGCGCTGTCGCCGCTGCCGTTCGCGCTGACCTGGATCGACCGGCGCGATGGTATTTTTCCCGAAGATGCGCCGCGCGGGGTCACCACAATCGGGTCCGGCGAGATTGCGCAGATCGTGGGCCGCGCGCCGGCATGCGCCAGTTATATTGTGATGACCCACTGCCACCGGCTCGATGAGGACATTTGCGCGGCCCACGAT
>JALURZ010000020.1 GCA_027058735.1 Hyphomicrobiales bacterium | reverse complement strand
CGCCATCGCCGTGACGGTGCGCGAAGTCCTGTCCCTCGCCGCACTGAAGACCCTGGCGCGCATCAAGGAGGACGCCGGGGCAGCCTATGGGGAGGGCGATCATGCCGCCGCGGCGCGCGCCATCGCCGCCCTGAAACACCTGGCCGGGCAGCGGGCCGACATGGCCTGGGGGCTGTCGCGTTTCGCCGAACACGAAGCCGCCATGAGCGATCCGACCGATCTGCTGCAACTGGCCGAACGCGAACTGATCATGCCGCTCGACGCCAGGGCCCGGGCCATCGTCGCCGACACGGTCAAGCGTGTTTCGCTGATCACGGCGGTCGCGCCGGGCGCCGTTCTCGACATCGTGGTGGTGGGGGCTGCGAACCTGCGCATGGTGCGCCGGCTGGCCGAGTGCTATGGGGGGCGGCCCGGCGCCCTCGGCCTGATGAAACTGGCGCGCATGGTGATCGCCCATCTCGCCATGACCGGCGGCATCGCGGTTGGCGAGAACGTGCTGCAACAACTGCTGGGCCACGGACTGGCGGCCAAGCTCTCCACCCGGCTTGGCGAAGGCATGCTCAACGGGGTTCTGAGCGCCCGGATTGGCCTTGCGGCCATGGAACAGATCCGGCCCCTGCCCTACCACGAAGCCGGCAAACCCCGGCTCTCAGACGTGCTCGCCACGCTGGTTTCGGTTCGTAAACCCGCTGACAAACCCGCCTAGTAGCGATTTCCGTAATAGTGGAAATAACGCCTGTAGGGACGGTATGGGCGGCGATACGCATAGGGCCGCTCGTAGCGATAGGGGCCGCGCTCCGCATATACCAGCGGCGTGATGCGCCGCACGGTCACCCGGCGGTTGAGGCGTTCGCGCCCATAGGTGTTCACCAGCAAGAACCGCTCGCCATAGCCGCGCGTGACCAGATTTTCCGCCGGCACCGCGAAATGTTCGACTAACGCCGCCTTGATGGCGCGGGCACGGTCTTCGGACAGATCGAGGTTGTAATCATAGTCACCGACCGCGTCGGTGTGCCCTTCGATGAGGAACACCTCGAAGGGACGGCGAAAGATGATGCGGTTCAGCACGCGCGCTATTCTGCGCAGCTTGTAGATCTCGCCTGGCGGCACGCGAATGTCGTCGAACCGGAAATTGATGGTGCTGATATCGACCCGGCGCAGGCGGGCGCGCAGCCGGTGATCCCCCAGCACCTCGCTCATCGAATAACGGCGCCCGTCATACCCTCTGGGCGGCGCGGTCAGGGCGCGCTCCATGGCCTGCTCGCTCAGCCGGGCCGACGGCAGCGGCACGGGCGCCTGTGTGCGGCTCGCCGCGCGGTAAGCCGGCCTGCGGCGCGGAACCGGCCTGCGCCGGGCCTTTTCGGCCTCGAGGACCTGGCGGTCCCATTCGCGATATTGCCTGTTGACGGCCGCGCTCCCGGTCTTTGCTGCCGGCCTGCCCCGTTTTGCTGCGGCGCCAGCCTTCCTCTTTTGCCCGGCGGCCGGTTTCTTTTTGCCTGCTTTTTTCTTTGGCCCGGCGGCCGGTTTCTTTTTGCCTGCTTTTTTCTTTGGCCCGGCGGCCGGTTTCTTTTTCACCGCCTTTTTCTTCGTCTTGTCCGGGTCGCCGGATTTTGCGCCCTTGAGGCCCGGCAGCGCCACTTCAGGCAGCACCATCGTGTTTCCCGACAGATTGTCCTTCACGGTGAACTCGTCTTCAAGGTCGGTTTTCAGGTTTTCCTCAAGACCGCTTTCGATCCGCTCGCCGAAACTCTCCGCGCGCGCCGTGTGCGGCGCCGCCAGACCCGCGATCAATGCCGTTGCCCCCAGAAGCGCCAGCGCATGGCTGATCAAAGCGTTCTCGCGAAATGCCATCTTGCCCGTTCCTTCGCAGCGATGCGGCGCATGGGCGCCGCGCAATCCAGACCGTCATCAATTCCGCCGCAATTGCGCCAGGCGCTTTCACGGCTGTGGCGCACAGTATTGCGCGGCAAGCCTGAACGCGCGATGAACGGGCTGGAACGCCGCGCGCGAAGCGGGTATGGGATAGAGCGATTGCGCAAATGACAGGCAGGCATCCGTGTTCATAAACTTCTTCCACGAACTGAAAGCCGCCAACCTGCCGGTGACCGTGAAGGAATATCTGGCTCTCATGGAGGGGATGCAAAAGAACGTCGCCGGGCGGCGCGTGGAGGATTTCTACTATCTGGCGCGCTCGGCCCTCATCAAGGATGAACGCAATCTGGACAGGTTCGACCGGGTTTTCGGCCATGTCTTCAAGGGGCTCGACGAACTCAAGGGCGAAGAGCTTTACGAGATCCCCGAAGAGTGGCTGCGCCTGGTCACCGAAAAATTCCTGTCGGAGGAAGAAAAGGCCGAGATCGAGGCGCTGGGCGGCTGGGAAAAAATCATGGAGGAGCTGCAAAAGCGGCTCGCGGAACAAGACGGGCGCCACGAGGGCGGATCGAAGTGGATCGGCACCGGGGGCACCTCGCCGTTCGGCGCCTATGGCTATAATCCGGCGGGCGTGCGCATCGGCCAGAAGGAGGGCCGCCACGGCCGCGCCATCAAGGTCTGGGACAAGCGCGAATACAAGGACCTCGACGACAGCGTCGAACTGGGCACCCGCAACATCAAGATGGCGCTGCGGCGCCTGCGCAAATTCGCCCGCGACGGGGCGGCCGAAGAACTCGATCTCGACGACACCATCAATTCAACGGCGCGCAAGGGCTATCTCGACATCAAACTGGTGCCCGAACGGCGCAACACGATCAAGGTGCTGGTGTTTTTCGATGTCGGCGGGTCGATGGACGGCCACATCAAGGTGTGCGAGGAGCTGTTTTCAGCCGCGCGCGCGGAATTCAAGCACATGGAGTATTTTTACTTCCACAACTGCCTCTACGAATATGTATGGAAGAACAACCGCCGCCGCCATACCGAACGCATCGACACCTGGGAGGTGCTGCACACCTACCCCGCCGATTACAAGGTGCTGTTCGTGGGCGATGCGTCCATGAGCCCGTTCGAACTGACCCATGCGGGCGGCTCGGTGGAACACATGAACCCGGAGCCGGGCGCCTTGTGGCTGGAGCGGGTGATGAATATCTACCCGTCCCTCGTCTGGCTCAACCCGGTCCCGGAGCGGTTCTGGTCGTTCACGCCAACCACCGAAATGATCCGCCAACTGGTTTCTGAGCGCATGTTCCCGCTGACCCTCGAAGGCCTCGATGGCGCGATGAAGGAACTGGGACGGTGACCCCGCCTGCCCTGGTTCTGATCGATCTGCAGATGGCCGCCGACGATCCGGGATGGGGACCGCGCAACAACCCCGATGCCGAAGCCAATATCGCAGCACTTCTCGCCGGCTGGCGCGCCGCGTCCGCGCCCGTCTATCATGTGCGCCACGATTCAATCGAGCCCGGGTCTCCCTACCGGCCGGGACAGCCGGGCCATGATTTCAAACCCGAGGCCATGCCCATCGCCGGTGAACCGGTGACGGGCAAGCAGACCAACAGCCCCTTCATCGCGACCGGCCTGGAACAGACCTTGCGCAAGGCCGGCCACAACCGGCTCGTCATTTCGGGGGTTCTGACCAGCAATTGCGTTGAAATGACCGTGCGCCACGCCGGCAATCTGGGGTTCGACGTGTATGTGGTGGCGGATGCCTGCTGGGCGGTCGACACGCGCGACTTCAATGGGCGCGTATGGCCCGCAAACGATGTGCACGCCCTGTCGCTCGCCAATATGGACGGCGAGTACGCCACCATCAGCGATACAAAGGCGGTTTTGGCGTTGCTGCAAACCGCGTGAAGGCGGCAGCCTGAGCCGGTGCGGCAATTGACGCCGGGTGGAGCAGGATCGATGGCCCCACGCAAAACCCCTCCGCCCAGTGCACACCAACTGTTAATCGTTAACCCGCAGACTGTGGGTTGCCCTGGGGGTGTTCGCAGGCAATTCGGCGCCCCCCTTTTCGAGGATGCAGGCAGGCGATGCCCATGAAACACACAGCGATCAGTGCCGGTGAAGCCAGCACCCGGCCCGCTGCCGGCGGCGCGGCCGGCCTCGCGGGCAGGCTGGGTCGCATGATCAAGCAGCGCGGTCTTTTGGACACTGCCCTTCACTGCCGCTCAATCGCCCTGATCCGCGCCCATCGCGCACTCTTCGACCGGCGTATCGAGGCCCTGGAACAGGAAAAAAGCGCAGGCTACGTGCCGCTGGGAGACCTCAGCATCGACAGCGCCAACAAGCCGATCGACAATGCGGATATCCACTATCTGCCAACCCCCGTGATGCTGGTGCGCTGGGTGCTGGATCTGCTGCCCGCCCCGCTCGACAAGACGACGTTCGTGGATTACGGGTCCGGGCGCGGGCGGGTCCTGCTGTGCGCCGCGCAATATCCCTTCAAGGCGGTGGCCGGCGTCGAATTCGCCGATGAACTTTACGCCGCCGCGCAAAAGAACCTGGCCGGGCTCGATCCCGCCCTCGTCAAATGCGGCGCCATCGGCAACACCCACGGGGATGCCGCCGACTTTGCGGTGCCCGACGGGGCGGCGGTGCTGTTTTTCTTCAATCCGTTCGAGGAGCATCTCATGGCGCAGGTGCGCAACAAGATCGCGACCTCCTATCGCGCCGATCCGCGCCCGCTCACCATAGTCTACCTCAATCCCAGGCAGCGCCGTCTGTTTGACAGTGATCCGGATTTCGAGGCGATTCCCCTGCCCCTGGCCGCGGCCGTCAAATTCGCGCTGTTCAGCCCCTTCCAGGTGGCGCTCTACAGGGCGACGTCGCGCCACGCGTAACAAACCCTGGCCAGAACAACCCCGCCTGATATAACCGGCGGCCATGAGCCGCCCCCATCAACACATCGCGAGCGCACCGGGCAAAGGCTGGCGCAGGCCCATCGTCATGCTGATGGTGATGTGGGCGGCGATGAATTTTTCATTCGCCGCCTGGCAGGCGCTGCTGAACAATTTCGCGATTCAGCGGGTCGGCTTCACCGGCGCGGAAATCGGCATTCTCCAGTCCATCCGCGAAATTCCGGGCTTTCTCGCTTTCGCCACGGTGTTTGTGCTGTTCCTGGTTCGCGAACAGACACTGGCGCTAATGTCCTTGCTGCTGCTGGGCCTCGGGACGGCGGTAACGGGACTTTTCGCGAACGAAATCGGATTTTATGCGACCACACTGCTGATGTCGATCGGGTTTCACTACTATGAGACCATGAACCAGTCCCTGTCCCTGCAATGGCTGGACAAGAAAGACGCCCCGCACGGGCTCGGCAGGATCATTTCCGCGGGCTCCATGGCGACGATCGCCGCCTATGGCCTGGTCTTCATTGCCTGGAAATGGCTCCGGCTCGACTTTGTTGTCATCTACGCAATCGGCGGACTGGCGAGCGTCGCGGTCGTGATCTTTGTGTGGAGCGCCTATCCGCAATTTCGCGCCAGCGTGCCCCAGCGCCGCGCGCTCGTCCTGCGCTCGCGTTACTGGCTGTATTACGCGCTCACCTTCATGGCCGGGGCGCGGCGCCAGATATTCGTGGTTTTCGCCGGCTTCATGATGGTCGAGCGGTTCGGCTATTCGGTTGCCGCGATCGCCACCCTGTTTCTGGCCAATGCGGTGTTCAACATGCTGTTTGCGCCAAAGATCGGCGCCCTGATCGGCCATTGGGGCGAACGCCGGGCGCTGACGCTGGAATATGCCGGCCTGGTCGTTGTGTTCGCGATGTATGCTTTCGTCTCCAACCCCTGGGTGGCGGCGGGGCTGTATCTGCTCGACCATGCGTTTTTCGCGCTGGCGATCGCCATGAAAACCTATTTCCAGAAGATCGCCGATCCCGGCGATATCGCGCCCACCGCGGGCGTGGCGTTTTCCATCAACCACATCGCCGCGATCGTCATTCCCGTCGCGTTCGGATTTTTGTGGCTGATCGATCCGGCGATCGTCTTTTTGTCCGGCGCGGCCATGGCGGGGGTCTCGCTGGTCCTCGCGCGCCTGATCCCGCGCCACCCGGCGCCGGGGCATGAACTGATCTGAAAAAACCATCCGGCCGCAGCGCCCGCGGAACAGCCGATCCGTCGGTTCGGCCGAAAACGCACCCGGCTATTGCCTGCCCCGTCGGATTGGCGGATATTGGAACGCCCGTCCGGCCCGCCCGCCCAACGCAGTTGAAACCGGCCATGACATCCAGAGATCCGCTCCTGCAGCCGTTCACCCTGAAGCATCTGACGCTCAAGAACCGTTTGATGACGAGCGCCCATGAGCCCAATTATGCCGACAACGGCCTGCCGGGGGAACGCTACCGGCTCTATCATGAAGAGCGCGCGAAGGGCGGTCTGGCGCTGACCATGACGGCGGGTTCGGCGGTCGTATCGCGGGATTCGCCCGCCACATTCGGCAACCTTCACGCCCATGACGACGCCATCGTCAAACCGATGCGCAAGCTGACCGACGCCTGCCATGCCCATGGCTGCGCGGTCATGATCCAGTTGACCCATCTTGGCCGGCGCACGAACTGGAACCATTCCGACTGGCTGCCGGTGCTGTCCGCCTCCCCGGTGCGCGAGCCCGCTCACCGGGCCTTCCCCAAAGAAGCCGAGGACTGGGATCTCGCGCGCATCGTCGCCGACTACGCGGCCGCCGCCGGGCGCATGCGCGAGGCAGGCCTCGATGGCATCGAAATCGAGGCCTATGGCCATCTGCCGGACAGTTTCTGGTCGCCGGCCACGAACCGGCGCAAGGATGCGCTCAACGGCAGCATCGACAACCGGCTGCGCTTCACGTTCGCGATCCTGGATGCGGTCCGTGGCGAAGTCGGCGCGGAGTTCATCGTCGGCATCCGCATGGTCGCCGACGAGGACTGGGAGCGCGGGCTGTCGCGCGCGGACGGCCTTGAAATCACCCGCCGCCTGGCCGCCTCCGGACAGGTCGATTTTCTCAACATCATCCGTGGCCACATCGACACGGACGCCGCCCTGTCCAAAGTCATCCCGCTGCATGGCATGGCCTCGGCACCGCATCTCGATTTCGCCGGCGAGGTACGCGAACAAACCCCTATCCCCGTCTTTCACGCCGCCAAGATCGCCGATGTCGCCACCGCGCGCCACGCCATCGCCGAGGGCAAACTCGACATGGTCGGCATGACCCGCGCCCATATCGCCGATCCCCATATCGTGCGCAAGATCGAGCAGGGCCGCGAAGACCGGATCCGCCCCTGCGTCGGCGCCACCTATTGTCTCGACCGCATATACGAAGGCCACGAAGCGCTGTGCATTCACAACCCGGCCACCGGGCGTGAGGCGGCCATCCCCCACCGGATATCCAGAGCAAAGGGCAAGGCGAAACGCATTGTGATTGTTGGCGCTGGCCCGGCGGGGCTGGAAGCCGCCCGGGTCTCGGCGGAACGCGGCCACGATGTGCGCCTGTTCGAGGCGGCAAACAAACCGGGCGGCCAGATCAGGCTGGCCGCGCGCGACAAGCGCCGCGCCGATCTGATCGGCATTGTCGACTGGCGCATGGCCGAACTGGAGCGTCTCGGCGTGACCGTCAAGCTGAACAGCTTCGTGGAAGCCGGAGATTTGCTCGCCGAGCCGGCCGATATCATTGTGATCGCCACGGGCGGGCTGCCCAATACGCAGATCGTCGAGGCGGATGACAGTCTGCTGACCACCTCATGGGATATCCTTTCAGGCGACACCAGGCCCGGGCAAGATGTCCTGCTTTATGACGACAATGGCGGCCATCCGGGGTTGCAGGCGGCCGAGATGATCGCGCGCGGCGGCGCGAAACTCGAAATCATCACGCCGGAGCGTTTTTTCGCGCCCGAAATCGGCGGCCTGAACCATGTCCACTATGCCGGCGTCTTTCAGGAACTGGGGGTCACCATCACCATCAACACCAGAGTGGGCGCGGTGCGCCGCGAGGGCAACAAGCTGCGCGCAACACTGACCAGCGACTACCGCGACGGGCCGGTCGGCGAACGCACGGTGGACCAGATCATCGTCGAACACGCGACACTCCCCCTTGACGATCTTTATCTCGAACTCAAGGCCCATTCGCTCAACCGCGGCGAAGAGGACCGCTCCGCCCTGCTCAAGGGCGAGGCCCAGACCATCGTCACCAACCGCGACGGCGGATTTCAGTTGTTCCGCATCGGCGATGCGGTCGCCGCGCGCAATATTCACGCCGCCATCTTCGATGCGCTGCGGCTGTGCCGCACATTCTGAATGCCCCATAATACTTTGTTAACCCGATTGCACTACCTTTGCGCGAACTATTGGAGATTGCGCAATGATAGAGTGCAATTCGCTTTCCCGCTCGGCGGCCATATCCTGTTTGATGGAAATGCTGGCCAGCGGCGCAACGGACCCTGACTGCGCCCTGCAGATCTGCCAGGCGATGATGAACCCGAAGCGCCGGGAGCTGATTTTGCTGGCGACCCTGTGCCACGAAGACAATCTGGACCGCATGGCCCTGGACGCCCGCGAGTGCGGCCATTGCCGCGCTGACTGCAAGTCCAACCAGGCGCTGACCCGCTGCGGCCCCCTGCCTTGTGACTAGGCCGTATCACTAAGGTGTGGACAGCGTGTGGATAAGCCTCCCATGGCGCGTGACAGCGCCCGTCGGCGGGTGCAACCTAACTGTGCGCACGGTCTGAAAAGCTCTGGAGCCGGTTTCGCCAGGCGCCCTTTCGGGGGTGATCGTGCCGATCCTGAACCGGAACGCCAGCGGGCGCTGGCGCGGCGGCTTCGGCCAAGGCGGCAGCCAACGCAAGGCGCCGGGAGAGGCCTTCAGGATCCGGCTCGGGGGCGGTTGCGCCGTAGGGTGTGAAAGTCCCGGAACCGGGCCGATGAACGGTAAACGGCGGCGAAACCGTTAAATCCGTTCGGGTCAGGTGCCTGCATCGGACCCGCCGGTGGAGAAGGCTTGCTTTCAAAACCGGTTCGTGACCGGGCCTGTTGCGTGACGCGTCTTCGGACGCATGGCAAAGCAGGTTCAAGGACATGAGAAGTGCGGAGCTGTTTCGGCGGCTCCGCATTTTTTTCGCGGCCCGCACACAGGCGCCAGCGCGCCCTGGCCAAAATCGCGGGTGCGAAAGCTGGAATTTCCGCAGGCCGGATTGACCGGGCGCGCCAAGACATACCGCTCAAAAGGAACTGCCGCCGCCGTGTTGTGCCGCGCGGGCGCGCCTCACTTCTTCACGCCCAGGCGCTTCTGCATGCTGGAACTGGACGAGGTGTGCTGAAAAATGAGCCGTTCATCGGGATGAACATATTTGAACGCCGCATGAGCCATGAGCGCGGCCTCGTGAAAGCCGGACAAAATCAGCTTGAGCTTGCCGGGATAGGTGACGATGTCGCCGATGGCGTAAATCCCCGGATGCGACGTCGCATAGGTTTCCTGATCCACCGTCACGCGGTTGTTGTCCAGATTGATTCCCCAGTCCGCCAGCGGCCCGAGTTTCACGGTGAGCCCGAAAAACGGCAGCATGACGTCGCATGGGATCTCGAAGGCGCCATCCTTGCCCTCGCCGCGCACGGACACCAGCCGGCCGTCCTCGCCGGTCAGTTCCTTGATCTGCCCGAGATGAAACGTGACCGCCTTGTCAGCAATGAGCCGTTCCAGGCGTGAGACGGAATCGGGCGCGGCGCGGAACTCCGCGCGCCGGTGAACGAGCGTGAGCGATTTCGCGGTGTCGAGCAGCGCAAAGCACCAGTCAAGGGCACTGTCGCCGCCGCCCACGATCAGAATATTCCTGTCGCGGAAATTCTCCATCTTCCGCACGGAATAGAACACCGAGCGCCCCTCATAGTCCTCGATACGCTCGATGCGCGGGCGTTTCGGCTGAAAACACCCCCCCCCGCAGGCAATGACGACCACCGGCGCCGCAATTTTCAGCCCGGCATCGGTGCCGATCATCCAGTCGCCCTCTGGCGTCTTGCTCAGGCTCTCCACCATCTGGCCCAGTTCCAGCACCGGCTCAAACGGTTCGATCTGTTCCATCAGCCGCTCGACCAGTTGCTCGCCGGTGATCACGGCGTGAGCGGGAATGTCGTAGATCGGCTTTTCGGGATAGAGTTCCGCGCACTGACCGCCCGGCCGGTCCAGAATATCCAGAACATGGCACCTGAGACCGAGAAGCCCGAGCTCGAACACGGCAAAAAGCCCGACCGGGCCTGCGCCAACTATGATTACATCGGTCCGTGTAACGGTGTCGTTCATGGGAGATCAGACCATCGCGGGTTAGAGAGCGCCGGGCTCAAAACTGGCTTTCCGGCAGATGCAAAATGAGCCCGTCAAATTCATCTGTGATTTTCAACTGGCAGCTCAAGCGGCTGTTTTCGCGCACATCGACCGCGAAATCGAGCATATCCTCTTCCATTTCCGCAGGCTTGCCAATCCGTTCGCTCCAGTCGGGATCGACATAGACATGACAGGTGGCACAGGCGCAGGCGCCGCCGCAATCCGCATCTATTCCCGGCACGTCATTCTTCACGGCGCTCTCCATGACCGACATGCCGACGCGGCCATCGATTTCGTGACGCGAACCATTCGCCTCAATGAAGATTATCTTTGGCATTTCTGGGAGAAATCCGGCGGTTGGCACAGACGGTGCGGCCACGCGGAAGAAGCCCTGAACGGCGCGATCACGCCAACCAGCACCCATGCGTTGCCGCCGCCCCCAAGCTATAGGCCACACAAAGGCGATGCGCAATCAGGCAAATGGCCACACGATCCCGGCATTCAGTTCCCGGTCGCGGCCGCCTTCCAGAGGCTCAGCTCTTCGCGAGAATCTCGTGAATGAAGCTGTTTGCCTGATAAATGCGTTCCGCCAGCATGTGCACCCCACCCGAGACGCGGCGCGATTTCATCGGGCCGCGCAGCGTCTCGAGCTGCGAAGCGGCGTCCGCCACCGCCCAGGCGCCGATACCGCGGGCCGACCCTTTCAGCGTGTGCGCCGCCTCGCACCACACCGCCTCGTTCGGCGCGGCACGCAACCGTTCCAGATAAAGCGCCGACTGTTTGCGGAAAAGATTGAGAACTTCACGTTCAAGCGCGCGGTCGCCCATCGTAAAATGCGCCAGATGCACCAGATCGACGGGGCGGTCCGCGCCCATCTCGTCCCTGTCCCCAGCCGCCTTCGCGGCCTGACTCACTGATCGCGACATACCATGCCTACTCCCCGGGAAATTGACTACCGATGATCCGATGCTAGCAGCGTCGCAATACCGTGCGGTTAACAGGCACGGTTAACGAAACCCCTGCATGCCCGCTCCCCCGCGGGGCCGGGGGGATAATTATTGTTTGTCGCGCGGCGAATTTCGGATAATCTGCCGTAAAATCCTCGGCAGGTGCGGCCAGCCGACCCGAGGCGCAGATTGGCTGGCCCTCCAAGATATTGATATTGCGAGGATTTCGGGCGGCGGAACCTGAACCGTTAACAGGGTTAACCGTAAGCTAATATGGCGCTGCACATTTGTGCTTCGCTGCGGCATAGTATGCTGAGGTCCACGACCGCTGCCGGAACGGTGACGGCGCAGCACGACCGGCCCAACGACAATGTGATGCGTGCAAGCAGGTAAAGACAAGATCATGGCAAGCAGAAAGGCACAGCGCAAGGCAGCGGCAAACGGCCAGGTGTCAGAGTCCGAAACGGCAAAAACCGACGTTGCGGACGAACCAACCGGGCAGGCCTCCCCGCCCCGGAAAAGCGGCAGTCTCAAGGCGCTCGCGCAGAAACTTGCCGGCCCGACCCTGAAAGGCGCGCCGGACGAGGACGGACAGACGCACGCGCAGGGCGCACCGGACCTGCAAGATGCGCCCGATTCCAAGGACGTGACGGCGGACGCCGGCGAAGAGGAAAGCGCCATGGCGGAAGATCAGCCGGCCAAAAAATCCGCTTCACCCCGGAAAACCCGGAAGTCAGCGCCCAAGCCGCCGGTGCGGGAGCCCGCCAACGTCAATCGGCCGGACGTCGATGAGGCCGTTCTGGCGGCGCGCACCGTTGAACGGCCATCACTGGCCCCGTTCTGGCTTGCGCTCGGCGTCAGCCTGTTGTGGATTGTCGCCGCGCTGTCCTATGTGGTCGGGGTGTCCGGCGGCGCGCCGGGCACAGCCGGTTTGTGGTCGTCCCCCCAGGCCGCGTCCGCGGCCGTCATGACCATTGTGCCGGTCACTTTGTTCTGGACCATCGCCTACATGGTGTGGCGTTCGCAGCAGTTGCGCCTGGAATCGCTTAACCTGAGAAAATTCGCGCTCAATCTGATCCGCCCCGAGGAACTGGCCAGCGAGGAAATTTCCGTTGTCGGCAGAGCGGTGCGCCGCGAATTGTCGGGGCTTGTCGATGGCATCGAAAATGCGCTGTCGCGGGCCGGCGAGCTTGAAACCGCGATCCACGGCGAACTGAACGCGCTCGAACAGGTCTTTGTCGGCAATGAGGAGCGCGTGCATACTCTTGTTCAAGCTCTTGAAAATCAACGCTTTTCCCTTGAGCAGGCCGGACGGATGCTGGGTGCTCAGACTGAACCCATTCTCAGCCAGCTTGACAAGCAGACGGGCTCGCTGCAAGGCGTGGTCGAGAATGCTTCGACCGGGCTTGCGGCGTTGAGCGCGGAACTGCGCCAGCGCAATGACGAACTCAATAATCTGATCACCAATGTCGCCGGCAGCACGTCGACCGCGAGCGATCACCTGGCCGAGCAGACCGACCGTCTCGGCTATATTTCCGAAACGGTACTGGGCGATATCCGCTCCTTTGCCGATCAGCTGGTGGATCATTCCCAGGCACTGGCCGAGACCTCGCGCAAATTCGACGATGCCAACACCGACCTGGCCCTGCGCCTCGAAAACGCCAGCAGCCAGGTGACCGGCAAGCTTCAGGAGACCGGCGAGCAGGTCGCCCATGCGCTGGAGGAACGCAGCACGGAAATCTCCGAACAGCTCGCGCAATCGACCTTCGAGGTCACGGGGCGCATCGACGAGGCGCGCAGGGGGCTGAACGAGGAAATCGCCATCGTCTCGAAAGACGTGGCGGATCGTATCGATGAGGCAAGAAGCACGATCGCCCAGGACCTGCATCAGGCGGGCGCGGAAGTGTCCGGACGCATCGACGATGCGCGTATCGGCATTACACAGGAGGTCGTGCAGGTGGGCGCCGAAGTCAGTGGCCAGATCGACGCCGCGCGCACGAGTTTCCTCCAAGAGGCCAGTCAGGCCGCGACCCAGGTCTCCGGCCAGATCGAAGCCGCCCGGTCCGGGTTCAGCAGCGAGATCGTTCAGGCCGCCGATCAGGTGACCGGCCAGATCGAGGCCGCCCGGTCCGGTTTTGCCGGCGAACTCGCCCAGTCCGTCAGCGAAGCGACGGGCCGCATCGACAACGCGCGCGCGGATGTCGCCCAGCAACTGGGCGAAACCGTCGCCTCCGTGACCAAGGAAATGTACCGCACCAATGCGGAAATCACCGGGCGCATCCAGACCACTAGCGCGGAAATTTCCGGACAGCTCGACACGACCAGCCAGCACCTGATCGATCAGGTTTCGCAATCAGGCGGCAGTTTCCTCGAAAAATTCAGCGATGTGAGCATCGAATTGCGCGAAGGCATCGAGGCTGCGGGCAGCCGGTTCCGCGAGAATTTCGTCCGCACATCGTCCGATGTTCTCTCCGGACTTGATGAAACGACCCAGCAGATGACGGTTCGCCTCGACCAGGCCGGCAATGCGCTCATGGACCGTATCGGCCAGACCGCGAGCGATCTCAACACCCAACTCGCAACGACAACCAACGACACGCTCGACCGCATGACCAGCGCCAGCGATTCCCTGTCCCAACGGCTGGATCACACCAGCACGTCCTTGATGCAGCGCATCGACGAGACCAGCGGAACCATCACCAGCCAACTGGACGCATCGACGAACACGCTGCTGGAGCGCCTCGACTCCACCAGTTCATCGCTGTCTGAACGTCTTGAGATCACCGGCAACGACATCACGACGCGGCTGTCCGACACCAGTTCACACATTACCGGTCAACTGGAAACCGTCAGCGATCAATTGTCCTCGCGGCTCGAACAGACCAGCTTGCGCATGGCAAGCCAGCTTGAGGAATCCGCCATGGGGCTGGGCGAGCGGCTTGATAGCGCGAGCGGCCAGATGACGAAGAACCTTGAATCCACGGCCGGCGAAATCGCCGACCGCCTGGACACCGCCGGCACGACGATGACCAGCAATTTCGAATCCCAGAGCAACCGGATCGCCGAGCAGCTCAATAATGCCAGCAGCGAGATTTCCGCGAAGCTCGAATCCACCCATGAAACGGTTTCCGCACGCATCGAAAGCGCCAATCGCGATCTGGTCGAGCGGCTTGAAACGGCCAGCGGCGAGATTTCGGCCCGCGTGGAACGCACCACCGCGGACGTCACCGACCGTCTGACGGACGCAAGCAAGGGGCTGACAACGCATCTCGACGAAACGAGCGGCGAAATGCTCAAGCGTCTTGACTATGTGAGTTCGGAACTGGCCGGCCGGCTCGATCAGGCCAGCAACCGCATGACGGCGACCCTGGAGCAGACCACCCACGAGATCGCCGACCGCCTGGAACAGACCCGCGCGGTGGTCGATTCCAGCGCCGCCGGCGTGGGCAAGGAACTGGAGCAAATGCTTCAGGCCCATCAGCACAACATGTCTTCGCTGGCCGACGAACTGGTCAAGAAGACCACCGATGTCGATGCGATGCTGCGCAACTATGTGGCCATGGTCGAGGATTCGCTCAGCAACTCGACCGCGCGCAGCAAGGAAATCGCATCCGATCTGTCCTCCAAGACATCTGAAATGTCGAAGGCGATGCTGGCCGATCTGCGCCAGACCTCCAATGCCCTGCTCGGGGAATTGCAAAACCTGAAGAAATCCGCCGCCAACCAGATGGCGCAGACCTCCGAAGAGGTCCGGGCGAACTACGAATCTTCAATTGCCGCGATGCGAGGCTCCCTCGACGACGCCCTGCAGAAGTTCAACGCAACCTCCAGGCAGATGCAGGATGCCTCCTCGACCATGATCGCCCAGCTTGAGGACACCCGCAACGAGGTGAGCCGGGCGGTCTACGAATTGCCCGAACAGGCCAATACCAACGCCGACGCCATGCGTCAGGTCATTGCCGACCAGATTACCGCGTTCAACACGCTTTCCGACCTGGTGCGCCGGCACAGCAATCTTCTCGATGTTTCCGGCCCGGCCGATGAAAAGCCGTCGCGCAAGAAGGCCGCGCGGGCCAAGGCGCGGGAAGACGATGACCCGGCGCAGGATGATGCGGTCGCCGCTGACGATGAGGACGGGTCGCGCTCGAAGGCCAAGCAATGGGCCCTGCAGGACCTCCTGGCCGCCGCATCGCACAACGATCTGGATGATGAACTTTCCAAGCCGCGTTCCGCCAGGAAGTCCGGCAAGAAGCGCGCCAAGAAAACCGATCAAAGATCGCAGCTGCACATCGTCGAGGCGCTGAATTCGCTGAGTGTCGATCTTGTGCGTGAGCTGGATCACGACACGCCGGCCAACCTTTGGGACCGCTACAATGGCGGCGAACGCAATGTCTTTACGCGCCGGCTCTATTCGCTGCGCAGCCAGAAGCTGTTCGACCATATTTCCCGCAAATACGACTCCGACGGCGATTTCCGCATCAACGTGGATCGCTACATCGACGACTTTGAGTCGCTGCTGGACACCGTCAGTGAAACAGATCGCGACAACATGATGGTCGAGACCTATCTGTCGTCGGAGACGGGCAAGGTCTATCTCATGCTCGCTCATGCCTGCGGCCGGCTGAACTGATCCCGGCGCGCGGGATGATCCCGTTCCACAATGGCGCATGACCGCATCTGGGCGCAGGACACAGCCGTTGCCGGAACCCTGACCGCGCGCGAGGAACGCTGGCCGATCGGCGGTAAGTTCACCATTTCGCGCGGCGTCAAGACCCAGGCCCGCGTGGTGGTCGCGAAGATCGAGGCCGATGGCCTGACCGGGCGCGGAGAGTGCGTTCCCTATCCCCGCTATAATGAAACCCCTGCCGGCGTGATATCGCAGATTCTCGCATTTGCGCCGCTCCTGCGCGCCGGCCTGACCAGAGCCACCCTGCACGAACGGATCGCACCGGGAGCTGCGCGCAACGCGCTTGACTGCGCATTGTGGGATCTGGCGGCCAGGCAAACGGGAAAACCCGTCTGGCAACTGGCCGGATTGTCCGAAATCCAGCCGCTGACAACCGCCTTCACATTGAGCCTGGATGAGCCCGCCAAAATGGCGCGCGCCGCACGGCATTCCGCCGGCCATGCGGTTCTGAAACTCAAACTGGGGCGCAAGGGAGACGAGGCGCGGCTGCGCGCCATACGCGCGGCCGTGCCCGATGCGCGCCTCATCGTCGATGCCAACGAAGGCTGGAGCCCGCAAACCGTGGAGCCCCTGCTCGCGCTGTGCGCGGATCTCGGGGTTGAACTGGTCGAGCAGCCGCTGCCGGCGGACAATGATGACTGTCTGGCCTCCATCGAGCGGCGCGTCGCGGTGTGCGCCGATGAGTCGATTCACGGCCTGGACAGTCTTGATCCCATCAAAGAGCGCTATGACGCCATCAACATCAAACTCGACAAGACCGGCGGCTTGAGCGAAGCCCTGATGCTCGCCGAGGCCGCCACCGCCCGGGGCATGGCCTATATGGCCGGCTGCATGGTCTCCACTTCGCTGGCCATGGCGCCGGCGATGCTGGTCGCCCAGGGGGCCATGCTGGCGGACCTCGACGGCCCGCTGCTGCTCGAAAATGACCGCCCCGGCGGCATCACCTATGACGGCGGCGTGATGCGGGCGCCGGCGCCCGGATTCTGGGGTGCCTGAATCTCGATCAGTGCCCGTGATTGCCCGGCGCCAGCAGCCACAGCCAGATGGCGAAAAAAACACCGCCGAGCCCCACCGCCGCCATGACCAGGTAGCTGTAGGCGCCAAGAGCCCCATAGAGCGGCCCGGCCGCCAGCAGCCCCGTCCCCATGAGAATCCCGCCGGCAACGGCTGCATAGATCCCTTGCGCGGTTGTCTGCAGATGATGGGGCACGCGCTGGCCGATAAACTGGACGGTCCCCAGAAAAGTCGCCGCGAAGCTGCCGGCATGCGCGATCTGCGCCGGCACCAGCAGCCACAGGGGCGGATCGAACGCAAGCACGCTCCAGCGCGCCACCGCGCTGATCGCCCCGGCCGCGATCAGACCGGCCGGGCCCAGCCGGCGCAGCAGCGGCGCGGACATGGCAAAAAGAAGGATCTCCGCCACCACCGCGATGGCCCACAGCACCCCGATCATGTCTTCGCCCAGCGACAATGATTGCCAGTGCAGGGTGGCGAAGGCGTAGTAGACGGCGTGGGTCGCCTGGACGAGGCTGGATGCGCACACCAGCAGCAGAAACGAACGCTCGCGCAGCAGGGTGGCGATCTCACGCACGGG
>JALURZ010000019.1 GCA_027058735.1 Hyphomicrobiales bacterium | reverse complement strand
GGGTTCGGCCTCGGTGGCCTCGAGCTCGGAGAGAATCTCCTTGATCCGGTCGATGGACGCCAGAATGGTCGTGACCGATTGCGGTGTGACCTCTGCGCCGTCGCGGAACCTGCCCATCAGGGTTTCAGCCGCATGCGCCAGCGCCTCGAGGCGCGGCAGGCCGAGGAATCCGCAGGTTCCCTTGATGGTGTGAACAAGACGGAAGATATTGTCCAGAATGGCGCCGTCGTTCGGGTCCTTTTCGAACTGCACCAGCTCGACATCCACCACATCCAGGCTTTCCGCCGTCTCGGTCAGAAAATCACTCAGAAGATCGTCCATTTCCCACTGCCCCGCTGGTCAACCCGCGCCCGGAGACGGGCGGGAACTTTGCCGTGCGGCATCGCTCCTGCATGTCGCGGGAAGTGTGGGCGGAAAGAGTTAAGATTGCTTGAATTGCACGTGTGAATTGCAGGGCTATGCGGCCGCGGCGAGCGGAACGGCGGTGATGACCACATCGCCGCCGCCGCCATCGAAACGCACCGCCAATCCGGCGGCCTCCGCGACACGTCCGGCGTAGTAGGCCTGAACCGAGCGCGCATCCATGGTTCCGGGGTCGATTTCCCCTTTGACGAGAGCCGGCACTCCGTCGGGAATTTTCGCGCCCTCACCGCTGCATTTCACGGCAACATCGCTGTTCTTGATGCTGACCGCGATCGTGCCGCCACCCGGAATGGTTGCAATTCCAATGGCGATCAGGTTGAGCAGAAGTTTGACCGTGTCCCTTGGCGCCGAACCGCCGGGCGTATCCCATTGAACGGCGATTTTGCTGAGCGCCAGATAGCCGCGCGCAATCTCTTCGATTTCGCCAAGATCGAGCGTCGCCCCGGCCGAGCCGGCCGCGCCAAACGCCATGCGGGCATATTGCAGCCTTGCCGAGGCCTGCCGGGCGCTCTTGGCGATCAGGTCGAGCGCCATTTCGCGCATGGAGTCGTCCTTGTCGTCGTTCAGCACCTCAAGGCCGTTCATAAGGGCACCGACCGGGTTGATGACATCGTGGCAGACCTTGCTGCAAAGAAAAGCCGAAAGCTCAAGATCGCTCAGTTTGCCCGCAGACGTCATGGCCTCTGTTCCCTGGCTGATTTCAGAAGGTTCGCTGCTCGCTGATACACCCCGCACCGGCGCTTGCCAAGTGCCTCTTCAAGTGCCCCTTCAAAAGCCTCCCAAATGATTGATAAAGTGTTAATTCCCCGATCTGCTGGCGCATTTGCGGCCGCTGCGCGAAGACGGTCGGCGTTGTGCCGAATCGTTCTTGAATATCAAACGCCAAGCCGCCATTGTTGGCGCGCCTTTTCGCTGACCGCGCCAAAGACCGGCCCGGCCGATGCCTGAAAGCAGCTACTGAGATGGACACAGCGGCACTGGAGCATCTGGCGGTCATCGCCCATGAGGCCGGGCGCCTGGTCATGGAGATTTACGGCACGGCCTTTGATGTCGAGGCGAAAGCAGACAATTCGCCGGTGACCGCGGCGGACCGGGCCGCGGAAGATGCAATCCTCGCCGCCCTTGCGCGCCGGTTCGCCGATATTCCCGTGGTTTCCGAGGAAGCCGCGGCGGCGGGCCATGTGCCCGACATTGACGATGGCCCGTTTTTTCTTGTGGACCCGCTCGATGGAACCCGGGAGTTTGTCGGCCGCAACGGTGAATTCACGGTCAATATCGCGCTCATCGCCGCCGCGCGCCCCGTTGCCGGCGTGGTTTATGCCCCGGCCGCCGGGCGGCTGTTTTCCGCCACCCGCGATGGCGGCGCATTCGAAACCGCTGCGAAAGCGGACCGGCCTTTGGACATGTCGGGCGCGCGACGCATTTCCACCAGGCCGCCGCCCGGGGACGGCCTGACGCTGGCGGTCAGCCGGTCCCACGCCGGCGGCGAACAGCGCGACCTGCTCAAGACATGCCGCATCGCCAGCACCATCACGGCCGGATCATCCCTGAAATTCTGCCTGCTGGCGTGCGGTGAAGCGGATCTCTACCCGCGTCTCGGGCGCACGATGGAATGGGACACGGCCGCCGGCCAGGCCGTCCTGGAGGCGGCGGGCGGCTCCGTGGTGACCCTTGACGGCAAGCCGCTGCTCTATGGCAAGCGCGCACGCGGCCTCGACAATCCCTCTTTCGTCGCGCGCGGCTGGACCGGGCCCGGGCTGGTGACGCCGCGCCACTGACCCCCTAGCTGTGGGCTTTCAATAGGTTGTCCATTCGGCCAGGCGCGAACCGCCGCGCGGTCTGGTTGACCGGGCAAGGTTCGCGGGGCGCCGCCGATTGGGCTGATCTGGCCCACCGGGGGGAAGGGTTTTCGCGCTTTCTGGACATCGTCAGGCTTTCCTTTTGGCCGGCCGGACCAAGGCGGAAAGCCTGGCCTTGCCAGCAAACGCGAAAACCCGGTCAAATGATTCCCTATAACAAAGACACGCTCTAGAAATTATCCTTGCGTTTCCTGATTTCGGCAAACACGTCGGCCGCATCGGCGTGTTCCATCGCCAGATGGGCGCGGATGCCCGGGTCTTCGGCGCGCAAAAACGGATTTGTTTTCAGTTCCAGCGCGATGGTGGTGGGCAGGGTTGCCAGGCCGTTGGCGCGCAGGGCGTCGATTTCGGCGGCGCGCGCGATCAGTTCCGCATTGTCCGGATCGACGCTCAGCGCGAACCGGGCATTGGCCTGGGTATATTCATGGCCGCAATAGATCCGCGTGTCGCCGGGCAGCGCCATCAGCTTTTGCAACGACGCCCACATCTGCGCCGGCGTGCCCTCAAAAACCCGCCCGCAGCCCAGCGCAAACAGCGTGTCGCCGGTAAAGGCCACAGCGCTGTGCGGAAAATAATATGCGATCTGGCCAAGGGTGTGGCCGGGGGTCTCGATGATGCGCGCCGTCTGTTCGCCGAACGCGAAGCTGTCGCCGTCGCCGAGCTTCACATCGATGCCGGGAATCTTCGCCGCCTCCCCCGCCGGCCCGACGACGGTGCAGCCATATCTCGTCTTCAACTCCTCATTGCCGCCGGTGTGGTCCCAGTGGTGATGGGTATTGAGAATATGGGTGAGCCGCCAGCCTGCGTCATCGAGGGCGGCAATGATCGGACCGGCCTCGGGCGTGTCGATGGATGCGGTCACATTGGCCTCCGGCTCATGAATGAGCACCCCGTAATTGTCGCTCAAACAGTTGAACTGACGGATTTCCAGCTTCGCCATGGGTCGAAAGGCCTCCTCGCCTGCACGGTGACTTTCCGCTATCTTAATCATCCGCGCCATCTTTGCTACACTCCCGGCCATTGAAACTTCCGGCGCGCTTGCGCTGCAATATGGACCTCTGCGCAAGTCATGGATGTGATCGATCTCAAGATTTTCTACGACGGCGATGTCGGGCGCGCCGCGCGCTGTCTGCTGACCCGGCATATCAGGGCGCAATGGCCGGGCGTCACCGGCATGCGGATCGCGGGCCTTGGCTTTGCCACGCCGTATCTGGAGGGATGGCGCAAGGAAGCGCTGAGCGTGTTCGCGGTCATGCCGGCGCGCCAGGGGGTGGTACACTGGCCCCGTGGCGAACGCTCCGCGACGGCGCTTGTCGATGAAACCGAACTGCCTCTGGACGATGCCTCCATCGACCGGGTGCTGATCGTGCACGGGCTGGAAATGTCCGCCGATACCGATCTGGTGCTCGGCGAGGCCGGGCGCGTTCTCAAGCCGGACGGTAAGGTGTTGATCGTCGTGCCAAACCGGCGCGGCATCTGGGCGCGCGCCGAATCCACCCCGTTCGGCCATGGCACGCCGTTCAGCCGCGCTCAGTTGACCCGGCACCTGCAGGACGCCGGCTTCAGCCCTGATGCGTGGGTTCCGGCGCTGTTTTTTCCGCCGCTGCGCCAGGCGATCCTGCGCCGCTCGGTGGGCGCCTGGGAGCGCCTGGGCACGTTGTTCTGGCCAGCGTTTTCCGGCGTCATCATGGTGCAGGCCAGCAAACAGGTCTATTCGGTTGTGCGCGCCAAACACCGCATACGTCTGCCGCGGCGGCTCAAACCGATCATAGACCCGGTTCCCGCGGCCCGCACCCAATCGTGACGGCGCGTGGCCGGGCCAGAAAAACCGCGCATGCCGGCCCAGTCCTTAACCCGGATTTAACCGGCCATCCGCACACTCGGCACAATGTTTCCATTCGGGCGCAACGATTGCCGCGAAAGCCGGCGGGCAGCGGCGATTTGCAGCAAAACCGGGCGGCGCGCACGGGCAGGGTTGATGCTTCACTCGCGATTTCAGAACCTGCCGCCCTCTCCCTTCGCGCGGCTGGCGCGTTTGCTGGATGCGGTCGCCCCGGGGGGGAGGCCGGTGATCGATATGGCCCTGGGCGAGCCAAAACACGGCGTGCCGGACTTCGTGTCGGAAATTCTGCTGCAACACGACAGCGATTTTGGCCGCTACCCGCCCGCACGCGGCACCAGCACCTACCGCCAGGCGGTCGCGGACTGGATCAATACGCGCTACAGACTGGCCCACCCGCTGGACCCCGAACGCCATGTTCTGCCTGTGTGCGGCACCCGGGAGGCGCTGTTTTCCATCGCCCTGGTGGCCGTGCCGGAAGCCGGCGCGACCACCAAGGGGCCGCCTCTGGTTGTCATGCCCAACCCGTTTTACCAGTGCTATGCGGCCGCCGCGCGCGGCGCGGGCGCGCAGCCGGTCTATCTGGACGCGGTCGCGGAAACCGGTTTCCTGCCCGACCTGGACGCCATTCCCGGAACCGTTCTGGAGCGCACCAGACTGTTTTATCTGTGCTCACCGGCAAACCCGCAGGGCGCGGTCGCCTCGCATGACTATCTCGACCGCCTGCTCTCGCTTGCGCGGCGCTACGGGTTCACCCTTGTGTCCGATGAGTGTTATTCGGAGATCTACGCCGACCGGCCGCCGCCGGGGCTGCTGGAGGCCTGCGACCGGGCTGGCGGCGATCTTGCCAATATCGTGATTTTCAACTCCCTGTCCAAGCGGTCGAACCTGGCCGGGCTGCGGTGCGGGTTCTGCGCCGGCGACGAGGAACTGATCGCCGCCTATCTGCGGTTCCGCAATCTGGCCGCGCCCCAGGTGCCGCTTCCGGTTCTGGCGGCGGGCGCGGCGGCATGGCGCGATGAGATCCATGTCGAACGCAGCCGCGCGCTTTACTGCCGCAAATGGGACGACGCCGAACGCCTGCTCGGCGAACCGTTCGGGCTGCGCCGGCCCGAAGGCGGGTTTTTTGTCTGGCTCGATGTGGCGAAAGCCGGCGGCGGCGAAGCGGCCGCCGTCAGGCTGTGGAAGACGGCGGGTCTGCGGACCCTGCCGGGCGCCTATCTGGCGCAAACGAACGAGCGGGGCGGCAATCCGGCCGGAGACTATCTGCGCATCGCGCTGGTTCATCCTGTGGAGACCACGCGCAGCGCGCTTGAGCGCGCCGCCTCGGCGCTGGGACACTGAACCGATGAACAAGAAAAATCATGACTGATCACGGCCACGCGCAAAGAGAGTTTTCCCTGCTTCCCGACGGATTGCGGCTGTTTTTGTGGCGCAAATGCCTGATCGCTTCCGGCACCACCGTCATTCTGGCGGCCCTGCTGGTCGGGCTTGCGCTGGCGAGCTGGTCGGTTGACGATCCCAGCATCAACCACGCGGTGGCGGGCGAGGCCAGCAATCTGCTCGGCCTGCCGGGCGCCATCATGGCCGATCTCGCCATGCAGATATTGGGCCTTGGCGTCATCACGGTGCTGATCGTGCCGGTCATGTGGGGGGTTCTGCTCATGTCGCGCGGCGCGGTCGAGCGGTTCCGGACCCGCCCGCTCTACTGGGTCGGCGCGATCCTGCTGGGGGCCGGTGTCTTCGCAAGCCTGCCGGTGCCCGCGAGCTGGCCGCTGCCAAGCGGGCTTGGCGGAATATTGGGCGATATTGTCCTCAAGGCGATCGCAGCCCCGGCCGGCCTTGTCTTCGGATCCACCATAAGCAATTTCACCGCCGGCCTGGTGCTGGCCCTGTCGAGCGCCTTCCTGCTGGCGCGCGCCTGCGCGCTGAACCGCGACGACATGGAGCGCACCAGACAGTTCCTCAACGAGGAGGGCAGCGACTATGCCATGCGCGGCGCCGGCGCGCTGGCCCGCGGCGCCATGGGCCTCGGGCATCTTGTGCGGCGTGTGCTGGGTGGAACATCAAGGCGCTATGATGATGATCTCAATGACGGCTGGGCCGCCCGGATCGCCGCCGACGAACCGCCGCGCGCCAGCCGGTTTCGCCGCATGCTGCGCCCGGCCGCCTGGGCATCGGGGCTTTGGCATCTGGCACGGGGCGCGCGAGGGGGAGGCGACACCCCGCCAGGCCCGGAGGAGCCCGGTCGCCAGGCCGACGACGAGGATCAGGAGGAGGAGGCCGTTCCCGGTCTCCAGGGCCACGGCCCCCTTCGAGGCCCGGAGGACGAGGATGGAGAGGGGGCCC
>JALURZ010000018.1 GCA_027058735.1 Hyphomicrobiales bacterium | reverse complement strand
ACATCGCCGGCTTCCGCGGTGCGCAACCCAAGCGCTGAACGCAACTGCCGCACGGTCCGGTTGGCGCCGGGAAGATCGGCCTTGTTGACCACCAGAATATCGGCGATTTCGAGAATGCCCGATTTCATGGCCTGAATGTCGTCGCCGAGACCGGGGGCGCAGATCACCACCTTGATATCGGCGATCTCGGAAATTTCGACTTCCGATTGCCCGGCGCCCACGGTCTCCAGAACGATGATGTCGCGTCCCGCGGCATCCATGACGTCGATCATGCGGATGGCGGCGGGCGTCAGCCCCCCCAACGCGCCGCGCGAGGCGACCGAGCGCACGAACACGCCATCGTCGCCGGCATGGTCGCTCATGCGGATCCGGTCGCCCAGTATGGAGCCGCCCGAAATCGGACTCGAAGGATCGACCGCCACGACGCCAACGGTCTTTCCGGCTTTTCTCAGGGCGGTGATAAAGGCGGAAATCAGCGTTGACTTGCCCGCCCCCGGCGGGCCGGTAAAGCCCACGGTCAGGCCGCGGCCCAGATGCGGCTGCAACGCCTTGAGGATGGCCGGCGCCTTATCGGACTGGCGCTCCAGCTCGCTGATGGTGCGCGCGATGGTGCGGATATCGCCGGCGCGCAGCCGGCCGATCAGATCGCTCAATGCATCGGCATCATCCGCGCTGTACGCCGCCGCCCCGGTCATGGCACGATCAGCGGCTGGCCATCGCCGAAGACCTCGCGCAGGGCGGCGCAGATTTCCCCGTGGGTGACGCCGGCGAGGGCCGCATCGACGGATTTTTCAAATACGTTGCCCTGCGTGCCGGCGGCGGTTGTGCGCAATGCGTCAAGGGCGCGCGCAACGCCATCCCGGTCGCGCGATTTCTTGTAGCGCTCAAGCCGCTCCAGATGGGCCGCCATGCGCGACGGGTCCGGGCGCTCCAGCGAAGTGCGCGGCGCTTCATCGGCCTCGTCAACCTGGTATTTGTTGACGCCGACGACGGTCTGCTCGCCCGCATCCACGCTGGCCTGGAACGCAAGGGCGCT
This sequence comes from Hyphomicrobiales bacterium, assembly GCA_027058735.1. Classification (GTDB taxonomy): domain Bacteria; phylum Pseudomonadota; class Alphaproteobacteria; order Rhizobiales; family JALURZ01; genus JALURZ01. The sequence continues at coordinate 913 of JALURZ010000018.1, read as the reverse complement.
TTCGCCGATCATCTTTTGCACCAGACCCGATTCGGCGGCCCGATACATGCCGCCCGCATCGTCGATGCGTTCGATTATGCCGATGATCTCGTCCTCCATCTGATCGGTCAGCGTCTCGACATAGTACGAGCCGCCGAGCGGATCAATGACATCCGTCAGATGCGCCTCCTCGCGCAGGATGTTCTGGGTGGAAATGGCGATCCGTGCGGCGCTTTGGGTCGGTACCGAAAGCACCTCGTCATGGGCGTCGGTATGCAGGGACTGCAATCCGCCGAAAATGCCCGCGATCGCCTGTATGGCGGTGCGCGCGATATTGTTGAGGGGCTGCTGGCGGGTGAGATCGAGGCCGGATGTCTGGGCGTGAAACTTGAACCGCCAGGCCTTCGGGTTCCTGGCGTTGAACCGCTCGCGCACGATGCGCTGCCAGATGCGCCGCCCGGCGCGCAGCTTGGCGATTTCCTCAAAAAAGCTGATGGAAATATCGAAGAAAAAGGTGAAGCGGGGCAGGAAGTCATCCGGCTCCATGCCGCGCGCGACGCAATCATGGGCATACTGGATGGCGGTGGAAAGCGTGAACCCCATGGCTTCGGCGGGCGTCGCGCCGGCCTGCTGCATGTGCTGGCCGACGACGGACACCGGGTTCCAGCCCGGCACCCGGGCGGCGGCAAATGCGATATGGTCGAGCAGCACGCGCCGCGCGCCGGGCAGCGCCAGGCGGAAGAACATGTGATTGGCGATGAAATGGGAGAGATAGTCGCTCTGGTTCGATGTGCCGGTGATCCTGTTCCACGGCACGCCGCGCCGTTTGGCCACCGCCAGCAGCAGCGCCAGCAAAGTGAACGGGGAGGGATCGTTGAGGGCGGCGGAAAACGACCCGAGATCGATGTCGCGGTAGCATATGTCCATGTCGTCG
>JALURZ010000017.1 GCA_027058735.1 Hyphomicrobiales bacterium | reverse complement strand
GGTTGCCCTCGGCGCCGGCGTGGGCCAGCCCGCGGAGCTTGCCCACCACGATCACGTCGCCCCCGGCGAGCACCTCGGCCCCGGGGTTGACGTCCCCGAGCACCACCACGCTGCCCCCGGCGCGCATGTATTTGCGGCACAGGGCGGCCTGGGGGTGGCTGTCCAGGAACGGGTAGATGACGCGCGCCACGCCCGCCATGGATTGCAGGGCCTGCGCGATCGCCAGCGCCGCCTCGCTCTGCGCCGCGACTCGCAGGCTCAGGGTCTCAAGACCCTTGAGCAGCACCCAGGCGTTGAACGGGCTGAGCGCCGGGCCGGTATGGCGCAGAAAGGGTTTCAGCAGGTCTTCCTTGAAGGCCGTTGTGGACAATACCGCGCCGCCGAGGCAGCGCCCCTGTCCATCGATATGCTTGGTGCCGGAATACACCACGATATCGGCGCCGAATTGCATCGGATTCTGGAGCACCGGGGTGGCAAACACATTGTCGACCACGACGTTGGCGCCGGCCTTGTGGGCGATGTCGCAGACCGCTTCGATATCGATCACCTCCAGGGTCGGGTTGGAGGGCGATTCAAGAAACACGCATTTGGTGTCCGGCGTCATCGCGGCGCGCCAGGCATCCGGATCGCGGCCATCCACCAGCGTTGAACGGATGGCGAAGCGCGGCAGGATATTGGCGATGATCTGGTGGCAGGAGCCGAACAGCGCGCGCGCGGCGACCACATGGTCACCCGCGTTCAACTGGCATGCCAGCGCGCCATAGACGGCGGCCATGCCGCTGGCGGTGCCGAAACACGCTTGCGCGCCCTCCAACTGCCGCAGCCGCTCCTCGAACATGGCAACCGTGGGGTTGGCGTAGCGGCTGTAGACGAAACCGTCATCATCGCCGGAAAAACGCGCCGCGGCGGTTTGCGCGTCGGGATAGACAAATCCCGAATTCAGAAACAGCGCCTCGGACGTTTCGCCAAATGCCGTGCGCGCAAGGCCGCCGCGCACCGCTTTCGTGCGCTCGCCGCAACCTTCGAGCGCCGTCTTCGCGCTTGTGTCAGCTTTGCCGCCAGGGGAGTCCCGCACGTTTCCATCCTCCGGTCATGCTGCGATGCCCGTCCTTGTCGATGTCGCCTTCAAATCCTTCCGCGACATTGTAGCAACGCTTGAAACCGGCCCGCGTGAGCGCGCTGGCGGCCGCATCGGAACGCACGCCGGAGCGGCAGATGAGAAATATCTCCCGCTCGCGCGTGGGATCGATCCGCTCGACCTGTTTGACGAAGTCGGTGTTGGGCGTCATGTCCGGATAGTTCTGCCAGGCGATGTTCACAAGCTGGTCAACTGCCGGCCAGCCGACATAGTCCCACTCCGCCTCGGTGCGCACGTCGATCAGGATGGCGTCGGGGGAATTGACCAGCCGTTCATAGGTCTCGCGCGGGCTCAGGTGTCCGGCATGTCCGTTCCCGGCATCTGTCTTGCTCATGGGGATCTCCGCAATCAGACAAAAGGAGTACCTTTTTATCGAAAAAGTTCGATAAAAAGAACGAATATCCCTTTTAAGCATACAGCCGGGGCGGGGTCCAGCCAAAATATCAGGGCGCGCGCTTTTGCAGCGCGGCGAGGGCGGCCTGGGTCTTCTCGATGTCGAGGCGGCTCAGGCGCATGTTGTCGGCAAGCTGGCGCTGACGGGCCTGGAGGCCGTGGGCGCCGCCGCCGGCGCGTTCCAGCGCATCGTTGATGCGGCGCGCCTCATGCTCGAATTCGCCAAGCGCGGCGCGAAGGGCGGCCAGTTTGCGCTGCAGACGCGCGGTTTCGGCGGACATGGGAATTCCCCGATGGATTCAGGACCATCCAGAAGCTAGACTGATTATGCGTCAGGTCAACAACGCCGCGCCCCTCATCCGGGGTGGACGGTTTATCAGGGGAGATGGTGACAATGGCTGACAAGGCGATCGCCGCGCAGAAAGCGCCCTACAAGGCAGAGCTCA
>JALURZ010000016.1 GCA_027058735.1 Hyphomicrobiales bacterium | reverse complement strand
CCATGGCGACCGGTCCGGCAAGTGTTTCGGCATCCACATACCACTGGTCGGTGAGCCACGGTTCGATGATTTCACCGGACCGGTCGCCATGGGGGATCACGTGGACATGGTCCTCGACCCGCTCCACCAGACCCAGCGCCTCCATATCGGCGATGACCTTCTTGCGCGCGTCCTTGCGGGACAGTCCGCGATAGGCCTCCGGCACGTTTTCATTGAGGACCGCGTGCTGATCGAAGATATTGATGAGCTCAAGATCATGGCGCCTGCCGACTTCGAAGTCGTTGAAATCATGGGCCGGCGTCATCTTGACCGCGCCGGACCCCTGTTCGGGGTCCGCATAGTCATCGGCGACGACAGGCAGTTCACGGCCCACCAGCGGCAGGATGGCGGTCTTGCCGACAAGGTCCTTGTAGCGCCCGTCATCGGGGTGAACCGCAACACCGCTGTCCCCCAGCATGGTCTCGGGCCGGGTCGTGGCGACGGTGATGAACCGTCCCTCCTCGCCCTTGATCGGATATTTGAAATGCCACAGATGGCCACTGATCTCGCTCTGGACGACTTCGAGGTCTGAAATGGCGGTCAGCAGCTTCGGGTCCCAGTTGACCAGCCGCTTGTCCTTGTAGATCAGGCCGTCCTTGTAGAGATCGACAAACACTTTCAAAACCGCGCGCGAGAGCCCCTCATCCATGGTGAAGCGTTCCCGGCTCCAGTCGCATGACGCACCGAGCCGGCGCAGTTGATTGAAAATGATGCCGCCGGATTGTTCCTTCCACTCCCAGACCCGCTTCACGAAGGCCTCGCGGCCCATTTCGCGGCGTCCCGGTTCATTGTTTTCAGCAAGCTGGCGCTCGACCACCATCTGCGTGGCAATGCCCGCATGATCCATCCCCGGCTGCCACAACACATCTTTTCCGCGCATGCGTTCGAACCGGATCAGAATATCCTGAACGGTGTTGTTGAGCGCGTGGCCCATGTGCAGCGAGCCGGTGACATTGGGCGGGGGAATGACGATGCAATAGGGCGCAGCGCCGTTCTCGAGGCGATCGGGCTGGCCGGCCCTGAACGCGCCGGCCCGTTCCCATTGCGCGTAGAGGCGCGGTTCGATTTCCGAAGGGTCGTAGGTCTTTTCGAGCATGAAACGCAATCGCGGTTGAGCGGCAAATTGTCAGTCCCGCTTTAGAGCTTACCCGGCAGGCAGTTTCAATACCGGATTTCGCGGTGGCGCAAGACGGGATCATCGAAAAAAAGCGCCGCCCGGAGCCGGACGGCGCATGTTCACGACAAAGGCGCGAAAGAAGCGGCCCCCGACACGGCCATCACCGCACGCCGCGGCGGCTTATCCGCTCGATTTCCTCGCGCACAAGCTGCTCGGTAAGCTGGGGCAGATTTTCATCAAGCCAGCTTTTCAGCATCGGCCGCAGAAGATCGTGCAAAAGATCTTCCAGCGTGCGCGTCGAACCCTTTTGCGACAGCAGGGTTTCCGTCAGCGCCCTGAAGGCGATTGCGGTTGCTTCATCGGCATGGGGTGACAGCATGCCCATATCGGCCGACTTCATTTCAGGCGCCGGCGCCGTTTCGGGTTCCGGCTCGGCTGCGGGCGCGGCATCTTCCGGTGCGGCCGCAATGTCCAGATCCTCCGGCTGCTCCGGTTCCGGCGCGGCTTCCACGGCATCGACAAATGTGATGTCGCCATCGTCGAAATCCGGCACCGCCTCCGGCTCGCTGTGCCCGGCCACAGCCTCCGGTTCGCCCGGTTCGGCTTCGATCGCGTCAAACTCCACGGTCTCGGCCGCGGCCTCTGCCGCTTCCACCTCTGGGGCAGGCTCTTCCACCGCGTCGGTCAATTCAAAAATATCGGAATCTTCCGCGCCCTGACCGCCCTCCTCAGGTGCATCGACCGGCGCCTGTTCGGCCGCCGGCTCTTCGGGAGCGGTTTCCACCGCCGCCAGATCGGGAGCGGTTTCCACCGCCGCCAGTTCAGGCGCCTGCCCGTCTTGCGTGTCAGCCGCTTTGGTTTCGGGTTTGTCGTCGTCAGATATGATTTCCCTGATCGAAGCCAGAATCTCTTCCATCGAAGGTTCCGGCGCCTGCTCTGTATTTGCCATCACTTTGTACCCAAATTTACCCAGCCATGGCCAATGCTATGCGCGATTGGCCGGCCAATCAACCAGATCGCTCAAACGGCGTGGATAATCGGCAAAATCGCTGCAAACAAGGTTAATCGGCTTGGCCGGTACCGATGCCGAAAAATTTTCCGCGGACACGGTCGTAATTCTTAGCCGGATCATACAGCGGAACCTTGAGACCAAGGTCGCGCGCGGTCAGTTTGCCGACAGCCGCCAAAAGCTGATATTCCGCGACGATCCGGTCGCGCTGAAGGCTCACCAGGTTAACCCGTGAATCGTTGAGTTCCTGTTCCGCATCGAGGATATCGAGCGTCGTGCGCGACCCCACCTTGGCTTCCTCGACCACGCCGCGAAACGCCAGAACATTGGCATCGACCTGAATTTGCGCCGCGGCGATGCGCGAACGCGCGGCACGCAGATTTTCCCACGCGGTAATGACGCCGGCGCGCACCTGCCGCCAGGCCTCCAGCACCTGCAACCGCCGCTGGCTGGCGGTCTGGCGGGCCTGGCGCACCCGCGACTGCACCGATCCCGACTGGTAGAGCGGTACGGTCAAACGCCCGGTAATCTGCGTGTCAACGGTCCTGGTGAATACGGACGACACATCGTAGCGGCGGTTGTATTGCGCCTCCAGCGACACTTCCGGCAACAGATCGCCGATCGCCAGATCGATGGCGTGCTTGGAGGCCTCTTCGTTGAAGGTCGCCGACAGCAACAGCGGATTGCGCGCCTTGGCGATGGCAAACGCCTCGTTCAGGGTTTTCGGCAACATGGCGGCGATGGAGCGCGGACGGCGCAGCGTGCCGGGCATGTGTCCAACGATCTGCTCGAATGTCGCCCGGCTGCCCGCCAGATTGGCGCGCGCCTGGGCGAGGTTGGACATGGCGCCGCCCTTGCGCGCGCGCGCCTGGGCAACGTCGGTGCGGGTAATTTCACCCACCTTGAAGCGGGCCCTGGAGGCGCGCAACTGTTCGTCGAGAACGCGCACATTCTTTCGTCTCAGGGCACTGATCGCCTGATCGCGCACCACGTCCATAAAGGCCGCCACCGCCTGCAGGAGGGTTTGCTGCTCCACGTTGACGAGCGCTTCGCGCCCCGCCAGAACCGCGGACTTGGCCTGGCGCGTGCCGGTGATCGTCTTGAATCCCCGGAATATGGGCTGCGTGACGGTGGCGTTGAGCCCGTGCGGCTTGCGGTTGTCAGCCCTGGTGCCGGTCAGTTTTGAGGTTGCATCGCTGTTGATGACGCCATAGTCGCCGCGCGCGGTGATCGTCGGACGCCAGCCGGACACCGCCTGGGAAACGCCTTCGTCGGTTGCGCGCTGGCGCGCCCTTTCGGCCCGCAGGGTCGGGTTGTTCAGATAGGCGGAGCCCAGAACGCTGCGCAGCGTCTCGGCGCGCACCCCCGCAGGCGCCAGCAGGGCGCCGGCCAGAACCGCGGCCATCAGGGGCCGGACGAGGTTTCTGCTTGGAACGGATTTTTTCATGGATTGACGCCCAAGATTTCGATTGCGCGGTTCAGCGGCACAGCCCCGAAAACGGTGCCGCATAGCGCGGCGCACTCACTCGTTCCCCCTACAGCGTTCCCTTTGCGGAATCACCACACACCAAAGTGGCACAAATCCAGCTTCCGGCATAGTCCGCCAAATTCCGTTAACGACACGTTACCGACATGTTAACCTGGTATTCGTCCGTGTTTTCATGGCGTTACGTCATTCCTTCGACACATCGCCAAACGCTTTGCGGGCCAATCATTAACGAAACGCACGCGTGATTCCGGCGCTCGCGCCGCTAAAAGACAAATTCCGGCTCCTTTTCAAAGCCCGGCAGCGGCGCGGCGCCGGCTTCAAACGCAATATTGCCGCTCACCACATCGCCGTGCCTGACAAAACACCACGCCCGCGAGGTGGCGCCGTCCGCGACGATGCCAACCAGGCGTCCCCCATCGCCCAGTTGCGAAAGCAGCGCCGACGGCGCCTGCGGAACCGAGCCGTTGAGAACAATCACATCATAGGGGCCCTCCCCCGGATAGCCCTTTGGCAGATCGCCGGTGACCACCGCCACATTGCCGATATCCAGCGACATCAGGGTCTCATTGGCTTTTTCCGCCAGCGTGCTGTCGCATTCAAGAGCCACCACGGCATCGCCAAGCATCGACAAAACGGCCGATGAATATCCGGTGGCGCACCCCACATCGAGCACCAGATCGTCGCGCGCGATGTCGGCCAGTTGCACCAGGCGGGCAAATGTTCCCGCCGCCATCAAGAACCGCTCCGGCCCCCCATCGCCGGCCTCACGCACCAGCAGCGCCTTTTCCACATAGGCCAGGGAGCGGCGGGCCGGCGGCACGAACGCCTCGCGCGCAACATCTCCCATCACCGACAACACGCGCGGATCAGTGACGCGGTTTGGCAGAATCTGGGATTTCACCATGTTGATGCGAGCGGCCTGAAAATCAGTCATGGTTCCGTTTTATCAAAAGCTCTGGCGGTATCGGCGGTCCCGACCCGGCCAATTGCCCGGCGCGGGCATTCGATTGGCCCTGTCTTACCCCAATCCGTTCGCCACTTCCATCCGCAAATCAACGTGACCGGCGACACTTGCGCCTCGCCCTGCCCGCCGGAGGACGCATCCGGAAGGTGCGCGACATTCAATTGAACTTTTTCCGGCCCCGCATCGACTATTGAACGCAAGCCAGAACCGGCACGATTGAAACGGGCGGGAGGATCACATGAAAACCACATCACACGACCGGTTTCCGCACTGCCACTTCGATCGCGAGGATTTGATCGGCTGGCTGATATCGGCTGTTTGCTGGTTTCTCGCGGGCGGCATCGCCATGGCGGTGCTTCGGGCCGTCTAGCCGGGCGGCGGCGGGCGATGTTGGACATGCGTTGCGCGCGGCGGTAGAATGGTCCCGCTGCGCGATTCCGGCGGGCGGCATCCGGAAAGAGTGGCCCGGGGGGGGCGGCGGTGGCGAAAAACAAGGCGCGCAAGAAAATCTCCAACAAGATCTACCTGCGCGAACTGGCCAGGCTGCAGGTGGAACTCGTAAAGCTTCAGGAATGGATCAAACACGAAGGCCTCAAGGTCGTTGTCGTCTTCGAGGGGCGGGACGCCGCGGGCAAGGGCGGCACCATCAAGCGCATCACCGAACCGCTCAATCCGCGTATCTGCTCGGTGGTCGCCCTGCCGGCGCCGACGGAGCGGGAAAAAACCCAATGGTATTTCCAGCGCTATGTCGCCCACCTGCCGGCGGCGGGGGAAATGGTGATTTTCGACCGCTCCTGGTACAACCGCGCCGGCGTGGAGCGGGTCATGGGGTTTTGCAGCGAGGAGGAATATCAGGAGTTCATGCGCTCATGCCCGGAATTCGAACGCATGCTGGTGCGCAGCGGCATCAGGCTTGTAAAATACTGGTTCTCGGTCAGTGACGAAGAACAGGAACGGCGCTTTCAGGGGCGTATCGCGGAGCCCACCAAGCGCTGGAAACTGTCGCCCATGGATCTGGAATCGCGCAATCGCTGGGTCGAATATTCCCGCGCCAAGGATCTCAATTTCGCCCATACCGACATCAAGCAGGCGCCCTGGCATGTGGTCGATGCCGATATCAAGAAACACGCCAGGCTCACCTGCATCTCGCACCTGCTGAGTCTGTTTGACTATGAGGACCTGACGCCGGAACCCATCGTCCTGGATGCGCGCCCGCCCCAGGCGGGATACGTGCGCCCGCCGATGGAGGACCAGACCTTCGTACCCGACATCGTCGCCGATCTGATGGCCTCCAGCCCCGGTGATTCATAGTGCCGGGGCCGCGGCGCAAGATCGGCGCTCAACCTGTGCGCCGGCCAAACAGGTAATAGTTGCCCTTCAGATGCGCGATCTCGTGCATCTGCCAATCATAGCGCCGGTCGCGGGCCAGTCGGCCGAAATAGGCCACATTGTCGATGCCGTCGATTTCGGCCTGATAGGCGAGGAGAATGTTTGTCGAGGCGAGTATCGCCGGTTCGAATTTTTCGCGCAACGCCAGCGGCGCTTCCGACAGCGCCCAGGTCGAAATGAACAGATCGCGCCGTGCCACTTTCGCCAGATCCGCCGGCCGCGTCGCGAAGGCGACGCATTTCAGGGCCCTGTCTTCGAGCACCTCGCCAAGAAAGTAGCGCTGGAGTGCGGTGAATTCCGGCAGATCGAATATTTCATAACGCCGGCAGAACGAATATGCGAACAGCAGCCGGCACATCGAACCGTAGCCGCCGCCGAATTCGAGGATGTTGTCCAGCCGGCCCAGGGGGCCGAACGCCTTTTCGAAGCGAAAAAGGTGGTAGGCGTGATGAATGAGGTTGGGGGAACTGGCGGGATAGGCTGGAAAATTCTGCGGGCTGCCGACCGTGCTTTCGCGCAAGCAGGGCCGCAGCCGCTTCCAGCTTTTGGATGCCCGCAGTTCGGCGAACTCGGCCGCGACATAGGCACCGTTGGTGAACATGGACTTCTGCACCGGCGGCCAGGCGAGAAACGAACTCACATGATAGGTG
>JALURZ010000015.1 GCA_027058735.1 Hyphomicrobiales bacterium | reverse complement strand
CCACGGCACGCCGCGCCGTTTGGCCACCGCCAGCAGCAGCGCCAGCAAAGTGAACGGGGAGGGATCGTTGAGGGCGGCGGAAAACGACCCGAGATCGATGTCGCGGTAGCATATGTCCATGTCGTCGAATGTGTTGACGACCGCGCCGCAGGTGCCGAGCAGAACGGGATCGACCTCATCGCCGTCAAACCCGCGATAGACCGAATTGCACGGAATGAGGCTGGCCGCGTTGGCGCCATGTTCCACGATGGTCTTGAGCCGGGCGTTGAAGTCTTCGGGCGTGCCGAAACCGATCAACTGGCGCTGGGTCCAGGACCGCCCGCGGTGCATGGAAGCGTAGATGCCGCGCGTCATGGGCAACTGGCCGGGGAAGCCGAGGGCTTCCATGTAGTTGTCGCCCGACCAGTCGTCGGGCGAATAGAGCGGCTTGACGGGAACACCCGACCGGTTGCGGACTTCACCGCCGCCGGCCTGCTGGCGGTCGTAATCGGCACGCCAGTCCGCGCGCGCGGCGTCAAATCCGGGCAGGGGCAGTTGCACCGCTTTTTGCGTCATCACACCGGTTCCTTTTGAGATTTGGCGCGCGCCTGGCGGGCCAGATCGCTGATCGCGCCGACGATGTCGTTGCGCGCGCTGCCCGGATGGAAGATGCGCGCGACGCCGGCCTTGAGCAATTCATGCTCTTCGTCATCGGGCACGATGCCGCCGACGACAACGCCCACATGGCCAAGCCCCGCCTGCCTGAGCGCCGCCATCAGTTGCGGGATCAGCAGGTGGTCGGTTGACAGCGATGAAATGCCGATGACATCGATGTCTTCCTCCGTCGCCATTCTGACCACGGAAGAAAGTTTCTGCCAGGGCGGGGTATAGATCACGTCCATCCCGGCATCGCGCAGATAGGCCGCCACGATCCGGCTGCCGCGATCATGCCCGTCCAGGCCGATCTTGGTGACCAGCACCCGCGGTGTCATGGCCATGTCGTTTCGCGCCGTCTTCATGGTGCCGGTTCGCCTGCCCGCGCGCCGCCGCGCAGCAATGCGCACAATGCGGCGGCGATTGCCGCGGGGCTCTCGCCGCCCGGCGCATACCAGGCGGGAACCCAGTTCAGCGCCCCCAGCGCCAGCAGGCGGGGAAGCGATTGATCGCGCTGGGTGTCGAGATCGTCGAACAGGCGCTTGAAGCGGTCTTCGTAATCGTCGCGCAGGGCGATCAGACGATCGCCGATTTCCGGCGCGTCACCAGGCAGAATTCGCACGATGACGCTGGCGAACGGGCTTGCGTCCACCAGGCTTTCGATGTGGGCGCGAAAGGCGGCCTCAAGGCGCTCCCAGGGCGTGCCGGCGGCCTTCACCGCCATATCGACCCGCTCGCCGATCATGGTCACCCCGAGGCGGTAGACCGCAAGCAGCAGATCCTGCTTGGAAGAAAAATGCGCATAGATGGCGCCGGGGGTCACCCCCAGTTCACGGGCGATGTCGCGCATGGTGGTCGCGCGATAGCCCTGTTCGGCAAACAGCGCGGCAGCCGCGGTCATCAGTCGCCCGCGGGCACTTGTTCGCTGCGGTATCTGTGCTGCCTGAGAGGCCAAAGTCTCCTGCTCCCCTGTCCGCGCCCGCGCTGCCATCGCAGGTTGCGCGCCTCGGCCATTCGCTTGCGCGCAAATCCGGCGCATCGCAGCCCGCGCAGCCCAGTCCGGCACAGCCCAGTCCGGCGCAGCCCAGTCCGGCGCAGCCAGGATCGCACCTGCGCATTAATCGCACCTGCGCATTATATGCGCGGCGATGCGGAAAAGTAAATGAACGTTCATTCACTTTCTTTGCGAACGATGAGGAGTGCCGCCCGGTGTTTGGCGCAGAGCGCGAAAAACACCGACCCATATCGACGGGCGCTAGAACGTGTCTTTGTTATAGGGAATCATTTGACCGGATTTTCGCGTTTGCTGGCAAGGCCAGGCTTTCCGCCTTGGTCCGGCCGGCCAAAAGGAAAGCCTGACGATGTCCAGGAAGCGC
>JALURZ010000014.1 GCA_027058735.1 Hyphomicrobiales bacterium | reverse complement strand
TCACCAACCCGACGACCAATTCCTACAAGCGCCTGGTGCCCGGCTATGAAGCGCCGGTGCTGCTGGCCTATTCGTCACGCAACCGGTCGGCGTCCTGCCGCATTCCGTTCGCAACCGCACCGGCCGCCAAGCGTGTCGAAGTGCGTTTCCCCGATCCGGCGGCCAATCCGTATCTCGCTTTCGCGGCGTTGCTGATGGCCGGCCTCGACGGTATTCAAAACAAGATCAATCCCGGCGATCCCATGGACAAGGACCTGTACGATCTGCCGCCCGAAGAGCTCAGGAACGTGGCGACCGTGTGCGCATCCCTGCGCGAGGCCTGCGAGTCCCTCGACGGGGATCGCGACTTCCTCAAACAGGGGGGCGTCTTCAGCGACGACCAGATCGACGCCTATCTGGAACTCAAGGCGGAAGAAACCGAACTGTTCGAACAGACGCCCCATCCAGTCGAGTTCAAGATGTATTATTCGGTTTGACCCGGCACAAGACGGGTGGACACCATGGGGGCCGGGGCGCGATCGCTCCGGCCTTTTTTTCGGCTCGAAGCCCCGGACCGGGCGCAAAATCTAACCGGCTTTTTCAGCCTCGACCGCGTCGGCCATTTCGCTGAGCGATGCAAAGCGGAAATCCGGTTTGACCTCGCCGTCTACCGGTTTTGTCGCCCCGCGCCCCTTCCCGGCGCGCCGGTCGATCCAGCAGGTGGCGAGCCCGGCGGCCTTCGCCGGCACGTGATCGTGATAAAGGCTCTGGGCCGTATGCAGGATATCGGATTTGCCGATTCCCCTCTCGCCCAGCTTTTCGAGCATATGGGCGAAGTTGCGCGGATCGGGTTTGTAGGAGCGGATATCCTCCGCCGTGAAAACCGCATCGAAGGCCGCGCCCAGACGGCGCCGGGAGCCCTTGAAGCTTTCATTGTCGACATTTGACAGAATGACCAGGCCAAAGCGCTGCCGGAGCCGGTGCAATGCCGGTTTCGTATCCTTGAACGCCGGCCAGTCCGCGACCGAGGCGCCAAACCGGGCGGCGTCGTTTTCACTCACCGGCACGTCCCATTCCTTACCCAGCCGGCGCAGCACATCGCCCAGCAGTTGCGAATAGATGCGCCCCGGCGTTTCCGCCTCGCATGCCGATTCATGAACCCCGAACGCCACCAGCACGGCCTCGCGCTCCATGCTGAGGCCCTTGCCCTCAAGCCATGGCTTCAAGGCGTCGTAAATGCCGCTCTCCCAGTCAATCAACGTGCCGTAGCAGTCGAATGTCAGCGTGTTGAAATCAGTCAGCTTCATGCGGCTTTCCATTTGATCGAACAACCCATGGACGGCGCCTGTTCACGCGGCCCCCGCCCGGTTTCGGCGATCTGCTTCATGGCTTCATAAAGTTCACGCGGCGCATCGTCACCGGCGCGGCCGTGGCCCGACGAATCGAGCCGGCCGCGATATTGCAGGCCGTCCTTCGCATCAAAGCCGAAAAAATCCGGTGTGCACACGGCCCCATAGGCGCGCGCCACCTGCTGGCTCTCGTCGTGGAGATAGGGAAAGGTGAACCCGTTGGCCTTGGCCACCCGCGCCATGTTTTCGAAACTGTCTTCGGCATATTCATCGGCATCATTGGCGCAGATCGCGGCAACGCCGATGCCCAGCGCCTGCAGGTCCGCCCCATCGCGCACAATCCGGTCGAGGATCGATTTCACATAGGGGCAGTGATTGCAGATGAACATGATCAGCGTGCCGTTCGCGCCGCGGATATGGCGCAACCCGTAGCTCTTTCCGTCCGTCCCGGGCAAGGCGAAATCAGGTGCCGTCCAGCCGAAATCGCAAATCGGTGTGTGTTCCAACGACATGACCGCTCTCCATTTTTTCAGACGAAATCCGACAGTCAGCCCTGCCCGTCCCCATCGGGCGCGATGGTCATGACGACGAGGCCTTCCTCGACCTGATCGCCCGCCGACACATGAACCTCCACGACATGGCCGTCGCTGCTGGCGTTCAGGGTGTGCTCCATTTTCATGGCTTCGAGAATGGCCAGCCGGCCGCCTCGTTTCACCCGCTCGCCGCGGGAAGCGAACAGTTGCACGATCCGCCCCGGCATGGGCGCGCGTACCGCGCCGCCGGATGCGGTGATCTCGTCCTCGCGGGCCAAAAGGTCGAGCGCCGTTACAGCATAATGCACGCCGTGCGCCAACAGGAATACGGCGTCCGCCGCAAACGCAACCGGCGCGCTCACCCGCACACCGTCGATGGTCGCCGCAACGGCATTGTGCGAATATTCCACGGCGCCGACGGTGGCCTGCCCGCCGACACCCTCTGCCGACACCACGACCCGCGTTGCCTCCCCGCCCCAGGCAAGCTCGGCGGTGAACGGCTGGCCGTTCGCCAGCAGATGCAGCCGGTCCGTGCGGTTGCCCCCCAGCGCCCAGCCGGTGCGAAGGTCCCACGGCGACGACGGCTCGCCGGACATCGCCCCGCGCCGCATCCCGTCGGCGCGCGCCAGATGCTCGATCCAGACGATCGCGGCCAGCGCGCGGGCCGCAACCCCGTCGCCGGGTGCTGTCAGGCTGTCCAGATTGGCCTCGATCAGGCTGGTATCGAATTTTCCGGCGGCGAATTCCCGTTGGCGCACCAGCCGGCGCAGAAATCCGGCATTGGTCCGCACCCCGAGCACGACGACCTCGCCAAGGGCTGCATCCATTTTGCGCAGGGCCGCGTCGCGGTCCGCATCGTGGACGATCAGCTTGGCGATCATCGGATCATAATGCGGGCTGACCTCGTCGCCCTCGGCAACGCCGGTATCGACACGCACGCCCGCGCCCGGCACGGTCAGGCGGTGCACGGTGCCGGTGGAGGGCAAGAACCCGTTATCCGGATCTTCCGCATAGAGCCGGGCCTCCAGCGCATGGCCGGTAGGCGTCAGATCGTCCTGGGCCCATGGCAGGGGTTCGCCGGCCGCGACGCGCAACTGCCACTCCACCAGATCGATGCCGGTAATCATTTCGCTTACCGGATGTTCGACCTGCAGGCGCGTGTTCATCTCCATGAACCAGAAGCCGTCCTCGCGCAGTCCCTTCGCGCCATCGACAATGAACTCGACGGTGCCCGCGCCCTGGTAGCCGACCGCCTTCGCGGCCGCCACGGCGGCCGCCCCCATCGCCGCGCGCACCGCCTTCGTCATGCCCGGCGCCGGGGCCTCCTCGATAACCTTCTGGTGGCGGCGCTGCAACGAGCAGTCGCGCTCGAACAGATGCACGCAATGGCCTGAATTGTCGGCGAAAATCTGCATTTCCACATGGCGGGGCTGGCGAACGAATTTTTCGATCAGCACCCGGTCATCGCCGAATGCGTTCTTCGCCTCGCGGCGGCACCCGTCCAGGGCGGCGTCGAAATCGCGTTCATGGGTGACCTTGCGCATGCCCTTGCCGCCACCGCCCGCGACCGCCTTGATGAGCAGCGGATAACCGATATCCGCGGCATATCCTTTGAGTTTTTTCGGGCTCTGTTGCCTGCCGTGATAGCCCGGAACGACCGGCACACCGGCTTTTTCCATCAATGCCTTGGCGGCATCTTTCAGCCCCATGGCCCGGATCGCATCCGGCGGCGGGCCCACGAAAACGATCCCCGCCGCCGCGCAGCGTTCGGCGAATTCGGCATTTTCCGCCAGAAATCCATAGCCCGGATGGATACAATCAGCCTTCGCATCGCGGGCAATCCTCATGATGGCCTCGCCGTCAAGATATCCCGCCGCCGGGTCGCCGGCGGGGATCGCCCAGGCCTCGTCGGCCTGCGCCACATGCAGCGCGCCGGCGTCAACCTGCGAATGCACCGCGATCGTGCGCAGGCCCAGCCTTGCGGCCGTGCGGATGATCCGGCAGGCAATTTCACCCCGGTTGGCGATGAGAACGGATGTAAACATGAAAGTCGCCCCCCCCTGCGCCTTACATCCTGAACACGCCGAATCTGGTTTCGGATATCGGCGCATTGAGTGCCGCCGACAGGCTCAGGCCCAGCACCATGCGGGTTTCGCGCGGGGTGATGATGCCGTCGTCCCACACCCGCGCGGTGGCGAAATAGGGGTGGCCCTCGCGCTCGTACTGCTCGCGGATCGGCTTGCGGAACGCCTCCTCGTCCTTCTTGCTCCAGGTTTTTCCCGCCGCCTCGATATTGTCGCGCTTGACGGTCGCCAGCACCGAGGCGGCCTGCTCGCCGCCCATGACCGAAATGCGCGCATTGGGCCAGGTGAACAGCAGGCGCGGGCCGAAGCCGCGCCCGCACATGCCATAGTTGCCGGCCCCGAACGACCCGCCGATGATGACCGTGAATTTCGGCACCTGGGCGCAGGCCACCGCCGTCACCATCTTGGCGCCGTCGCGGGCGATGCCGCTGGCTTCATATTTGGAGCCGACCATGAAACCGCTGATATTCTGCAGGAACAAAAGCGGGATGCGCCGCTGGCAGCACAATTCGATGAAATGGGCCGCCTTGAGCGCGGATTCAGAATACAGAATGCCGTTATTGCCAATGATGCCAACCGGATAGCCCATGATCCGCGCAAACCCGGTAACGATCGTCGCACCATAGAGTTTCTTGAACTCGTCGAACTGCGACCCGTCGACGAGCCGGGCGATCACCTCGCGCACATCATATTGGACGGCGGTGGACGCCGGCACGATGCCATCGAGTTCGGCAGCATCATAGAGCGGCGCGACGGGGGCCTCCACGGCAATGTCGATCTCCTTGCGCCGGTTCAGCCCCTTGACGATGCGCCGCGCGATGGCCAGCGCATGGGTATCGTCGATGGCATAGTGATCGGCCACGCCGGATTGGCGCGCGTGGACATCGGCGCCGCCCAGATCTTCCGCCGTGACCACCTCGCCGGTGGCCGCCTTCACCAGCGGCGGGCCGCCCAGAAAGATGGTGCCCTGGTTCTTGACGATGATCGCCTCATCGCACATTGCCGGCACATAGGCGCCCCCCGCCGTGCACGATCCCATCACGATGGCGATCTGGGGAATGCCGCGCGCCGACATGGTCGCCTGGTTGTAGAACGCATGGCCGAAATGTTCCTTGTCGGGAAACACGTCGGTGTGGAACGGCAGATTGGCGCCGCCGGAATCCACCAGATAGAGGCACGGCAGCCGGTTTTCCAGCGCAATGTCCTGGGCGCGCAGGTGCTTCTTGACCGTCATCGGCGCATAGGTGCCGCCCTTGATCGTGGCGTCGTTGCAAACAATCACGCACTCGCGCCCCTCGATGCGGCCGATCCCGGTGATGACGCCGGCGCCATGATAGTCGCCGCCATAAAGATCAAACGCGGCCATGGGCGACAGTTCAAGGAACGGCGTCCCGGGATCGAGCAGTTGCATGACCCGGTCGCGGGGCAGCAGTTTGCCCCGCGCCACATGGCGCCGGCGCGAGTCTTCGCTGCCCCCCAGGGCTGCGCGCGCGCGTTTCTGTTGCAGGTCGTCCACGATGGCGGCCATGGCGCGCGCATTAGCGCGAAACGCCTCCGATCTGGGCGAAATGGATGATTTCAGAACGGCCATCGCTGCTTCCTTCCCGCAGTAGTGGCATTTAGGCCAATGCCGGGCCCATTGCCAAGGCCTGGTTGTGGTTTTGCCCAATTCGTCAAATGGCCGTTGAAGGAACGGCGCCTGGCGCGCGGGAATTGCCAGCCCGTTGCAATTGCGATATGCCGTGGCCATGGCCAAGGCGTCGAAATCCACCACCGGGACCATATCGATTACGGGTGCCCGGGAACACAATCTGAAGAACATTTCCCTCGAACTGCCGCGCGACCGGCTGATCGTGATCACCGGGCTGTCGGGATCGGGCAAATCCTCGCTCGCCTTCGACACGATCTATGCCGAAGGCCAGCGCCGCTATGTGGAATCGCTGTCGGCCTACGCCCGCCAGTTTCTGCAGATGATGCAAAAACCCGATGTCGATCAGATCGACGGCCTGTCGCCGGCCATCTCCATCGAGCAGAAAACGACATCGCGCAATCCCCGCTCGACCGTCGGCACGGTTACCGAAATCTATGACTACATGCGGTTGCTGTTCGCCCGGGTCGGCGTCCCCTATTCGCCCGCGACCGGCCTGCCGATCGAGGCCCAGACCGTGACCCAGATGGCCGACAGAATCATGGCGTTGCCGGAGGGCACACGGCTCTATCTGCTGGCCCCGGTCATACGCGGGCGCAAGGGCGAATACCGCAAGGACTTCGCCGAACTGATGAAAAAGGGCTTTCAGCGGGTCAAGGTGGACGGCGAATTCCATGAAATCGCCGATGTGCCGGCGCTCAACAAGAAGCTCAAGCACGATATTGACGTGGTGGTCGACCGGCTGGTGATCGAGCCGGGTCTCGGCAACCGGCTGGCGGATTCGCTGGAAATAGCGCTGGACCTGACAGACGGGCTGGCGGTCGCGGAACTGGCCGACAAGACCGGCGAAAAGGGCGCGCCGGAGCGGCATGTTTTTTCCGCCCGTTTCGCCTGCCCCGTCTCCGGCTTCACCATTGACGAGATCGAACCGCGGCTGTTCTCGTTCAACAACCCCTTTGGCGCCTGCCCCGCCTGCGATGGCCTGGGGGTCCGTCACACCATTGACGCGGACCTGATCGTTCCCGATGAAACGAAGACGCTGCGCCAGTCGGCCATCGCACCCTGGGCGCGCTCGACATCGCCCTATTATGCACAGACG
>JALURZ010000013.1:1366-6697 GCA_027058735.1 Hyphomicrobiales bacterium | reverse complement strand
GATACACCAGCCGCCACCGCCCGTCCCACTCAGGCGTGCCCGGCGCATAGATGCGCGCTTCGGCCTCGCGGAAGCGCTCAAGGCCGGTTTCCGCGACAAAATAATACGACCGCCGCCCGCTGGACCCGGACGCCAGCCAGCCATCCTTCGACAACCGGTAAACGCCGGTGCGAACGGTACGCTCGTTCAGCCCCAGGGGCCGGCACAGCGCGATCAGATCGCCCAGCCATATGGAGCCGCCGGCCGGCAGGATGGCATCGCCGAAAATCGTGATGATGAGGGAATTGGCGCGCAGGGTCAGTCTGTCCAGCAGGGCGGCGAGGGGCGGGGCGATATCCGCCGTTCCGGTTTCGTTTCCTGCCCGTGAGATAAGCGCGGCTCCTATTTGGACCGGTTGTCGATGATGCGCTGCGCCTTGCCCTCGGAGCGCGCGATCTCGCCCGGCGCGTGCAGTTCGACCGCGATGGAGATGCCGATCAAGTCCTTCACGGATTTCGCCAGCTTGCTCCCCGCCGCAGCACCGGCATCCGCGCCAACAGAGGCGTCACGCTCCACATGGGCGCGCATGGCATCCATGTTGCCCGACTTGAACAGCTCGATCTGATAGTGCGGCGCCAGCCTGTCATCCTTGACGATCAGTTCCTCGATCTGGGTCGGGAACACATTGACGCCGCGAATGATCATCATGTCGTCGGTGCGCCCGGTGATCTTTTCCATGCGCCGCATGGAGCGCGCGGTGCCAGGCAGCAGCCGGCTCAGATCGCGGGTGCGGTAGCGGATGATCGGCAGCGCCTCCTTGGTCAGAGACGTAAAGACCAGTTCGCCGAATTCGCCGTCGCGGAGAACTTCGCCCGTTTCGGGATCGATGATCTCGGGATAGAAATGATCCTCCCACACATGCAGCCCGTCCTTGGTTTCGATGCATTCGGCGGACACGCCGGGGCCGATCACCTCCGAAAGCCCGTAAATGTCGATGGCATGCACATCGCTGCGCGCCTGAATGTCCTGGCGCATTTCGTTGGTCCACGGCTCCGCGCCGAACAGGCCGATTTCGAGGTGGGTATCGCGCGGGTCCACGCCCTGGCGTTCCATTTCATCGAGAATGTTGAGGAAATAAGACGGCGTGACCGCGAGCATCTTGGCGCCGAAATCCTTGAGCAACTGCACCTGGCGGGCCGTCATGCCGCCGGAAACGGGGATGACCGTGCAGCCCAGGCGCTCCGCGCCATAATGCGCGCCGAGGCCGCCGGTAAACAGTCCGTAGCCATAGGCGACATGGACGATGTCGCCCCTGCGCACCCCGGCCGCGCGGATCGAGCGGGCAACCACATCCGCCCACATGTCGATATCGTTGCGGGTATAGCCCACGACGGTCGGCTTGCCGGTGGTGCCCGATGAGGCGTGAATGCGCACCACCTGTTCGCGCGGCACCGCGAACATGCCGAACGGATAGGTCCTGCGCAGGTCGTCCTTGACGGTGAAGGGAAAGTTCGCGAGGTCTTCAAGTGACTTCAGATCGTCCGGGTGCACGCCTTTGTCGTCAAACGCCTTTTTGTAATGCGGCACATGCGCATAGGCATGGGAGAGCGTGACCTTCAGCCGCCCGGTCTGGAGCGCCGTGATCTCGTCGCGGCTGGCGGTTTCGACGGCGTCCAGAATGCCGGGATCGGGGGCATAGCTGTGTGCCGGTTTCATGGTCATGACGAGGGTGCTCCGGCACGAATGACTTCGCCTTTGAGCGAGAGCGACTTGCCGCGGAACAGGGCGATCAGTTCGCCGTTCTGGTCGCGCACCGTCGTGTCGTAGATACCGTTGCGCCCCTCGCGAAACTGTTCGTGGCAGGTCGCGGTCAGATGATCGCCCGCACGGGCCGCACGCACGAAGCTGATCTGCGCGCTCGCCGCCACCGTGGTCAGGTTGTAGGAATTGCACGCGAACGCGAAGGCCGAATCCGCAAGCGAAAAGATCATCCCCCCATGGCAGGTGCCATGGCCGTTGATCATGTCGTCGCGCACGCGCATGGACAGCACCGCCTCGCCCGGGCCCATGCGCTCGATGGTCATGCCAAGGGCCTGCGAGGCGAAATCGCGCGCCATCATGGATGCGCCGGTGCGCATGGCGAGTTCCTCAGCACTTTCACGCAGCGGCTTGCACGGTGCATCCATGGTCGTCGTCCCCCATCGCCACACGGTATCCGCTTCCCGGTACCGCGCCATCACAACCCAGATTGCCTCATTATTCAATATGATACAAAATATTTTGATAAATGGAAAGATTTGTGTCATAAAAACATCACGCGGTCCTGACGCCGATCATTTCACTATAGGCGGGGGGGCAGCGTGTGGCGATGCGACGAATGGCGCCAGCATGAGCGAGAAACCGGTGGCAGGAACAGTTCCCGACGAGAAAGAGGCCGCAGCGCTCGAAGCTGCGTTCGATGCTCATGTTGCCGCGAATGGCAAGGTCGAGCCCAGGGACTGGATGCCGGAGGCGTATCGCAAGACCCTGATCCGTCAGATTTCCCAGCACGCCCATTCCGAAGTCATCGGCATGCAGCCGGAGGGCAACTGGATCACCCGCGCGCCCAGCCTGCGCCGCAAGGCGGTGCTGCTGGCCAAGGTGCAGGATGAGGCCGGCCACGGGCTTTATCTGTATGCGGCCGCCGAGACCCTGGGCGTCTCGCGCGATGAAATGGAAGACGCCCTGATCGAGGGGCGCGCCAAATATTCCTCCATTTTCAACTATCCGACCCTGACCTGGGCCGATATCGGCGCCATCGGCTGGCTGGTGGACAGCGCGGCGATTGTCAACCAGCTTGCCTTGTGCCGGTGTTCCTACGGCCCTTATGCCCGCGCCATGATCCGCATCTGCAAGGAGGAGAGTTTTCACCAGCGTCAGGGTTTCGAGATCATGATGGCGCTGTGCAACGGGTCCGGCGAACAAAAGCGCATGGCGCAGGATGCCATGGACCGGTGGTGGTGGCCGGTGGTCATGATGTTCGGGCCGCCGGACGCCAATTCGCCGAATTCGGCGCAATCGATGAAATGGCGCATCAAGCACAAGTCCAACGACGAATTGCGCCAGGCGTTTATCGACCAGACCGTGCCCCAGGCTGAAAAACTCGGTCTCGCCATTCCCGATCCCGACCTGAAATGGAACGAGGCGCGCGGCCATTACGATATCGGCGAAATCGACTGGGAGGAATTTTTCAACGTCGTGCGCGGCAACGGCCAGTGCAACGAGCAGCGCATCGAGCGGCGCCGCGCCGCGCGCGATGAGGGCCTGTGGGTCTGCGATGCGGCGCTGGCCTATGGCGAAAAGCAGCGCGCGCGCAAGCGGCGGGAGGCGGCGTAACCCGTGCCCCTGAGGAGTGACGACAAGATGACCGGCAAGGGCGGCGGCCACGAATGGCCGCTATATGAGGTGTTCATCCGCTCAAGGCAGGGGCTCAACCATGTGCACGCGGGCAGTATCCATGCGAGCGATCCGGAAATGGCGCTGCAGAATGCGCGCGATGTCTATACCCGGCGCAATGAGGGGGTCAGCCTGTGGGTGGTGCCGTCTACGGCGATTACCGCATCCGCGCCTTGCGACAGGGAGGCGCTGTTCGATCCGGCGGGCGACAAGGTCTATCGCCATCCGACGTTTTACGACGTGCCAGACGATGTCGAGCATTTGTGAGCGGAGCGATCATGAGCAGAAGCGCGGCACGATGCACCGGAACCAAGGCGGCAGGCGCGCCGGCGCTGTTCCAGTACTGCCTGCGCCTTGGCGACAATGCGCTGGTGCTCGGCCACCGCCTGTCGGAATGGTCGAGCCGCGCGCCAACGCTTGAAATCGACATCGCCTTGTCCAATCTGGCGCTCGATCTCATCGGTCAGGCGCGCATGCTGCTGAGCTATGCGGGCGAGGCGGAGGGCGCGGGCCGCGACGAGGACGCGCTGGCCTATCACCGCGATGTGCTGGATTTCCGCAATGTGCTGCTGGTGGAACAGCCCAACGGCGATTTCGCCCACACCATCGCGCGCCATGTGTTCTATGCGGTGTGCGCGCGCGCGATGTATGAGGCGCTGTGCCAGTCCCGCGATACGACCTTGGCGGCGATCGCGGCCAAGGCGGTGAAGGAAATGACCTATCACGAGCGCTATGCAGGCGAATGGCTGGTGCGCCTCGGCGATGGCACGCGCGAGAGCAGGACCCGCGCCCAGGCCGCCATCGACCGGCTCTGGCCGCTCACCGGCGAACTGTTCGAAACCGACCAGGTGGAAAACGAACTGAGCGCGCGGGGCATCGTGCCCGACATGTCCGGCCTGCAACCGCTGTGGCGCGCGCGGATCGAGGAGATCCTCGCCCGCGCGACCCTCGCCCGGCCCGAGGAGTGCCCCATGCTGAGCGGCGGGCGCAGCGGCCATCATGGCGAACATCTGGGCCATCTGCTGGCTGAACTGCAATACCTGCCGCGCGCCTATCCCGGGGCGGTCTGGTGATGGCGCGCCCGCAGCGCAACGACGACGCGACAGCCGCGGTCTGGTCGCTGCTTTCGGGCGTCTGCGATCCGGAAATCCCGGTGCTCTCGATCCTCAATCTGGGGATGGTGCGCGATGTGCGCATGGATGGCGGCGGGCTGGAGGTTGTCATCACGCCGACCTATTCGGGCTGTCCGGCTTTGGACACCATCGAGCAGGATATCCGCGCGGCCCTTGCAAGGGGGGGCCATGGCGATGTGAGGGTCACGACCGTCCTGTCGCCGGCCTGGAGCACCGACTGGATCGACGAGGAGGGGCGCGAAAAACTCGCAGCCTATGGCATCGCGCCGCCGCAAAAGGGCGGTGCCAAACGATCGCTGTTCACCGCTGCGCCGGCCATAAAATGCCCCCATTGCGGATCACGCGACACGCGCGAGGTCAGCGAATTCGGCTCGACCGCCTGCAAGGCGCTGCATCGCTGCGAGGCCTGCCGCGAGCCGTTCGACTATTTCAAGTGCCTGTAGAAGGATGGTTGCGCGATGCCCCGGTTTCACGCCCTGAAAGTCGCCGATGTGCGCCCCGAGACCGATGAGGCGACCTCCATCGCATTTGAAGTGCCGGCGGATCTGAGGAAAGATTTCGACTTTGCCCACGGGCAGTATCTGACCCTCAGGGCGGATGTCGATGGCCAAGACCTGCGCCGGGCCTATTCGATCTGCAGCGCGGTCGGGGAGGGCGAACTGCGCATCGCGGTCAAGCGCATTCCCGATGGCCGGTTTTCCAATTTCGCCAATGAAAATATCAGGCCCGGCGACGTGATCGAGGTCATGCCGCCGGACGGGCGGTTCACGGTGCCGATCGCGCC
>JALURZ010000013.1:0-1356 GCA_027058735.1 Hyphomicrobiales bacterium | reverse complement strand
GCCGGCCGCCGGATGCACCGCCAGCGGAATGCTCCGGAGTTGCGGCGGGGTGGGTCTGCGCGGCGACCAGGAATCCCTCAGGGCGGGTCGTGAATCCCGCGAGCGGGCTGACGCCGGCGACGGGCCGGCCGATCAGCAGGTTCACGAGGGTGCTCTTGCCGACCTGCGTGGGGCCGAGCACGACGGCTGCGGGCGGCCCGTGCCGATCGCGCCCGAGGCGCGCCGCCACTATGCCGGCTACGCGGGCGGCAGCGGCATCACGCCGTTCCTGTCGATCGTGCGCACCGTTCTGGCGGGCGAGCCGGACGCGACATTCACCCTGTTTTACGGCAACCGGACCGTCTCCTCCATCATCTTTCGCGAACAGCTCGGCGATCTCAAGGACCGCTATCTGGGGCGCTTCCGGCTGTTCCATGTCCTGAGCGATGAACTGACCGAATTGCCGTTGTTCTCCGGCC
Source organism: Hyphomicrobiales bacterium (assembly GCA_027058735.1). Classification (GTDB taxonomy): domain Bacteria; phylum Pseudomonadota; class Alphaproteobacteria; order Rhizobiales; family JALURZ01; genus JALURZ01. The sequence continues at coordinate 898 of JALURZ010000013.1, read as the reverse complement.
TCATGGACAGGGACAAGATCGCGGAACTGTCGAAGCAATTGCTGGTGCTTGATCGTATCGACTATTTCTTCGTGTGCGGGCCGGGACCGATGATGGAGGGCGCGCAGGCCGCGTTCGCCGAACTGGGCATCGACCAGTCGCGCATCAAGATGGAACTGTTCGGCACGCCGCCGCCCCAGGCCGGGGCGAAACCCAAACCCGATGGCGCGGCCGGAGGCGAGACCAGCGAGGTCCACATCACCCGCAACGGCATCCGCTCGACATTCGCGCTTGAGCGCGACGGCGCCAGCATTCTCGACGCCGCACTCGCCCGCAAGGTCGATCTGCCGTTCGCCTGCAAGGGCGGGGTGTGCTGCACCTGCCGCGCGAAGCTGCTCGAGGGCGAGGTGTGCATGGATGTCAATTACGGCCTCGATGAGGATGAACTGGAGGCGGGCTACATCCTGACCTGCCAGGCGCACCCGGTGAGCGGTAAACTGGTGGTTGATTTCGACGGCTGATCCGCGTCTGATGGAGCTTGAGCCGGACAGCATGACAGTGAAGGAAACACCATGGCCGAGGCCTTTATCTGCGACGGCGTGCGCACGCCCATCGGGCGTTATGGCGGGGCGCTGGCGGGGGTGCGGACCGACGATCTGGGAGCGGTGCCGCTGAAGGCGCTGATGGCGCGCAACGAAAACGTGGACTGGGGCGTCCTTGACGACGTGATTTTGGGATGCGCCAACCAGGCGGGCGAGGACAACCGCAATGTGGCGCGCATGGCGAGCCTGCTCGCCGGCCTGCCGGTCACGGTGCCCGGCGCCACGATCAACCGTCTGTGCGGTTCGGGCATGGACGCCATCGGCATCGCCGCGCGCGCCATCAAGGCCGGCGAGGCCGATGGCGTCCATGCCCGAAC
>JALURZ010000012.1 GCA_027058735.1 Hyphomicrobiales bacterium | reverse complement strand
GCTGAACGATCCCTGTTGTCTTTCGCGCATATTGAAATGATGGATTGGCGGGCGGATCGCGCGGGCCGGCCGTGGTGCATACGAGCACGGACGTTTGCGGTCTCGACACCATCACCAGGGCGATGGAACCGGGCAATCAGAGCCTGACAGCGGTGACGATATGCGCCGGAGAACAAAACCGTACGCTGCCGTCTTCTTGCGCAAAGCCCTCCAGTTCCCGGTGCGCCTCGCGCTGGAGCGCCCTGTACTGCTTGTCGTCAATCATGTCCGCAAGGGTCCATCCCTTTATGTCTGTATGTACCCAGGATTCAATTGAGGGAAATCGTGCCGTGCCGTCCATTGTGCTGAGCTGTATGTCGGGGATGTTCGCAGCCGCGAAAAGTGGCAGCAGGGTTTCCGTGTCGCCCAGGTTGAAGGGCGCACGCATTGCTTCGGCCGCGCTGTCGCCGAACATCCGTTGCAGCAAAGCCGTAACGGCAACATAGCCGGGCGAGTTTTCCAGCCTGTCCCACACCGCCACAGCCAGCCGGCCGCCGGGCCGCAGGACCCGCCACATTTCCCGCAATGCCTTGACCCGGTCCTCAAAGAACATCAGGCCGAACTGGCTTATGACCGCGTCAAACGAGCAATCTTCGAACGGCAGGGCTTCGGCCGGCGCCTGCCGCCAGTCGATTTCGGGCAGCTTGCGGCGCGCAACCGCCAGCATGCGCTCGTTGATATCGACGCCGACAACCGCACCGCCGGGCCTGACGCTTGCCCAGGCCTCTTGTGCCAACGCACCGGTGCCGCAGGCGACGTCGAGGACCCGTTCACCGGCGTTCACGCCCGCCGCCTTCGACACGCGGGCTGTCCATTGCCGGAACAGCGCAGGAACAAAAAACTCGTCATATATGTCCGCTGCGCTCTTGGTCACCTGACCTTTTTCGGCTGCTTTCATGCTGCTTCTCCCTTGAAAACTGACCCCGGCGCAGATGCTGCGGATTGTGTCGGGCGCATCTGATTTGCGTGATTGTACAAACGTGTTTTGCCCGGAATAGTCCATAAACTGTAGTATTGCCTGTGCGTGCGGCTTTGCTATCGTGCGGCAAGGGGAGATGAGGTTTTGAAAAGTTATGGGCAGTTTTGCCCGGTTGCCAAGGCTGCCGAGCTGTTTTGCGAACGCTGGACGCCGCTCATTGTCCGCGATCTGGCGGCCGGATCATCGCGGTTTTCAGACCTGCACCGCGGCGTTCCGCTCATGTCGCCGACTCTTTTGTCGCGCCGTCTCAAACAGCTGGAAGCAGAGGGCATCGTGGAACGGCGGCGCTCGAGAGGCGGGAAAACCTGGACCTACCATCTCACAGCGTCTGGCGAGGAATTCGTGCCGATGATCGAAGCTCTTGGCGTCTGGGGCCAGCGCTGGTCGCGCCGCCAGCTTGCGGAAAACGAGATTGATCTTGGGTTGCTCCTTTGGACGTTGGAGCGCAGCGTGAAAGCGGATGCCTTCGGGACCGGGCGATCGGTCGTCAGATTGAAACTGATCGATCAACCGGCCGGCAAGGATCTGTGGTGGTTTGTGAACGCCGGCGGCCGGTGCGAACTCTGCCTGGAGGACCCAGGCTTTGAGATCACCATATATCTGGCGGTCTCGCTGCCGGACATTATACGCGTTGTCCGCGGGGGCCTGACATTGCGGGCGGCGCTGGCAACGGACCGGCTCGAAACGATCGGCCCGCCACGCGCCACGAAACAACTCGCCGCGTGGCTCAATCTCGGTCCGTTAACCCGGATCAAGTCTCAAAGAAAAGACGCTGTCGGCCCGAACACCGTGTCGATGCCCGCGGCAAAATGATCCGTCGCGCTGATGCAGGTCTGGCAGCCGGTTGTCCGGCGCGGACGCCGCAGGCGCCTGCGCCCGATCGATCCGGTGGCGTTTCAGCAGGTTGAGGAAGCTCCCGGCCCGAAAAAAAAGAAAAAATTTCTGTTGCCGGGAATTTGAAGTGTAGACTAGCGTGCGCTGAGCATGAAGGGGTTTTGATATGGAATATGCACTCGGGCTGTCGGGAACCCAGGCGTTTCTGATGACGATAACGATCGCGATCACCGTGCTGGGGCTGGTGGGGCTGGCGCTGGCGCTGTTTATGGAAAAGCGCTGGCGGCCGACCTATAACTTCGAGTATCTCTTCATCGCCGGCCTGCTGGTCATGGCGTTTTACGGCGACTGGGCCAGCACCAGTATCTACAAGGCGTATCAGGAAGACCTGCGCGCCAGCGAAAAGGTCTCCGGAAAATTCGTGGAAGACGCGGACCGCGACAAGAAATTCGACCGTATCCTGACCGTTGTCGCGTTTCAGTGGGGCTTTGCCTTTATCACCGAAGAAAAGGAAATGAGCCGCAACGCCGCCGTGGTCAAGCCGGGCGAACGGGTGTTGTTCAAGGTGGTGACCAATGACGTGATCCACGGATTCAATATCCCCGCCTCTGGAATCACCGCGGAAATCGATCCCGGCGACGTGCGCGAATTGTGGATCCGCGCACCCGGGAAACCGGGCAAATACCTGATTCAGTGTGTGAACTACTGCGGGATCGGACATGCCCAGATGAAGGCATGGCTGGTTGTCGAGGGCGATGCGCCGACGGCACAACTGAACGGCGGGGAGACGGCCAATGGCGCATGAACTGGATTTTCAGCGCACCGGCGCGAAACCGCACTGGAAGCCTGAGGACATCATCGGCACGATTTCGCTGAAAACGCTGTTTTTTTCCGATGACTACCGCCACATTGCCCTCAAGGGCATTTTGAGCGCGTTTGTCATGCTGGCCCTCGGCGGGGCGTTTGCCCTGGTTTTCCGCACCGAACTGGCTGTGCCCGGCGCTCAGTTTCTCGGGGCGCGGGTGTATATGACGCTGATGACCATGCACGGCATGCTCATGGTGTTCGGCTTTCTCATCCCGCTCACGATTTCTGTGTGCTACTACATGATGCCGAAGGTTCTGGGCCTGGAGCGCCTGGCGGCCACCAGGGCCGCGCACTGGAGCTACTGGATCCTGATCGGCGCCGTCGTTCTGCTGGTCATTGGCCGGCCCGATTTCACCTGGACGGCCTATGCGCCCATGTCGCTGCGGGTGGGCGGCGGTCTGGTATGGATGGGGCATCTGGCGATCCTGCTGGTCGCCATCTCGGAATTCCTGGCTGGCATCGTGCTGACCCTCACCGCGCTGGCGGGGGTCAAGGCGGGCGGCGGGTGGAAAACCCTGCCGATGATGGGCTGGGCCTCGGCGATCGTCGGGCTGCTGCTGATCATTGCCACCATACCCCTTGGCTTCATCGGTCTTGGATTGTTCACCGACTGGATGGAAATGACCGCCTGGTTCGATCCGGCGCGCGGCGGCAGCGTCAAGTTTTTCCTCTATGTGTTCTGGACCTATGGCCATCCGGCTGTCTATCTGCCGTTTATCCCGGCCATCGCCATTCTCTACACCCTCATGCCGCGCCTGCTGGGGCGGCCGATGTGGAGCTACTGGTCGGGGGTTGTCGCTTTCGTGCTGCTGGGGCTGTTCGCCATGCCCATCGGCCCGCATCACTTCCAGCCCCTGTATACGATATCGGGATGGTATGAGCGGATGGTGCAGATCTTCACCCTGCTGGTGTTCATTCCCAGCGTGCTGCATGTGTTCAACTGGATCGCCACATTGTGGAGCGACCCGATTCCCGCCTCAGCGCGCGCCAGTATTCCGTTCAAGTTCATGATCGCCTCGATCGCCTTCGTGATCTATGGCGGCGCGACGGCCTATGTGAACGGGCAGATCGCGACGGACAGCGACTTCATTCACAACACCTACTGGATACCGGCGCATTTCCACGCCATGTTCTTTGGCTTCGCGGGGCAGATGGCCTTTGCCGGGTTCTATTATCTCTATCCCTATTTCACGGGGCGCATGTACAACCAGCGGATGGCCAGCAGCCATTTCTGGTTGTGGCAGATCGGCCTGTTCACCAAGATCACCATGATGTTCGTGGCCGGCTACGCCTATTTCCCGCGCTGGGTCTATGACTATCTGCCGCTGAAGGAATGGGTCATGCCGCAAATGATGATTACCGCATCGGGCTTTCTCATCGGCCTCGGTTTCCTCATTTTCGTCATCAACGTCGCGTGGAGCGCGCGCCGCGGCGAGCCGGCGCCGGAGGAACCGTGGCCGGTGGAACATGACGAAGCCGCGCCGTCCGCCGTGCCGGCGGAATAAGGGGAGCAGAAGACATGATCAGACTGTTTATCGCTGCGGGCGTCGTCGGTGTTTTCCTTGTCGGCTACCTGACGACTTACGGGCAAGGGCCTGAGTACCAGATGTCGCCGTCTGTCAGCCTGCTGAAGAAATTCGAGGCTGACGGGGTGGTTCCCGGCGCCAATGACCTGACCGAAAACGAAGAGGTCGAACACGATATATTCGATGTGCCTCCAGAAGACGAGGTCCAGCTCAGGAAAGTCATGTCCATGGGCGGCATGAACATGGGCGGCATGCAGATGGAGGGCGACGCCGCGGACAGAACGCCCATGGGGGACGACGGCAAGAGGGCCATGAAGATGGAGGGCGACGCCGCGGACAGAACGCCCATGGGGGACGACGGCAAGAGGGCCATGAAGATGGAGGGCGACGCCGCGAAGCCGGATGATCATGCCGAAGACGAGACGCCGAAGCATGGTGAAGATCCGCAGAGCGGCCTGAAAATTACCGAAGACGGCGCGTTTGATCGCGAAATCAATCTGACCATGGCGGAATGGAAGTTTTCCGATCTTTCGATCGATGTGAAGCGGGGCGAAAGAATCCGCTTCAACATCACCAATGACGGGAAGATTCCCCACGAATTCATGTTCATGACCATGCCGGCGATGCAGGCGGTGGGTTATCGCACCCGGCGTGCCGACTGGAATCTGCTGGAGCACGAAGCGCTGTTCGAAAAATCCCTGGTTCTTCCCGGCGGCAGGTTTTCCTTCATCGCCGAGATCAAGGCGGACGGCGCGTGGATGTTCATGTGCATGCTGCCCTATCACATGCAGTTGGGCATGATGGGCCAGATGGCGACGCCCGGCAGGGCGATGAAAATGGACATGTAGGGGCGCAGCGGCAAGCACGCGCCCGGCGCCGCTCAGATCTCCTGGCAACGGACCGGCAGGCCGGCGGCCCGCCATTCGGCAAACCCGTCCTCCAGCCTGTGTGCGGTGGCGCCCAGCGCACGCAGGCGTTCCAGGGTCTCATGCAAGGCCGCGCAATAGGCACCGCGGCAGTAGGCGACGACATGGCGCCTGTCGATATCCGCGGCATCAAGGGTTTTGGCCGCGCCTTTGGCGAGGTGGCGCGCACCGGGAATATGGGCGGCACGGAATTCTTCCGCGGGCCGGGTGTCGAACAGGACCACCGCGCCCGCCTCGATCCAGCCCATCAGGGTCTGGCGCGAGACTTCCGGTGAGCGGTCCATCTGCGGCCAGTAGTCCCGCACGGTCTTGCGCGCGGGCCCGCTGTGCTGTTCGGCAAACACGCGCAGGCTGCGGACAAGACCGACCACCGTGTCATCCGCCAGCGCGTACACGACATGCTTGCCTGAACGCCGGCGGCTGACGAGCCCGGCGGTGCGCAGGACTTTCAGATGCTGCGATGTATTGGCGATCGAGAGGTGCGTGCCGCGCGCCAGCGAATTCACATCGCGTTCCGCTTGCGCGAGCACCTCCAGAAGCGCCAGACGATGGCCATGGGCGAACGCTTTGGCCACGACCGAAAACTGATCGAACAGCGGCTGCTTGGGGTCCGTTTCAGGTTCATCTCGCACGAAATTCTCCCTTTGCCCGCGTGTGCCACACGGGACAATGGCAAAAACTCAAATCAGGGTATTTCAATATATCCGAATTCAGTATAACATTCAATTGAATGATTAAATAACGCTGATAAGCGCGCCCGAGAGGACAGACTGGCGATGACCGACACCGACACCGCACTGGAAAACGAACTGAAGCGATTTCTGGTTCTGTTCGACAGGCTTGTGGGCGAAACAACACACTGGATCGAAAAGACACCTGCGCAATATCTCGAATGGACCCCGCCCAGCGAGGGCGGCATCCACTTCGGCACCCGGCTGCGCCATGCCAGCATCAAGACGCTGTTTGTGCATATGGCGGCCGCCGACAACATCTGGGCCAAGGCGCTCCGCGATCTCGCCCCCGGCGAAACGGTGCCCCTGCCGCGCGACATGAACTTTTTCCATTCCCTGCTGGAGGGGGATTTCGTCGCCAACACCCGGCGCCTGCACCAGGAAACCATGAGTGTGGTGGAGGGCTACAGCGCCGATGTTCTGCGCAAGCCGATTGTCTTTGCGGGCGACAAATCGAGCTGGAGCGCGATGGGTTTCCTGTGGGGCATCTGGGGCCATCGCTCCTATCATCTGGGCAATCTGGACATGCTGCTCAGGCTGCGCACGGGGAATGCGCCGGATTTCTTCTCGTTCGCTGGCGCTCAGATGGCCTGATCCGCGTTCACAGTCGCATCCAGCGCCTCCCTCCGCAGGCCTGGCGAAAGGACGTTCAAAAATGATCATCACACAGGTGCGCTTCGAGCTACGCGAACCCATGACGCTGGACGCCGCGACGGCCCTCTTCGAGAGCACGGCTCCCAGATACAAGGGCCGCCCCGGCCTGCAGCGAAAATACTACATTCGCTCCGATGACGGCCTGAGCGTTGGCGGGTTGTATTTCTGGG
>JALURZ010000011.1 GCA_027058735.1 Hyphomicrobiales bacterium | reverse complement strand
TGGCCGATGTGATCGCCATAGGAAAATCCGCCGGGCAGCACGATCAGGTCGCAGTCAGGCACCCGCGCCTCGCCATGCCAGACCATGTCGGGCACAGTCCCCGTCACCGCTTTGAGCGCCACCGCCGCATCGCGATCGCAATTGGAGCCGGGGAAAACAATGACGCTCGACTTCATCAGCCCAGAATCTCGATTTCGTAGTTTTCGATGACCGTGTTGGCGAGCAGTCTGCGGCACATGTCGTCGAGGGACTGGCGCGCCCTGTCCGCATCGCTTTCGGCCAGTTCGATTTCGATCAGCTTGCCCTGGCGCACACTATCGACGCCGCTGAACCCCAGCGCCTCCAGGGCGTGGGAAATGGCCTTGCCCTGGGGGTCGAGGACACCGTTCTTGAGGGTGATCTTGATATTGGCTTTCATGGCCGCGATCAGCCCTGCGCCCGGGTTCGGGTTATTTCACCAGAACCGGTCCCCTGGTTTTGATCGGTTCGTTTTCCTGCAGGATGCCGAGCCGCTGGGCAACCTCGCGATAGGCTTCGACCAGCCCGCCCATATCCCGGCGGAAACGGTCCTTGTCCAGTTTGTTGTTGGTCTGCGCGTCCCACAGCCGGCAGGTGTCGGGACTGATTTCATCGGCCAGGATGGTACGCACCATGTCGTTTTCGACCTGGCGCCCGAACTCCAGCTTGAAATCCACCAGCCGGATGCCGATGGCCGCGAACATTCCGCCCAGGAAATCGTTGATCCGGATGGCGAGCGACATCATGTCGTCGATCTCCTGGGGGTTCGCCCAGCCGAACGCCGTGATGTGTTCTTCGGATATCATCGGATCGCCCAGTTCGTCGCTCTTGTAGAAGAACTCGATGATGGAGCGGGGCAGGCGGGTGCCTTCCTCAACGCCCAGCCGCTTGGTGATCGAGCCCGCCGCGATGTTGCGCACCACAACCTCGACCGGAATAATCTCAACCTCGTGAACCAGTTGTTCGCGCATATTGAGCCGTTTTATGAAATGAGTGGGCACGCCGATCTCGTTCAAATGGGAAAAAACATATTCCGAGATGCGGTTGTTCAGGACCCCCTTGCCCTCCACGGTGTCGCGCTTTTCCGCGTTGAACGCGGTGGCGTCATCCTTGAAATGCTGGACCAGGGTTCCCGGTTCGGGTCCGGCATAGAGCACCTTCGCCTTGCCTTCGTATAAAATCCTGCGGCGGGCCATATTGCTGAGATCCTGTCTGATTGCCGGGTCGGTCTCCACGCGGCGGCGTGAACACGCAGCGGCATGAAAATGCGCCGCGCGCGAATCGTCGCGCCTACGCCTGGCGACGCTATCTCAAGACACTTCCCCAGACAATGCGAAGATCGCAACGTCCACAGGACTTTTTCCCGTTCGCGAATTCCCGCCAGGTCCTTGAGAAGCTGCTGTTGATCTGACGCGCCGCGCAGGCTATCCCTATGCGCGACGGCGGGAATATCCCGGCAGGTTTCGTGGAGGTTTGACGTTTCATGAGTAGTTTTGACAAGCGGGAAGAAGGGTTTGAACGCAAGTTCGCCCATGACAGTGAAATGCAGTTCAAGGCCGAAGCGCGGCGCAACAAATGGCTTGGTGCGTGGGCGGCCGAGATTATGGGCCTGGAGGGCGATGCGGCTGAGGCCTATGCCAAGGAAATCATCAAGGCCGATCTCATCGAGCCGGGCGATGATGACGTGTTTCGCCGCATCCGCCAGGATTTCGACGCCAAGGGCGTGGACCAGTCCGATCACCAGATCCGCCGCACCATGGATGAACTGATGGAAAAGGCCCTCATCGAAGTGCAGCAGGAAGCCTGACCGGCGCGGTCGGCACGCAAACCCGGGATGGTCCGACCGATGCCCTTTCGCAGCCTGCGCAAACTTCTGGAACCCCGCGCCACAGTGTTCAGCGCGTGGACCGGCACGCCCAGCGTCCAGCTCGCCACCGCGCTGGCGGTCGCCGACTGGCCGGTGGTGACCATCGACATGCAGCATGCCCAGGTTCCCCATTCCGCGATGACCGGCATGGTGCGCGCCATTGTCGGTGCGGGCAGGCCGGCCATCGTGCGGGTGCCGGTGGGCGACGGCGGCATGATCGGCCGCGCCCTCGACGCCGGGGCGTCGGGCATCATCTGCCCGATGGTCAATACGCCGGGCGATGCGCAATGGCTGGCCTCGGCCGCCAAATATCCGCCCATCGGCTCGCGCAGCTTCGCGCCATCCCCGGTCTGCTCGATTTTCGGCCTGAGTGCCGCGGAATACCTGACCGGTGCCAATCGCGAGACCATCACCTGGGCGATGATCGAAAGCCGGTCCGCTCTGGACGCTCTCGACGATATTCTCGAAATCGCGGGCATCGACGGTGTCTTTGTCGGCCCGCGCGATCTGGCGGTGTCCTTGAGCGAAGGCGCCAATGACGATGTCAATGCGCCGCGCGCCAGGGAGGGCGCGGCCCTGATCGCGAAAAAGGCGATCGCCGCAGGCGCCTTCGCGGGTATCTATGCCGGCACGCCGGAACTTGCCCGTGACTACCGGAAGATGGGGTTTCACTTCATTCCGATGTCAAATGACGGCGCCATTGTGGGCCTCGGGACCAAGGCCTTGATCGCATCCGCGAGCGCGGACTAGCCGAACACGCGATCGAAGATCGTATCGACATGCTTGAGGTGATAGGCGAGGTCGAACAGATCGTCGAGCTCTTCCGCGCTGAGTGCATTCGCGACCTCTTCGTCGTCTTTCAGAAAGGCGAGGAAACTGCCTTCCCCGCGCCAGGTCTTCATGGCGTTGCGCTGCACCAGCCGGTAGGCCTGTTCGCGCGCCAGGCCCGCCTGGGTCAGCGCCAGCAGCACGCGCTGGGAATGGATCAGCCCGCCGAGCCTGTCGATATTGTCCGCCATATTGCCGGGATAGACGATCAGCTTGTCGATCACGCCGGCCATCCGGTTCAGCGCGAAATCGAGCGTGATGGTCGCGTCGGGGCCGATCACGCGTTCGACGGATGAATGCGAAATATCGCGCTCATGCCACAGCGCGACGTTTTCCAGCGCCGGCACCACCGCGCTGCGCACGATGCGCGCAAGACCGGTGAGGTTTTCGCTCAGGACCGGATTGCGCTTGTGGGGCATGGCCGATGAGCCTTTTTGCCCTTCGGAGAAAAATTCCTCCACCTCCAGCACCTCGGTGCGCTGCAGGTGGCGGATTTCGGTGGCCAGGCGTTCCAGCGAACTGGCCACCACCCCAAGGCAGGAAAAGAACGCCGCATGGCGGTCGCGCGGAACGACCTGGGTGGAGATCGGCTCGATCGCAAGCCCCATGGCCCTGGCGACATGGGCCTCCACGCGCGGATCAATGCTGGCGAAGGTGCCCACCGCACCGGAAATGGCGCAGGTCGCGATCTCCGCGCGTGCCGTCACAAGGCGCGCCCTGTTGCGGTCGAACTCCGCATAGGCCTGCGCCAGCTTGAGACCGAACGTGGTCGGCTCGGCATGAATGGCGTGACTGCGCCCGATACACACCGTGTTCTTGTGCTCATGCGCCCGGCGTTTGAGCATCTCCAGCAGTCTCTCCACATCGCCGATCAGCACATCGGCGGCGCGCACAAGCTGCACGTTGAAGCAGGTATCCAGTATGTCCGACGAGGTCATGCCCTGATGCACGAAGCGCGCCGGCTCGCCCACATGTTCGGCCAAAGAGGTGAGAAAGGCGATGACGTCATGCTTGACCTCACGCTCGATCTCGTCGATGCGGGCGATATCGAACGCGCCCTTGTCGCGCACCGCCCTGGCGGCCGATTTGGGGATGACGCCCAGTTCCGCCTGGGCGTCGCAGGCATGGGTCTCGATTTCGAGCCAGATCCGGAATTTGGCTTCCGGCGTCCAGATTTCGGCCATCTCGGGCCGTGAATAACGCGGTATCATCGAACAGGTCCCAAAGACGCCAAGCGCGGGCCTGTGTAGCAGAAGGCTTTGTCCCGCTCAATATTGAGTTGCCTGGGGCATCGTTCGCCGCGTAAATTGAGCGCGCACGCGTCAACGGGGTGCGCCCCCGTGGGATATTCAATCCTCAGGGCTGAGAGGCGAATGCGCCGTCGCCAACCCGATGAACCTGATCCAGATCATGCTGGCGGAGGGATTGAGAGCGATGAGCATCCGGAATCTGCAGGTGCGCGGCGGACAGGATTGATGAGCGCGGGTTCGGCATACCCGGTCCGCGCGGGCGAGGCGCTTGGCGCTCTGCGCGCCCGTGCGCCGCGCGTTCACTGCATCACCAGTTCAGCCGCGCAGAACTTCACCGCCAATGTCCTGCTGGCGCTCGGCGCGCAGCCCAGCCTCACCATCGCGCCGCGCGAAATCGGCGCCTTCGTCGCCGGCGCGGACGCGCTGCTGGTCAATCTGGGAACCCTCGATGAGGAGCGCCGCGAGGCGATCTCCCGGGCGCTCGAGGTCTGCGAACGCGACGATCTGCCCTGGGTTCTCGATCCGGTGCTGGTGAACCGCTCTCCCTCGCGCGCCGATCTGGCGCTGGAACTCCTTGGGGGCGGGCCGGCCATCCTGCGCGCCAATGCCAGCGAAATCGAGACGCTGCTGGGCCTGGCCGGCCACGACACGCCGGATGCGGCGGCGCGCGCGCTGGGGGTTGCGGTCGTCAGGACCGGGGCGCGCGACCGGGTCTGTGACGGGCGCGCCGCGGTGACGTTGAGCAATGGCGATGCGATGATGGCGCGGGTCACCACCCTCGGCTGCGCCGGCTCGGCGGTGATGGCCGCCTTCTGCGCCGTTGAGGAGAACCGCGTGCTGGCGGCGGTATGCGCGCTTGCGGTCATGGGCATTGCCGGGGAAACGGCAGCGGAGCTGTGTGCCGGCCCCGGCACGTTCGCGGCCCATTTTCTTGACGCGATTTACCGCATCGACGCCCTTGTGCTGAAACAGCGCATGAAGCTGGAGGTCTGATGGTCGCGCTTTACGCCATCGCCGATCCCGCGCGCTCGCGCTCGGGCGATATCGCGGGCGATGTGACGGCCGCGATCAGGGGTGGGGCGGGCATGGTGCAACTGCGCCACAAGGCCGCGCGCGCGCGTGACATCATCGCACTGGCCAGAACGCTGAAAGACATTACCGCTGCCCATGGCGTGCCCCTCATCATCAATGACCGGGCCGATATCGCGCTGGCCAGCGGGGCGGACGGGGTTCACCTCGGCGCCCATGACCTGCCGCCCCGGATCGCGCGCGACATGCTTGGCCGCGGCGCCATCATCGGCGCGACCGTCCACAACGAGGCCGAAGCGGAGACCGCCGACATCGCCGTTGCGGATTATTTCGGCATCGGCCCCTTTGCCGTGACATCGAGCAAGGCGGATGCGCTTGCGCCCCTGGGGCCAAGCGGGCTCGCCCGATTGTGCGCCAGCCTGAAGACGCGCGCGCCGCGCAGGCCGATCTACGCCATTGCCGGCATCACCGCGCGCAATGCGCCGGACGCCATCAGGGCCGGGGCGCACGGGGTCGCGGTCATCTCCGCGCTGTTCATGAAACCATCGGTTGAAGATGCGGCGCGAAGCATTTGTGCTGCGGTCGAAAACGTTTCCCGGGAGATGCCGCCATGAGCATACCGCCGATCGCCCTGACGATCGCCGGGTCCGACAGCGGCGGTGGCGCGGGCATTCAGGCCGATCTCAAGACATTTTCCGCCCTCGGGGTCTATGGCTGTTCGGTCATTACCGCGCTCACCGCCCAGAACACGAAAGCCGTCAGCGCGGTCGGGGACGTGCCGCCCGACTTTGTCGAAGCCCAGATGGACGCGGTCTTTTCGGATCTGAACGTCGCTGCGGTCAAAATCGGCATGTTGAACAATGCCGCCACCATCGCCGCGGTCGCGCGCGGGCTCGACAGATACCGCCCCGCTCATGTCGTGCTCGATCCCGTCATGATCGCCAAGAGCGGCGATGCCCTGCTGCGCGATGAGGCCATCGACGCGCTCAAGAGCGTATTGATCGCGCGCGCCTCGCTGATCACGCCCAATCTGCCCGAGGCCGCCCGGTTGCTCGACGAACCGGTGGCGGGGTCACTGGAGGAAATGTGTCGGGCGGCGCGCAGGCTGCACGGGCTGGGCGCGCGGGTTGTTCTCAAGGGGGGGCATCTGGGGGCAGGCGACAGCACCGATGTCTATTTTGACGGCGAGAGCGAAATCCGCCTCGTCGATGAACGCATCGCGACCGCCAATACCCATGGCACCGGGTGCACCCTGTCCTCGGCGATTGCCGCCAACCTTGCCCATGGTCTGCCCATGAACGAGGCCGTGGTGCTGGCCAAGCGCTATGTTGGCAAGGCCATCCGGGCGGCCGATGAACTGGATGTGGGGGCCGGGCACGGACCGGTTCATCACTTCCACAGTCTGTGGCGCGCCTTGTGAGGGCTTCAGCGCCGCGCGCGCTCTTCTTCGTCCAGCCCGCCGAACCGCCGCCGGTAGCGGGCCGCGCGGCTTGCCCGCCCGTCGCCGCGGTGTCTCAGGCGGCCCGCCAGATACCGCCCGGCCCGCACGTGGACAAGGCGGTAGATCTCCCGGCACAGATTGCGCGCGTCATGGCCGCGCCAGTCCGCCGGCAATAACGGTTCGGGCAATTGCGGGTCCTTGAGCAGGATACGGCGGTAGTCGTTGATGAGCACCGTGCGCAACAGGGCGCAATCGGGGTCGTTCAGCGATGTTGTCCCGCCCGCCTGTTGCGTGAACGG
>JALURZ010000010.1 GCA_027058735.1 Hyphomicrobiales bacterium | reverse complement strand
CCTTCCTGGCCTTGACCCGGACCTTGTCCAGGACATCGGTGCAGATGTTCTCGTATTCGTTGAAGTTGGCGCGGTCGTGTTCCAGCGGCATCACCTCCTCGGCGATGAAGCCGCGCAGTTTCTCCAGCAGTTTTTCGGTCTCTGCCGAAAGTGTGAAATCCATGTCAGGGCCCCTGTTTTACGAGATATCTAGAAGCTGGCCGCCATCCACCGTGATGATCGATCCGGTCATGAAGCTGGAGGCATCGCTGGCCAGCAGCAGCAGCACGCCATCGAGGTCTTCGGGCTCGCCGAAGCGGCGCTGCGGCACGCGCCTGAGCATGTTCCGGCCTGCTTCGGTATCGAGAAAATGCTGGTTGATTTCGGTGCGGATATAGCCCGGCGCAATCGCATTGACGCGAATGTCATGGCGGGCGAATTCCAGCGCCAGCGCCCGTGTCAGCTGCACGACGGCGGCTTTCGAGATCGCATAAGGAGTGGTGATCTTGGAAACGCCGAGCCCCAGCACCGAGGCGGTATTGATGATCGTGCCGCCCTTGCCCGCCTCGATCATCTGGCGCGCCGCGCTCTGGGCTGCGAACCAGACCCCGTCGAGGTTGGTGCTCATGATCGCGCGCCAGTCGTCGGGGGAAACGTCAAGCGCCCATTTTTCAAGCGCCCGCCCGGCATTGTTCACCAGAATATCAAGGGCGCCGAAGTGCTTTTTCGCCTGATCGAGCGCAGCGAGGATGCTGCGTGTGGAAGAAACATCCAGTTCGAGCGCCAGCGCTTCGCCTCCCGCCGCCTCGATTTCGCCCTTCAGGGTCTTGAGCCGGTCGGTCCGGCGCGCCGCCACGACCACCCGCGCGCCCTGCCCCGCCAGCACCTGGGCGAACCGCCAGCCCAGCCCGCTGGACGCGCCGGTGACGATCGCGACCCTGCCCTTCAGGTCGAACTTGTCGAGTACGCGCAACGGATCAGCCTCCACGGGATCGAATGCAAAGGAACGGCGCCCTGCAACGCGCCGCCGCCGCCCCTGCCGCGGGCGCAGGGCAAGCCAGTCTACGGTCTGGAGCGGGCTGCGTCCACATGAGACCCGCGCCGCACCTTGCGTTGTTCCGGGATCACCCCCGCGGCCGGGACCCTAGAAGCTCAGCGAGATATCGCGGTGTACCGACTGGCAGCCGGCGATCGCGTTGGCCTGATCGCGGGACAGTTGCTCCTGCCCCCTGATCCCGATCGTGCCCCGGATGGCCTTGTCATATTCGACCAGCCCGGACACCAGTTCGCTCTGCGCGCGGCGGCGCCATGCAAGCTCGCTGTTATAGGCGTCCATCGCCATCGCCAGGAATTCCGCTGACTTGACGCGGTCCAGCCTGCCCTTGCGCAGCGCCCGGCGGGCGTTCGACAGGTTCGAGCGTATGGCGTCAACGCCGGCGATCTTGTTGAGCGGTCTGGTGACGTCCTTTATCGCCGCGATCGCCGTTTGCGGATCGTCCCGGGCGATCACCGCGCCCAGCGCCTCGATATCCGGCTTGAGGGCGGCCAGTGCCTCCACCGCGCCAATCGTCTTTATCAGATTGGGCAGGGGCTCGTAGGCATCATCGACATTTCGGCGATAGGCGCGCCGCGCTTTTGTTTCCGCGGCCGCCAGCGCGCGGAAACGCGCATTTATTTCATCCCAGCCTTCCGGCTTCGTTGCACGAATCCGGGCGACCTGGGCGCGCATCTCCTCGATCCGCCGGTCCAGTTCGCCCAGTTCCTCCTTGTCCGCATTGTCTTCGCGCGCCAGGTTGCGGCGATCATTGTTCAGCTTGTTGAGGCGGCGCAGCGCCACATCCAGCTCGACGCGGATATCGCGCATCTCGGTGTGGAGCGGGCGGTAGGTGGGCTTATAGGCATTGACCGCGGCCGCGGCCGTCGTCACGGCCTTCACCAGGTCGAAGGTCTGTTCGGCTTTCTTCAGCCCGCGGGACATGTCGCTCTGGTATTCCTTCGGCAGATAGCTGAGATCGAGCGTGCGGGCCTTGGCGATCGCCGTGCGCAGCGCGGCGCCGTCGCGCTCATAGACATCGAACAGATATTCCTCAAGACAGGCCTGCAGCCTTGGATTGCGAGGTGGGGGCGCGGTCTCCGAAGTCAGATACACCTTGTTCGGCAGGTAGTTGACCAGCTTCGGATAGAAGCCGACGATCGCCAGCCCCACCAGTTGCAGGATGATATAGGGCACGACGCCCTTGTACATGGAAATGGTCCGCACCACGGCCGGCGCGACACCGCGCAGATAAAACAGCGCAAACCCGAATGGCGGGGTGAGAAAGCTCGTCTGCATGTTGACGCCGATCATCACGCCCAGCCACACGGCGGTGATATTGGCGGACGGATCGGCCAGCAGGATCGGCGCGATAATCGGCACCACGACCACCGCGATCTCGATAAAATCGAGAAAGAATCCGAGGAAGAATATGACCGCCATCACCACGACGAACTTGGATATGAACCCGCCCGGCAGGCCGGACAGGAAATCGCGCACGAGATCTTCGCCGCCAAAGGCGCGAAACGCCGAGGTCAGCATCGCCGCGCCGATCAGAATGATGAACACCAGCGATGTGGTCTTGGCGGTTTCCAGCATGACGCCCTGAAGGGTGCTGTTGAACCTGAACGCCCGCCAGCCGCTCCAGATGATCGCCACCAGCAGTGTGAACGACGCGATGGCGGCAAGAATGACGGCGATTACGTCGGCCTGGGTGACGATATTCTTGACGTTGATGGAGTGATATCTGAGGATCACCGCCAGCACGACCACCGAGACCAACGCCAGTATTGCGGGATAATAGGCGCCGCGCTTGCCTTCCATCAAACGGTAGCCGGCCATGATCATCGCGCCAATGGCGCCGATGGACCCTGCCTGATTGACTGTCGCTATGCCCATCACAATCGAGCCGAGCACCACGAAAATGAGGGTCAGCGGCGGCACCAGCACCATAACCACGCGAGCGACAAACTTGCGGTCGTAGCTGCCCTTGAAGGGGGCGGCCGGGGCAAGTTTGGGACGCAGCAGCGCGAAGGTCAGAATATAGGCGATATAGAGGCCGACCAGCACCATGCCCGGCAGGAAAGCGCCCAGAAACATGTCGCCGGCGCTGGTGGAAACGATGCCGAATTCCGGCGGCAGCACCGAATTTCCGGTGGCAAGCTTGTACTCCGCGGTCCGCAGCGAGGCGGCCTGATCGGTCGCATTGGAAAGCTGGTCGGCGAGAATGATCAAAACGATGGAAGGGGGGATGATCTGGCCCAAAGTGCCCGATGCGTTGATCGTGCCCGTCGCCAGGGCATGGGAATAGTTGTTGCGCAGCATGACCGGCAGGGAAATCAGGCCCATGGCGACCACGGTGGCGCCGACGATGCCGGTGGTCGCGGCCAGCAGCGTGCCCACCAGAACCACCGAAATGCCGAGGCCACCGGGAAGCGGACCGAACAACTGGGCCATGGTGACCAGCAGGTCTTCGGCGATTTTCGAGCGCTCCAGCATGATGCCCATGAAAATGAACAGCGGAATGGCGATCAGCGTGTCGCGTTCCGCCTGCCAGTAGATGCCGCGAAAGTTGGTCACCCCCGCATTGAGCCATTGCAGCGGATTGCCGTGATAGAAATAGGCGTCCACCCGCCCTTCGAACAGATAGCCGAACACCGCGGCGAGCACGATCGTGAGAACCGCCGAGCCCGGCAGGGAGAACGCCACCGGATAGCCGGCCCCAAGGGCCGCGACCATCAGAACAATCAATACGACGAGAAAGACGAGTTCCATGATCCGGCCCTAGTCTTTCGCAGCCGCGGCCGACCCGGTTGCGGCTGTCGCCGGTGCGGGGGCGGCGGCTTGCGAGCCCGGTGCGCGCAGCAGAATTGCCGCGCTTCTCAGAAAATAGCCCATGAACTGAATGAGCATGGTGAGGGCAAAAACCAGCAGAAAGCCCGCCAGCAGATATTTGACATACAGGCCGAAGCCCTGCTGGGTCACCTCGAACGACAGCAGCGGCCCGTTGATGACGTTGGACTTGGTCCACATCCCCATGGCCAGAATGACCCAGCACAGCGGCGCCCCGAGCACGATGGAGCCGACCATGTTGGCCCACGCCTTGCCGCGTCTTGAGAAGCCGGCATAAAGGATATCGACGCGCACATGACCCTCCTCAATCAGCGTATAGGCGCTGGCGAACAGGAACAGCGCGCCGTACCACATGCGCACCAGATCGGCCATGAACGCCTGCTCGTAGGAGAACACGAAGCGGAAGATCACGATCTGGAACTCGGCAATCACGATCAGCAGCGCAAGCCAGTGAAATCCGAGATCGCGGACAAATACGGCGATGACGAACCCTGCCAGAATCAGCGGATAGTGGATATAGGTGCCGCGAAAACTGTTGCGCCCGATATCTTCGGCCAGCGCGGCGCCGACGAAATTCTGCAAAACCCCTTCAACCCGCATGAACGAAATGGCCGCATCGACGATGCCGATCAGCAAAATTCCCCAAAAACAGCCGCGCACGATATAATTGACGATGTTCGACAGCAACTCCGCATCCGCGTGCATGGTGCGGTCGGGGGTGCGCAGGACGAACGCGATCGCGCCGGCGATTGCAATGCCGTAAAGCGCAACCTGCGTTGCGCCCAGCATCACGGCGCCCGGCTCCAGCGCCGTGCGCAGAGGCGCGAAACCCGGCACGCCCACATGCGCGAAGAAATCAGGCAGCCCCGGCCATCCGCCCCAGAAAATAAGAAAATTATTGAACACGAAACCAAAGGTCACCGCGACAACGACCAGGGAGAACATGCGCGTGAGCGGTATCATTGCCGGCGGCCCCGACGCCTTCCCATCGACGCCCTTCGCCGCGGGTTCGTTCGCAGCCGCCATCACTGTGCCGGATTCGTCTTGCTGGTGTTCAGCCACATCGTACCGCGATGACCCCAAATGGCGGAAAATCGGAGCGGAGCCCGCAAACGGGCTCCACTCCGGCGCGTCGTTGGACTTACGCGAAATCGCTCCCGAGGCGGTTAGACACCAAGCACGCGGTTGCGCTGCTCAACGTAGGCCTGATCGGAAATCTTCGACCAGCCGCCCAGGTTCTGGCGTGCGACAAGGAAGCTTTCGTGAATCTCGGCCGCGAGCTTGGAGTGCGCACGAACGGTCTCGAAGACCTCCTTGGCCGCCTTGCCGAAGGCATCATAGATGTCGTCGTTGAACTTTTTCAGCTTGACGCCCTGGTTCTCGACGAGATCCCTCAAGGCGTCACCGCTCTTCCAGTTGTATTCGGCCATCATGACATCGTTTTCCTCGCCACAGGCGGCCTTGATGATGAGTTGGTCGGACTTCGACAGACCTTCCCACCACTTCTTGTTCATGCCGAATGCAAGCATCGAGCCCGGCTCGTGCATGCCCGGATAATAATAGAACTTGGCCGCTTCATAGAATTTCATGAAGCGGTCGTTCCAGGGGCCGACCCACTCGGTCGCGTCCACCGCGCCGGAAACCAGATTTTCGTAAATCTGTCCGCCGGGCAGGGACACCGGGGAGGCGCCGAGTTTCGCCAGCACGTCGCCGCCGAGACCGGGAATACGTATTTTCAGGCCCTTGAAATCGTCAGGCGAGTTCATTTCCTTGCGGAACCAGCCGCCCATCTGCACGCCGGTATTGCCGGCCGCCAGACATTTCAGGCCGAATTCGCCGGCAACCTTGTCCCACAACTGCTGGCCGCCGCCGAAATGGATCCAGGCGTTCATTTCCGTGTAGGTCAGGCCAAACGGCACGGCGGTGAAATAGGACCAGCCGAGATGCTTGCCTTTCCAGTAATAGTCCGCGGCGTGATAGGCCTGCGCGTTGCCGGACGCGACTTCGTCGAACGAGTCGAACGCGCCGACGCGCTCCTTGGCGGCGTAATATTGCACCTGAATGCGGCCTTCGGACATGTCGTTGATGCGCTTGGCCAGACGCTGCGCGCCGGTGCCCAGGCCCGGAAAATCGCGCGGCCAGGTCGAGACCATAACCATTTCGACGCGCTTTTGCGCAATAGCCGGCGCCGCCAGCGTCGAGGCTGCGGTCGCACCGGCGGCTATGCCGGCGCCCTTGATAAACTTTCTGCGATCCATCGGTATTTCTCCCTATAACAAAGTACTGATCGTTTGTGCGAAACGGTCTTGATGCCGTATAAAGATCAGGTCAACCGTATTGACCTTTATCAGGGCCGCCTGTCGATTGCAACTCACACCCCCGGTTCTCTCAAGCAAATGGCAAATGCCGTCGGCACAAAGCCCCGCCAGACTGCCGCCCCAGACTGTCGCACGGGGCATAAAAGACCATGCGCCGGGAAAACACAAGCGGTTGACAAAACCCGCCGGCCATAACGGACTGGAGCATAGCAAAACCGCTTCGAGCCGGCGCGTGCCCGAAACCCCGAGAGCCTGTCTCAAAATGCCGAAACGCGATCTGCTGCCAATCGTCGGTGTGCCGGCGGACATCGTCACCGATCACGGCCTCGCCTTTCACAGGGCGGGCGAGAAATACCTGCGCCCGCTGGCCGAAATCAGCCGTGTGCTGCCGGTCATCGTTCCCGCCGGCGCGCCTGCCGGCATGGAGCGCTATGTGGCGCGTCTCGACGGCGTGCTGCTGACCGGGGCCCTGTCCAACGTGCACCCGCAAAACTATGGCGCCAGGCCCGGCCCCGATACCCGGCCCCATGACCGCGCGCGCGATGCGACCAGCCTGGGGCTGATCCGCCATGCGGTCGGGGCGGGCGTCCCGGTGTTCGCCATCTGCCGCGGCATTCAGGAACTCAACGTGGCGCTTGGCGGCACCCTGATCGCCGAAGTTCAGGACCAGCCGGGCATGCGCGACCACCGCGCGCCGAAACACGATGATCCCGACAAGCGCTACGGCGCGAACCACACAATCACGATCACCGCCGGCGGGATGCTGCACGCGATCCTTGGCGAGCGCGAGATCCCCGTCAACTCGCTGCACCGTCAGGCCATCGCCACCCTCGCGCCGGGACTGAGCGTGGAGGCCAGAGCCCCCGACGGGGTCATCGAAGCGGTATCCGCGGACGAGGCGGCCGCATTCACGCTGGGGGTTCAATGGCATCCGGAATACAGGGCCAGGGACAATGCGCATTCGCGCAGGCTGTTTGAAGCGTTTGGCGATGCGGTCCGCGCGCGGCGCGGGCCGCGGGCTGCGGCCCGATAGCTCAGGCGGCGCCCGGCCCCGCCGCGTGTGCGATCTGACTTGCCAGGGACGCGCGTGCCGCTTTATGCTTCCGGCCAGCACCACGAGTGTTCAAGGGAGGAAATCAATCATGAACCGAAGGATCGCGCTCACTCTTATCGCCGCCATGGGATTCGCCGCCGCTCCGGTGGCCGGCGCCCTGCAGGCGCAGACCGCGGAAGTCAGCGGGCCGGAAGTGCGCTGGAATTTTTCCGCCTGGGGCAAGCCCCGGGCCTTTACCGCGGGTATCGAGACGCTGGCCGCCAGGCTGAAGGAAAAGACCGGCGGCAAATTCACCATCAAGATTCACTATGGCGGCGCGCTGTCGAAGAACCGGGAAAATCTCGACGGGCTGAAACTCAACGCCTTCGAAGCCACCATGTTCTGCAACTTTTATCATCCCGGCAAGAACCCGGCGCTCATGGTTCTGACCATGCCGTTCCTGCCGATCGGCGACTGGAAGCAGAACGTGGCGGTGCGCGATGCGGTCTACAAACATCCCGACGTGGTCAAGGAGATGGATCGCTGGAACGCGATGCTCTATGTCTCGACCTATCTGCCGCAATACGAGTTTCTCGGCAAGGGCAAGCCGCCGCGCACGCTGGATGACTGGAAGGGCCTGAGGGTTCGCGCCGGCGGCGGCGTCGGTCAGGCGATGAAGGTGCTCGGCGCCATCCCGACGACGACCACCGCGACGGAGGTGTATACCGGGGTTCAGCGCGGCACCATGGATGCGGCCTCGTTCCCGTTCACCTACAGCCATGTCGCCTATAAGATTCACGAGGTGACGGACTGGTATACATCGAACCTGTCGCCGGGATCGGCGGACTGCCCGGTGGTGTTCAACAAGACCGCGTACGGCAAGCTTCCCGAACAATACAAGAAGCTGATCGCCGACTTGCGCCCGGAGGTCGTCAAGGCCCAGGTCCAGGCCTATATCGACATCGACAAGAAAAACCTGCCGATGCTCGAAAAAAGGCTGACCAAGATTGTCTATAGCGACGCCGAACTGGCCGCGTTCCGCAAGGCCGCCGGCAAGCCGGTGATCGACAAGTGGATTGCCGACAATCAGTCGAAGTTCGATGCGGCGGGCCTGGTCAAGCTGATCATGGATACAGCGGCCGCGGCAAAATAGCGTGGCCGCAGATCCGCAATCGCGCGGCGAGCGCTGGCTTGCGTATTTCGACCAGCGGCTCGGCCGCGTCGAATACGCAAGCGCGCTCGTTTCCGGGGTCGTCATCTTCCTGCTGATGATCCTGGGCATCGTGCAGGGGCTCGGCCGCAAGCTCTTCAACGCCCCGATCTTCGGCTATATCGACATCGTGGAACTGGCGATGGTGGTGTTCGCCCTGCTGCCGATCGCCTATTGCCAGCAGCTTGGGGGCCATGTGCGCATGGAAATCCTGGTCAACCGGCTGGCGGGCCGGGTCAAGTGGGGTGCGGAACTCGCATCCACCCTGATCGCGTTCGCGGTGATCGCTGTTCTCGGCTGGTATGCGTTTCAGCATGGCGTTCGGGCGTTCAACAACGGCGATACTACGATTGACGCGGAGTATATCACCTGGCCGTGGAAAATGCTGGTGCCGGTCGCTTTCGCCATCTTGCTGCTGCGGCTGACGCTGCAGATCGCCGGGTTCTGGCGGCTGGTCAGGAATCCGGCCGCCGCCCCCATCGCGGTGCCCCTGCCGGCGAGCGTGGAAGACCTTGCGGAGGCCGCCGCGCGCGAGGCGCTCGTGGACAAGGGAGCCTGAGCGATGTCCGACCCGCTATCCGTCGGCATCGTCGGCATTGTTGCGCTGCTGGTGATGGTGTTGATCGGCGTGCGCGTGGTCTATGCGGCGGCCGCGGTCGGCATGGTCGGGCTTGTTTCGCTGATCGGCTGGGAGGCCGGCGCCGGCATTGCCGGCACCATTCCCCATTCCAAATCCGTCACCTATCCGCTGTCGGTCCTGCCGCTGTTCATCCTGATCGGCTTTCTGGCGTTCTATGCGGGCCTGACCCAGGCGCTGTTCGACGCCGCGCGC
The DNA here is from genome assembly GCA_027058735.1 of Hyphomicrobiales bacterium. Lineage (GTDB taxonomy): Bacteria > Pseudomonadota > Alphaproteobacteria > Rhizobiales > JALURZ01 > JALURZ01. The sequence continues at coordinate 8,885 of JALURZ010000010.1, read as the reverse complement.
AAATGGATCGGCTGGCTGCCCGGGGGGCTGGCGGTCGCGACCGTTTTCGCCACCGCCGGATTTGCCGCCGTGTCGGGCGCATCCGTCGCCACGGCCGCCGTGTTCGCGCGCATCGCCATTCCCGACATGCTCAAGGCGCGTTACGACAAGGCGCTGGCGGCGGGCGTCGTCGCGGCGGGCGGCACGCTGGCCTCCCTGATCCCCCCCAGCGCCATTCTGGTGATCTACGCCATTATCGTTGAGGAATCGGTCGGCGCGTTGCTGCTCGCGGGCTTTCTTCCCGGCCTGGTCTCGGCCATGATCTACGTCGCGCTGATTGTCATCATGGCGAAACTGCGCCCGGAAATCGGAAGCCCGATCACCGGCTACACCTGGTCTGAACGGTGGCGCTCGCTGCCCGGCACCACCCCTATCGTCGCCGTCGTCGCCATTATCTTCTCGGCGATCTACTTCGGCTGGGCGACGCCCACCGAGGCCGGCGCGCTGGGCGCCTTTGTCGTGTTCGTCATCGCCCTTGCCAAAGGCATGACGCGCAAGGCCCTGGGCGGCGCGCTGGTCGAGACCGCCAAAATGACGGTGATGATCTTTTCGCTGATCTGGGGCGTGCTGATCTTCGTCCGCTTCATGGGCTTTGCCGGCCTGCCCGGCGCGTTCGCGGAATGGATCGCCAGCCTCGACATGCCGCCGGTGCTGATCATGATCGCCATTTTGCTCGGCTATGCGGTGCTGGGCATGTTCATGGATGCCATCGGCATGCTGATCCTGACCCTGCCGGTCGTTTATCCGGCCGTCGTGGCGCTCGGCTATGATCCGATCTGGTTCGGCATCATCGTCGTCAAGATGGCCGAGATCTGCCTGATCACCCCGCCCATCGGGCTCAATTGCTATGTCGTCCACGGGGTCAGACCGGACATACCCTTGAGTGCCGTGTTTCGCGGCATCGCGCCGTTTTTCATCGCCGATGTGGTGACGGTGGGCGTGCTGCTCGCCTTTCCCGGCATCGTCACCTGGCTGCCGCGCACCATGATGGGCGGCTAGGGCTGGCTTCATTTGCCGGGCCTTGCCCGGTTGGGGCGCGGGCCCCGGGTGCTCACCGTATCGGCTGGAGCTTTCGTGCCGCCAACATGCCGGCGCGCCAGCGCGCCGGCGCATCGGCGGCCAGCGGCCGGTTTTTTCGAAATATTTCAGAAATTTATCATCAAATAAATCTTTGAATTTGACCTCGTTTTAAAGGGATTGGGCTAGGCTGCCGCCATAATCGGGCACAGCCCGTCATCACGAACGGGCCGATCTGCCTCGAAACGGCAGCACGCAAAGCCACCGGCCCTACCTGCTCGCGCACCGGGCAGCGCGGCCAGCGAAAGGACAGCCTATGCAAGTGATCGTATTCGCATCGCAAAAAGGAGGGTCCGGCAAGACCACCCTTTGCGGTCATGTTGCGGTGGAAGCGGCGCGCACCGGCTTTGGCCGCGTCGCCATGATCGACACCGACCCGCAGGCCAGCCTCGCCCAGTGGGCCGAGGTCCGCCATGACCCCGAACCCGCCTGCATCAAGATGGAACTGGCCGACCTTCGCGTCCGGCTTGTGGAGGCGCGCGCGCAAAACTACGACCTGGTCTGCGTCGATACGCCGCCATCCATGACCCGCGCCATTTCCGATTCCCTGAAATACGCCGATCTCGTCGTGCTGCCGACGCGGCCAAGCCCCCATGACATCCGCGCCGTCGGCCAGACGGTCGATCTCGTGGAATGGCACAAAAAGCCGATGGTGTTCGTCGTCAACGGCGCGACGGCGCGCGCGCGCATCACATCGGATGCCGCCGTCGCCCTGTCGCAACACGGAACGGTCGCGCCCGGATTCATTCACAACCGGGTGGACTATGCCGCCAGCATGATCGACGGGCGCACGGTGATGGAGGTCAAGCCCAACGGCCCCTCGGCAAAGGAAATCGGCGCATTGTGGGTCTATCTGGCCGACAGGCTCGAACGCATGAGCGAAACGCTGAACGGGGTCCCCGACCCGGCGCATATGCGCCAGACCGTCACCAGCCTCAATGCCATGAACCGCACCAGCCGATCATTCGGGCGCCGACGCGCCAGCGTCTGACGCCTCCCACGATCCACCGATGAAAACGAACGCAAAATAACAGGAAACCGGACCATGACGAATGATGGCTTCGCCACGCTTTCAGCGGGAATTATGGCACGCGGCACGCAGCGGGTGCGCGACATCCTCGGTGATGGGGAGCCGCCGGCCCGCATGGCCCGCTCGCGCGACGCGCGCGGGGGCTTTGGCCGCGAGCCGGGCCGTCTGCGCGCCGTGCGCGACCCGCTCGCCGATGACCGCCGGCCCAATGACGACGACGCGCGCATCAATACCGCCCGGTCCGCGCCTGCACCGCACCTGCCGCTGGTTTCGTGGAAATCGGCGCCCGGCGTGCCTCGCGACGTGACCTTGAGCGTGGCCAACCCGCAGCCCGAGGCCCCCGGACAGCCGCCTTTGCCGGCCCGCACCTCCACCACCTATTCGCGCGCGCGCGCCACCCGCCCGGACAGCCGGCGCCCGGCCCCCCATGACGCGCAACACGCCCCCGCTCTCGTTGACACGCCGGCCTATAGCGGACCGGACCGGCGCCGCCGCGCCGTCAGCCCGGTGGTCGAACGGCGCCGGTCCGTACCGCCGCGCATCAAGACCAGCGTGCGCCTGGAACAGGAGCGCTATCTGCGCCTGAAACTCGCCGCACAGCAGCTTTCGCGCACCCAGCAGGATATCCTGACATCGGCCCTTGACGCCTATCTCGACGACCTTCGCATCGATCGCTTCGTGCGTATCGAGCGGCGCTGAGCCGCTGAAGGCTCAGAGCATTCCGGCGAGGTCATCGATGGAGTCGATCAGGGCTTTCGGGGTGCCGGGAATATTGTCGTCCGGCATGCCAAACCGGTTGACCCGCGCAACCTGAAAGCCGAAATGCGCCGCCCCTTGCGCATCCCACGGATTGGCGGACACAAAGCAGATCTGTTCCGGCCCGGCGAGCCCCATCCGCCCGACCGCAAGCCGGTAGACGCGCGGGTCCGGCTTGTAGACGCCGATCTCGTCCACGGAAATCACCTCATCGAGCAACTCGCCCAAACCGCCCGAGGCGACCGCGCCCTCCAGCATCCTGGCATTGCCGTTGGACAAAATGGCGGTTCGGTAGCCCGCCGAGCGCAGCGCGGCAAGCCCGGAACGCGCATCCCCATAGGCATCGATGGTGAAATAGAGATCCATCAGCTTGCGGCGCAGGGCCTTGTCCGCGACGCCGTGGGCCGCGAGCGCGAAATCCAGCGCCTCCCCGGTCACCTGCCAGAAATCCGCATAGACCCCCATGAGGCTTCTGAGCCAGGTATATTGCAACTGCTTGGCGCGCCACAGGTTGGACAGCGCATCGGCATCCCCGCCGATGGCGGACGCGACGCTGGCCACCGGCGCATGAATATCGAACAGGGTGCCATAGGCATCGAACACACACGCCCTGACATCGCTGAAGGCGGGCTCGCTCATGGCGGTTTCTCCTTGTCACGTCGTTATGCGCGATCGTAGCATTGCGCCGATACTGTCGCTTGGCGCAACCGGGTTTTCCATTCCATGGCTCATGACGATCATCACCATGACCACGCAGAGGGCTCGCAGTTGAGCGATACCGCGCTGCGGGTGCGCGCACTGGAATCCCTGCTCATCGAAAAGGGCTATGTGGACCCTGCTGCCCTCGATGCGTTGATCGAAACCTATGAAACGAAGGTGGGGCCGCGCAACGGCGCGCGGGTTGTCGCGCGCGCATGGTGCGACGCGGATTTCCGGAAATGGCTGCTGGACGACGCCACCGCGGCGATTGCCTCGCTCGGCCACACGGGCCGCCAGGGCGAACACATGGTGGCGGTCGAGAACACGCCCGAGGTGCACAACATGGTCGTGTGCACCTTGTGCTCGTGTTATCCGTGGCCGGTGCTGGGGCTGCCGCCCGTGTGGTACAAATCCGCACCCTACCGCTCGCGCGCGGTGATCGACCCGCGCGGGGTGCTTGACGAGTTTGGGGTGACCATCGATGAGGCCCGCGAGGTGAGGGTCTGGGATTCGACCGCGGAAGTGCGCTATCTGGTGGTGCCCATGCGCCCGGAGGGAACCGACGGGTGGAGCGAGGACGAACTCGCCCGCCTGGTCACCCGCGATTCCATGATCGGCACCGGCGTCGCGCTTGACCCGGCGGACCTGGACGCGGCCGGCTCATGAACGGCGCGCATGACATGGGCGGCATGCACGGCTTCGGACCGATCATGCGTGAGGACGACGAGCCGCCCTTTCACGCCGCGTGGGAAGGGCGCACCCTGGCGCTGAGCCTTGCCATGGCGGCGGCGGGGGGGTGGACCATCGACATGGGCCGCCATGCGCGCGAACGCATGGCGCCGGCGGACTATCTGGCCAGCAGCTACTACCAGATCTGGCTTGCGGGCCTGCAGACCCTGATCGAGGAAAACGGCCTTGCGACGCGCGAGGAAATGGCAAGCGGCGTGCCGGACGCGCCTGGCGCGGCGGTAAAGACCGTCCTCAGGGCCGATCAGGTGGCAGGCGTTCTCGCCCGCGGCGCGCCGGCCGACCGGCCCGCCGGCGGCACACCGCAAAAATACAGGCCCGGCGATGGCGTGCGCGTGCGCAATTTTCATCCCACCGGCCACACCCGCGCCGCGCGCTACCTGCGCGGGCATACCGGCCAGATCGTGCGGGTTCACGGGTTTCATGTGCTTCCCGACGCCAGCGCGGCGGGCAGAGGCGATCAGCCGGAATGGCTCTATTGCGTGCGGTTTTCGGCCCGCGAATTGTGGGGCGAACAGGCCAATGCGCGCGATCATGTCCACGCCGACCAGTGGGAGAGCTATCTTGAGCCTGCCTGATCTGCCATCCCTGCCGCGAGATGACGAGGGGCCGGTGTTTCGCGAGCCCTGGGAAGCCCAGGCCTTCGCCATGGCCGTGGAACTTCACGCCAGGGGCGCGTTCACCTGGCCTGAATGGGCACACGCGCTGAGCCGGGAGATCGCGGCGGCAGGCGCGCGGGACAGCGGCGAGGACTATTATCTGCACTGGCTGGCGGCGCTGGAAAAACTGGTCACCGAAAAGAGCCTCGCCAGCGCGCGTGAACTCAGCGAACGCAAGGACCAATGGGACCGCGCCGCGCGCGCCACCCCCCATGGCGAGCCGATCGTGCTGGGGCGCGAAGCCGAATCCTGACCCGGCAAAAGAACGATGCGCCGGAACGCGCGCGCCGCACAAGGGCCTGCCCGCAGAACCCGGCACCGCGAATCTCCCCGCCCCGTGCGCCAACGCGCCGGGCGCGGATGCCATCCACAACCGGGTTTGGGAGAAGCGCCCTGGTAACCCTTTGGAAAGGCTAATCCGTCACAGTTGTCCACTGAGATGGAACCGGGATCGTGGTGCTGTGCTGCAAAATCTGAAACCTGTCGAAACGGGCGAAGACGGCGATCCGGCCGCGTGTTTCGCACGGCGTGTCGAGGGCACCAATATCAACGCCGACACCCTGCTGGCCACCGATTATCTCAACCATTTCAACGAAGTCGTCATGCTCATCGACCTGCTGCCCGATATGCCCGACGCGCGCCGGGACATCGACGAGTGGAAGCCGCTCAGCTACATCGAGCATTTCGCCGAATCAGGGTTTCGCGACAAGGAACTGGCGATCGCCGCCTATCCTCACGCGCCCGAATCCGCCCGCAGGGGTCTGGAAGAAACGGTCGATGAAATCAACAAGGTCGTGCTCGCCGGGGTGCAGGAACTGAACGCCAATCTCGATATCGAGGACGACGTTGGACTGTCGCGGCTCTGCGCCGAGCTGTCGCGCTATCTGCGCCACCTGCTCGACCAGGCGAGCGGCCATATCAACGGCACCCACCGCATGGTGCACGAAACGGCCAGCGATGGCATGGACACCCCTGCCGAAAATTCCCAGCACGCCATCGACGCCCTGATGGGCTGACCCCTCATGCCCGCCACGGCGCACCCTGTCCGTCACGCGGTCAGCGCCTGTGTGTGGCGCGGCGAACAGGTGCTCGTGGTGCGGCGCGCAAAAGCGCCCAACAAGGGCCTCTGGAGCCTGCCCGGCGGCCATGTTGAGGCGGGCGAGAGCCTGCACGAGGCGTTGGCCCGCGAACTTGCCGAAGAAACCGGCCTCACCGCGCGCATTCTGGGACAGATCGGCACGCGCGATCTGGCCGGCCCGCGAAAATCCGTGCACCTGCATATATTCAACGCCGTGTGGCTGTCGGGCGCGCCTGTGGCGGGCGATGATGCGGTGGACGCCCGCTGGGTCGCACGCGGCGAACTGGGCGGCCTGAAAATGACCGGCGGCACGCGCGATCTGATCGAACTGGCGCACAGGCTGATGTCCCGGGGCTGAAGGGCGCGGGCCGGCTCGTTCACGCGGGTTTGATTGGCAATGCGGGGCGTCGCGGGCGAGGATGACGTCCATGAGAAAATACGTGGGCCACCGGATTCTTGTTCTGGCGACGCTGCTCGGCGCCGCCATCGTTTTGCTCCGGCCGGGCGGGCCGTTGCTGGCGCGCCCGGAGGTGTGGAAGCAGACCGGCTGGGCCAAGACGGATTTTTCGCGCGCCTCGGTCCCATTTGACGAAATCCTGTCGGGCGGGCCGCCGAAAGACGGCATTCCCTCGATCGACGATCCGAAATTCGCGCCGATCGCGGAGATCAAGGATCTGGGGCCCAAGGAACCGGTCATATCGCTCAGCCTCAATGGCGAGGCGCGCGCCTATCCGCTGCGCATATTGATCTGGCACGAAATCGTCAATGATAATTTCGCCGGCACCCCCGTGTCGGTGACCTATTGCCCCTTGTGCAACTCCGCGGTTGTCTTTGACCGGCGCGTTGACGGCAAGGTTCTGGACTTCGGCACGACCGGAAAATTACACAAATCCAATCTGGTCATGTATGACCGCCAGTCGGAAAGCTGGTGGATGCAGTTTACCGGCGAGGCCGTCGTCGGCGCCATGCTGGGCAAGGTCCTGAAATCGATCCCGGCGCGCCTTGAAGCCTTCGATCTGTTCACCGAACGCCACCCCGGCGGCAAGGTGCTGTTGCCGCCCTCTCCGGCGCGCCGGCCTTATGCGAATAACCCCTATGTCGGCTATGACAGCCGCGGCCGGCCCTATCCGTTCTTCACCGGCGAATTGCCCGAAGGCATCAATCCCATGGAGCGCGTTATTGTCGTCAAGACGGCGGACGGCGAGCCAATGGGCGTGTCGATGGCGTTTCTGCGGCAGAAAAAGACCTACAGGCTGGGGGATGTGATGCTGAGCTGGCAGGCGGGGCAGAACTCCGCGCTCGACACCCGGCGCATCGATCAGGGCCGCGATGTGGGCAATGTGGTCGCCAGGCGCGAGGGCGCGTCAGGCGCGGTCGACGTGGTTTACGACGTGACCTTCGCATTCGTCTACCATGCCTTTTATCCAGGCAAGACCATCGTCAAATAGCCGCATCACCGCATGAGTTCCAGCGTATAGGCCGGCACGCCGCCGGTGGAGCTGGTGAGCGTGAACTTCGCCTGCGCGCGCTCGATGGCGCCCGGCACGTCGGGGAACGCCACCAGATCGAGGGGCACCTCGACGAACTCGGCCGGCCTGCCGCGCTGCGAAAACGACAGCAGCGTCAGCCCGCCGCCCGCCGCCAGCGCCTTGCGCTCGGCCACGCTCCAGTCCCAGCCGAACGGGCACTCCACGCGCTCCGGGCCGGGTCGATAGCCGTGGCGTATGGTGAGCGCGTCCCAGGAAAACGGCATCAGGCCCGACAGATCGAATTGCGCGGGCGTCCGCGTCGCCGCCGTCCTGACCGCCTCGACGACGAGCGCTCTCAAGTTGGCGCGATGGGTGCAGACCGCATAGCGGCCATAGCCGATATAGGCGGCCACGGCGACAACCAGGAAAGCGGCCAGGCCCACCAGTCGGGAAAGGCCGGCTGCGCGCTTCGACATGGACACAATCTCCGGCAATGCGGTCAACCCTGATGCTCTGGGCCGTGAGCTAGACCCTTTCTTGTTTATACGGAATCATCTGACCGGATTTCCGCGCTTTCCGGACTTCGTTATGCCCCCCTTATGGTCAGGCAGACCATGGCGGGGAACATGCCTTGCCAGCAAACGCGGAAATCCGGTCAGATGATTCCGTATAAACAAGAAAGGGGCTAGCACAAAGGGCCGCGATTCGACCATTGGCGGCGTTGCCGCGCAAAGGGGGTACCACCTTGCACTGACCGGCCGGAATAGGCTAGCTTAACCGAACGGGCGTTCGGCTAAGGGATGCTTTTCCGGTGAGGACAATCCGATGACAGCCACCGTTTATCTTGCCGCCGGGGTGCGCACCGCCATGGGCGGCTTCGGCGGCTCGCTGGCGCCTTTGCGGGCGAGCGAATTCGGCGCAGCAGCCATCGCGGCGCTGTTTGCGCGGACCGGCGTGAGCCCTGATCAGGTCGAGCGGGTCATCGCCGGCATGGTGCTCCAGGACATGACGGAGTCCAACCCGGCGCGGATCGTTTCGCAGCGGGTCAAGATCCCCGATGCCGTACCGGCCTTTACCGTCAACATGCAGTGCTGCTCGTCCATGGTGGCGCTGATCCTGGCCGCCCAGCAGATCGCCCTTGGCGAGGTGGATTGCGTGCTCGTGGCCGGGCTTGAATCCATGAGCAACGCGCCGCACATGGTGGCGGGGGCGCGCTGGGGCCTGCGCAATGCGCACGGCGAATTCACCGACAGCCTGAAGGAATGCACGCTGGCCGGGTCCAAATTGTGGGGCGACCCCTGGCCGATGATCGCGGTGGCCGAACATCATGC
>JALURZ010000009.1 GCA_027058735.1 Hyphomicrobiales bacterium | reverse complement strand
CCAGTGTCGATTTGCCGTGATCGATATGGGCGACGATGGAGAAATTGCGGATCTGTTCAAGCGCGCTCATGGCGGCTGTGTAGCACCGCTGGGAATGCGCGCCAAGCACCGTTCGCGCGGGCGCGCTCAAGCTCCCCGCAGCCGCCGGCCCGCCAGCCTGAAGGGGCGGAAATAAAGCGCCGACAGTGACCGGAAATCGGCCGTCTCCTCGCCGATACCGTAGGAGCGTATCGGCGTGCCCGCCGCCACGCGCGTCTTGAACATCTCGTCCCAGATGGCGAGCGACCCGCCGAAATTGGTATCGTAGTGGGCCGGATCGTTGGAGTGGTGGATGTGGTGCATCGCCGGGCTGACGAACCAGCGCTCGAGGCGCGGGCCGAAACTGATCCAGAACGGCGAATGGCGCATCACCCCGCCGGCCATGTTGAACAGCACCCACAACACATTGGCGCCGGCCAGCGTGAAAACCGTGAGCCGGTCGCCGAAAAACCCGATGAAAAGCCCGTTCACTACGACCGCGCCAAGTGTTGTCGTCGCCGATGTCAGGAGGGCTTCGACCGGGTGAAACCGCCGCGCGGTCGCGAAGTTGAGGACTTCCGCCGAGTGATGCACCTTGTGGAATTCCCACAATACCGGCACCCGGTGCAGCAGGTAGTGGACAAACCAGCGCAGGAAGTCGTTGACCACAAACAGCGCAAAAGTGAGCGCCAGGCCAACGGCCACATCGGCCCAGGGATCGTCGATTCCGGCGCCGAAGCCGGCGGCGTGCAGCCAGCCTGCAATCGCCTTTCCAAATGCCGGCAACTGCACAAGCAGCCATGAGATGGCGAAGGCGGCGATCACCGGGTTTATGAACAAGAGCCAGTAGTCGTTGCGCGCGCTTTTGCTCAGCCAGGTGGCCCGGTCAAACAGGATGCGCGAAAATTCAGCACCCCGGCCCGCGCGGCTCAATACCGCATAGGCCAGCGCGAGGCCGCACAGCGTATAGAGCCAGTAAAAGCGCGCTTCGCCGCTGAAACCGACCTGAAAAACCGGCGAAAGCAGCCCGGCGCCGATTTTCTGAATTACGGTTTCGAACATGACGCCGAGTATAGGCGGGCGAGGTAAATTTTCCTCAAACACGCCGGTTCATGTCTCCTCGCCGCGCGCCGGGTCGTCGCCGCTGTCGCCCCACACCAGGGTCTTGTAGTCGAACCCCCCTTCGAGGGTTGGCTTGATGACGGCGAAATAGGGAGACAGATCAAAATCACGCGGCGTGAACAGGCTGTGATGGCGAATATGCAGGATTTCGCTGGGGCTGTAGCTGCCGAGCGCGCGGCGCTTGCCCTGCGCGGTCTCCACCAGCGGCAGGATCGGATAGCGAACCTCCTGAAACGCCAGCGCGATCAGGGTTGAACAGATGGCGCGCGTCGGGTCGCCGGATCCCAGGGCGAGCATGCGGCGACGGTAGCGCACCGGCACCGGCGGCGTGGGCAGCAGATAGCGGGCAAGATCGAAAATGTTTTTCAGGTCATATTCAATGCCCAGACGCGAGACGACGAAATCGATGACGGTGCGCAAGTCCTCCTCGCTCAGATTGACCGGGCGGCAGATGCGGGTATTGAAACTGCGGTACTTCGACAGCGGCACCGCGGCGGCGCCGTATTTGAGGGATACCTCGACCAGCCGTTTCGGTTCGCTCCCATCCTCCGGCGTTCCCAGCGCATCGCCAACATGGATTGCGGCGTGGGACCAGGTGGATTGCGTGAGATACTTTATCGCCGCGCTGAGCCGCTGGTCGCCCTCGACAAGCAAAATGTCCCCCGGCCGCATGATCGCCTCAAGCGTATCGGGATCGCTCGGGGTATAGGTTTCATAGCCCCTGACCCGTTTTTCGAGAAACCAGGCAAGGCGTGCGCCGACAAATTTGAGAAGCCAGTCAAGCATGACGGTTTTCCGCTGTTCTCCACGCTTCGCGGCCGGCCCGCGCAGCGGCCGGCGGGGGTCAAGCACATTGATCCGAACTATGGTATAGCACTGTTAAGCGGTAACCAATTGCCCGAGGGCGAAGCTCCCATGCGCCGATTCTCCGATCTCAACGAACAAGAAATCCTGGCACTGGCGATATCCAGCGAGGAGGACGATGCGCGAACCTATGCGGGGTTCGCCAATCGGCTGATGGACAGCTTTCCCGCCTCCGCCAAGGTCTTTCTCGACATGGCGGAAGAAGAGCATCAACACCGCCAGCGCCTCACAAGGCTCTACCGCAAGAAATTCGGCGACTACATTCCTTTGATCCGGCGCTCCCAGGTGGCCGGATTCGTGCGCCAGCGCCCCTTGTGGCAGGTCCGCACCCTGGGCCTGGACGCCATGCGCAAACACGCCGAGGTCATGGAACTCGAAGCCCAGATGTTCTATGCGCGCTCCGCTGAACGCGCGCAGGACAAGGCGGTGGAAAAACTCCTGCTCGAACTGGCGGAAGCCGAAAAGAGCCATGAAAACCTGGCCGTGAAACTTGGTGAAAAACACCTCACCGCCGACAACAGGCTGGAAGAGGACGACGCCCGCAGGCGGCTGTTCCTGTTGCAGGTGATCCAGCCGGGCCTTGCCGGATTGATGGACGGATCGGTTTCCACTTTGGCGCCCCTGTTCGCGGCGGCCTTCGCCACCCAGAACACGTGGGAAACATTTCTGGTCGGTGTGGCGGCCTCGGTCGGCGCCGGTATTTCCATGGGGTTCGCCGAAGCGCTGTCCGACGACGGCGCGCTCACCGGGCGCGGCCACCCGTTGATCCGCGGCCTGGCCTCTGGCCTGATGACCACCCTTGGCGGGCTGGGCCATACATTGCCCTATCTGATTCCCGATTTCATGACCGCGACCGTGATCGCGGCGCTGGTCGTGCTGATCGAACTTGCGCTCATTTCGTGGGTTCGCCACCGTTATATGGATACCCCCCTCATGCGCGCGGCGTTCCAGGTCGCGGCCGGCGGTTTTCTGGTGTTTTTGACCGGTATTCTTATCGGCAATGCCTGATCTGGACAGCCGCGCCGGATCATGTTTGATTGCACCCATGACAACAGACCGCCCCCCGGCGACGCTTGCCCGCGACATTTCGCAGGCCGAGATCGACGCCTATAATCGCGACGGCGCGGCCGTCCTGCGCGGCGTGCTCGATATGGAATGGATCGGGATCATGCGCAAGGCCATCGACCGCATCCTGGCGGCGCCCGGCCCGGCGGCCATCGAATACACGCCCGCTGAAAAGCCCGGGCGGTATTACGGGGATTTTTTCCTGTGGCGGCGCGACCCCGATTTCAGGGCGCTGATGATGGGATCCCCCATGCCCCAGATCGCAGCCCGGGTGATGGGCAGCGAGGCGGTGCATTTCTTTTACGATCAGTTGCTGGTCAAGGAGCCGGGCACCGCCGAGCCGACCCCGTGGCACCAGGACCTGCCCTACTGGCCGGTGCGCGGCAACGATATCCTGTCGGTGTGGATTCCATTCGATCCGGCGAGCATCGAGTCCGGCGTTGTCGAATATCTGAAAGGCTCCCACACCTGGGGCAAGATGTATGCGCCCGCAACATTCGGAAAAAATACCGGTTTTGCGGAAATCTACGCCAAACTGGGGCTTGAGCCGGTGCCCGATATCGAGGCGCAGCGCGACCGCCACGATATCGTGCACTGGGATGTGGAGCCCGGCGATGTGATCATACACCATCCGCTGACGCTTCACTATGCGTCGGGCAATGCTTCGTCCACCGGGCGCAGGCGCGGGCTGGCGCTGCGCTATCTGGGCGACGATGCGGTCTATGACGCAAGACCGGGCACCTTTATGGACAACCCGAAGATCCTTGGCCTGCTGCCCGGCTTCGACTTTGCCGACGGCGAGCGGCTGGTGAGCGATCTGTTCCCCTCTGTGTGGCCGCGCCAGGATGCCCGGCAGATGGAGCGCGCCTCACCGGTGCGGTGAAGCCGCGCCGGCAGCGGCTTCTTTCTTCAATCTGGACCCGTCGCGGCCGAGCCCCAGGGCGTGCGCCGCTGTCGCGACGATCGCCATCACATCGCGCGCGCCCACCTGCCCGAGCGATGGCAGCTTGAGGGACAGGTCGTCGAGATCGACGCCGAGGGTCATGCCCAGAACATGCAGCTCAAAGCCCTCCGCGCGCGCAAGCCCCACGCCCAGAACCCCTTTCAGAGACACCTGCCAGCCGGTGTTGCTGGGCATGGGCATGAGCGAAACCCAGGCTTTCGCGTAGTCCTTGCCCAGTGCCGTGGCCGGCAGGTTGGCGGAAAATTCCGGCACCTGGCGCGAAACCCAGGCAACGAAGGTGTTTGAGTTCGGCCCCGGCCAGACGCCGTAGTCGCCGCGCGCGCGGTGGGGATAGTTGCCCACGGCGCGGCGGATGCGCGGGATCAGTTTTTCCGCCGCCGCGCCGCGCAGGTCCGAAACAATCCAGGGATCACGGCCATACCACCGTCCATCGGCGGGGAAATTGTCAACACGCACCGGCGCGCCCCAGCCGACAACCTCAAAGCGCGTGAAACGCGCAGCGTTCGCGGGCTTGACGAGGATCCAGCTATGGGTGGCGAAAATCCCCTTCCACCGCCCGGCACGCGCCGCATAAACCTGCACCACGGCGCGGCGTTCGATGCGCGGATCGGGCGCGATCCCGGTCGCCGACCAGTCCGCATCACGCCAGTTTGCCGGCCAGCCCTTGATGGAAAACCAGAGCGCGCCGAACGCGACTGGCAACACGAAACCCCATATTGCCAGGTATTTGAAAAATCCGCGCATGTCATGTCCCGATGCGCCAGTGACCGCATTCGCGAACCGCCCGCCTCACGCGGTCCGCGCACCTATTGCCCGCGCAAGGTCCCCCCCGTCGCCTTGGCGACGCTGGCGACGATTGCCCTGGATACCGCGTCGATTTCAGCATCGGTGAGGGTCTTGTTCACCGGTTGCAGGATCACCTCGATGGCGAGCGATTTCTTGCCCGCTCCCAGGGCGGCTTCGGCCCGTTCGCCCTCGAACAGATCAAACACCACGACATCGCTGATCAGGGTCCTGTCGGCGCCGCGCGCCGCGCGCACCACCTTGTCGGCCGGAACGCCCGCATCGAGTACAAAGGCAAAATCACGCGCCACGCGCGGCAGATCGGACGCTTTGAGCGCAGGTCTCGCCGTGCTGCGCGCCTTGGGCACGGGCACGCCGTCGAGCACAAGCTCGAATCCCACCAGCGGTCCGCTCACATCCATTTGGCGCAGCACCGCGGGGTGCAGTTCGCCGAAAAAGGCGAGCTGGTTTTTCGGTCCAAGCTGGATAGTGCCCGAACGGCCCGGATGAAACCAGCCCGGCGCGCCGGCAACGGTCTGCAGGCTGGTAACCGGGGCGCCGGCGCCGGCAAGGGCCGCCAGGGCATCGGCCTTGGCGTCGAACACATCGACACTGCGCGCCGGGCCGGCCCAGTTGCGCGCGACAGCCGCATTGGCGCGAATGCCGCTGGCGTGAACGGTTTCATCGCCGGGCGCTTCACCGGCATATACCTGGCCCACCTCGAACAGCGCCACATCGGCCAAACCGCGCGCCTTGTTGCGCACCGCAGCGGCAATCAGATTGGGCAGCAGAGAGGGCCGCATGTCCGACAATTCCGATGAAATGGGATTGGCGAGTTTCAGTTCCTGCCCGCCACCGCCGAACAGCCGCGCGTGGGCTTCGGAGAGAAACGACCAGGTCACGGCTTCGTTGAGACCGCGCGCGGCAAGGGTGCGGCGCACCATCGCGGTGCGCCGCTGCAGCATGGTCAGCACCGGCCGGGTGACCGCGTGGGGCCGGCTCATCGCCACGTTGGGGACGGCGTCAAGGCCGACGATGCGGCAGACTTCTTCAACCAGATCGGCCTCCCCGCGCACATCGGGGCGCCATGGCGGCACGGCGCAATCGAGACCTTCCCGGGTCTCCTCGACCGCGAACCCGAGAGCGGTCAGAATCCGCGCCTGCTCTTTTGCGGGAATCTCGATGCCGCCGAGCGCCCGGACCCGCTGCTTGCGCAGCAGGTAGCTGCGCGATGTATCGGGCGGCGCGCCGGCGATGACAAGATGCGACGGTTCGCCGCCGCATAACTCAACTATCAGCCGGGTGCCGATTTCAGCGCCTGTCTGGGTGAAAAGCGGATCCACGCCGCGTTCGAAGCGGTAGCGCGCATCGGAAAGGATATTGAGCCGCCGGCCTGTCGTGGCGGTGCGGACCGGATCGAAATAGGCGGCCTCCAGAAAGACATTCACCGTCCCGGCCGTGCAGCCGGTCTCCTCGCCGCCGATAATGCCGGCGATGCCCCGCGCACCGTCGTCATCGGCGATCACGGTCATGGTTTCGTCCAGCACATAGTGCTCGCCATCGAGCGCCAGCAGTTTCTCGCCGGCTTTCGCCAGGCGCGCATGGACCGTGCCGGTGAGCTTGTCGGCATCGAACACATGCAGCGGCCGGCCGTGGGAATAGGTGATGAAATTGGTGATATCGACCAGCGCCGAAATCGGGCGCAGGCCGATGGCGCGCAGGCGGCGTTGCAGCCAGTCGGGCGAGGGGCCGTTTTTCACCCCGCGCACATAGCGCCCCACGAACAGCGGGCAGGGCGTCGTGTCATCGCCCGCGAAACGCAACGCCACATCGATGGGGCTGTCGAAAACCCCCGCGACCGGGTCCGTATCGACAGGCTTCAGCTTGCCCAGTCCCCTGGCCGCCAGATCGCGGGCCACCCCGTGCACCCCAAGCGCGTCGGGCCGGTTCGGCGTAACCGCGATATCGATCACCGGATCGACCAGGC
>JALURZ010000008.1 GCA_027058735.1 Hyphomicrobiales bacterium | reverse complement strand
CGATGCCGCAGTTGAGCGTGGCGTAGATGCCCGAGGACGAACCGCCCCTGCGGGTGAAAAACCCGTGTGCAATCCGCTCAAGACCGCCAAGCGCGGGAGCCTTGATCATGGGCGTGCCGAGTGGAAAGGTTCAGGCACCGGCATGGATTTCGACGCAATCATCATCACCTTGAAAAGGTGCCCCATTGCGCGCACTCCGGCAAGCCGTTCCACGGCGGCTGTGATCAGCCGGGCCTGGGTCCTGCCGGCGCTGCGGGCCAGTCTGCTCGCGCGCGCCTCAAGACCGAGCGCCAGCAGAAACGCGCGCTGGGTGCAGGGGCCGTAGACGGCCGCACCCTTTTGCCGGGCCAGCGCGGCCAGGGCCGAAAAATCCACATGTGCGGTCAGGTCCGCATCCCCGGGGGCTTGCAGAACCGGGGTGCGGGCGTGCCGGGCGACGGCCTGCAACGTGTCGCCCGCGCCCGACCGCCGCGGCCCGTAGTCGATGATCAGCGCGATGCCGGGATGAGAACGCATCCGGTCCGCCAGTTGCGCGACGATGGCTTGCGCGCCCGGGCAGCATTCAACGATGGCCCCTTGCGGCTGATCGCGCAGGCCGGGGGGGATTGCGCTCTCGCTTACCGGCTCGTCACCGGTCGTGAACGCCAGCACGCCATTGCTGTCGAGGCCGATGGCACGCTGGCGCCATCCGCTGGCGGTCTGCTGATATTGCCGGATCGGCAGGGCGTCGAAAAACTCATTGGCGATGGCGATGAATGCACCGCGCGGGATGCTGTCGAGGCCTTTGTGCCAGCGGGCATCGAGGCCTGCATCCTTGAGCGTTTCGCGTTGAACCCGCCGCAATGCGGGGCTTTGCTCCACGAGGTGGATGGCGTCAGCGAACGCGGGGCTGGACGTGCGGCCCGCGCGCACGAGATCGCAAAGCAGCGTGCCGCGCCCGGGGCCAAGCTCGATCAGGTTGAGAGCGGAAAGGGCGTGCGAGCGCTGCACCAGATCCACGCACCACACGCCGATCAGTTCGCCGAACATCTGGCTGGTTTCCGGCGCGGTGATGAAATCTCCCGCGCGCCCGAAGGGATCCTGCTTTATGTAATAGCCGTGATCCGGGTCGCTGAGGCAAAGCGTCATATAGCGCTCAACGCTCATCGGGCCGCTGCCGGCGATCTCCTGCTTGATGATGTGCTCAAGCGGCGTCATGGCGCCGTCTCACGCCGCCCGCCTGGTGATCAAATAGGCCGCGATCAGGCCCGCCAGAACCATCGGCGCCGACAACGCCATGCCCATGGTCAGCCCGCCGGCGAGAAAGCCGATCTGGGGATCGGGCATGCGGAAGAACTCAACGATGATACGCGCCGTTCCATAGCCCACAAGAAAGGCGGCGCCCACGAGGCCGGGCTGTTTCAGCAGAAATCTGCGATGGGTCAGGTAGCGCAGAACAAGGAACAGCACGATGCCTTCAAGCGCGGCCTCGTAGAGTTGGCTCGGGTGGCGCGGCTCCGGCCCGCCCCCGGGGAACACGAAGGCCCAGGGAACATCGCTGACGCGGCCATACAGCTCTCCATTGATGAAATTGGCAAGCCGCCCGAAGAAAAGACCGACCGGCACGGACGCCGCCGCCAGATCCAGCAGCGACAGGATCGATATCTTGTGCCGCCAGCCATAGAGGGTCATCGCCAGGATGACCCCGGCGGCACCTCCGTGAAACGACATGCCCCCCTCCCAGATGGCGAAAATGGTCGCGGGATTGGCGAAAAAATAGGCCGGATTATAGGCCAGCACATAGCCGATGCGCCCGCCGAGAATGACGCCGAGCACGATCCAGATCATCACATCGTCGATCTGCAGCGGGCTGGGGCGGGGGCCGTCGGCCCACAGATGATTGTTCCTGATGAGCCTTTTCACATACCACCAGGCAAACAGCAGTCCGGCGATATAGGCCAGCGAGTACCAGCGGATGGCGAGTGGCCCCAGTTCGATCAGAACGGGATCGATCGCTGGAAAAGGAAGGGCGGGCAGGGGCATGGGGCTTGATGTCCATGAATTTTTCAAAACTGGCCGGACAGTGGGTCGCGGGAGAAGGGCTGTCAAGTCCCGCAGGCGGGGATCGCTTGCAAAGCCTGCTTGCGCACGTCAGACTGCGGAATTCCCGTAAACCATGCAGGAACACCGGTGGCATGACCCAGACCAGCAATCGCCTACTCGATGAGATCGGCAAACTCATGACGGACGCGGCCGGGGCCGCCCAGGGGCTGCGCGGCGAGGTGGAGAGCCTGATGCGCGCCCAGGCGGAACGGATATTGAGCGAGCTTGACGTGGTGCAGCGCGAGGAATTCGAGGCCGTGCGCGAAATGGCGGTGCGCGCGCGCGAGGAAAACGCGCGCCTCGAACGGCGGATTGACGCCCTGGAATCAAAACGCGCCACAAGGCCGCGCAAGACGCCCGCGCCGGGCAAGACCCGCGCGCGGGCGGCCAAGACGCGCGCCAGGTAGCGCCCTGTCCGCCGGGTGCACTGTTGAGGCGGCGGCCGGAAAATCGAAAAAACCAATTGATGTGGACAGGCCCGCCGCCCCCTTGCCTTTGGGGAATCTGTGCTGCATCTTTGCACAAGTCGTGGTCAGGGTGATTCGTTTCCACAATATGTAGTAGCAGGCGAACCGGCTTCCTTCTGCGCCATGGCCCCGGGCCGAGGCGGCTGAGGTCATGAGGGAACACCAAGGGCGACAAAATGGCGACATTCCTTCCCCTGATCGAGGCGCCGGAGAACCCGCTGGATACGGTTGAATTTGTCGCCGCCAGCCGCGATTGGCCGTTCGACCGGATGGGCGAGGACGAAATCACGGTTTCGGTGGCCGGGAAGTGGGCGCATTACAATATTTCATTTACCTGGCATCAGGAACTGGAGGGTCTGCATCTGGCCTGCGCCTTCGATTTCAAGGTTCCCGATGCGCGCTGCGCCGAGGTCTATCGGCTGATCGCCTATATCAACGAACAATTGTGGCTCGGCCATTTTGACATGTGGTCGCGCGAAGGCATGTTGATGTTCCGCAACGGCCTGCTGCTGTGCGGGTCGTCCCAGGCGAGCGAAAAACAGTGCGAGGGCCTGCTGCAACTCGCCGTCGATGCCTGCGAGCGCTATTTTCCGGCATTCCAGTATGTCATCTGGGCCGGCCGGCCGCCGGAGGAGGCGATGCGGACCGCAATGCTTGAGCCGGTTGGAAACGCATGACCATCCTGGCGGAGGGACGCCTGGTGCTCGTGGGCGCGGGAAAGATGGGCGGCGCCATGCTGGAGGGGTGGCTTGCGCGCGGTCTGGCCGCGCGCCAGGTGGTGGTTCTGGAACCGGCTCCCGACGATGCGCTGCTGGCGCGTAGCGGGGAAACCGGGCTTGCGCTCAACCCGGACATTGACACGATTGGCGATGCGCGCGTGGTGGTGCTGGCCGTCAAACCGCAGGTGATGGAGGAGGTTGTCCCCGGCCTTCGCCAGCTGGTCAAATCTTCGCCCGTATTCTTGTCGATCGCCGCCGGTCGCACGGTCGCCTCGCTTGCGCGTCATTTCGGCGCCGGCGCGGCGATCGTGCGCGCCATCCCCAACACGCCCGCGGCGATCGGGCGCGGTATTTCCGTTGCCTTCGCCAATAGGTCCGTGAGCGCGGCGCAGCGCGGCTTGTGCCAGACGGTTCTTGAGGCGGTGGGCAAGGCGGAATGGGTTGACGATGAGGCCCTGATCGATGCCGCGACCGCGGTTTCGGGTTCGGGCCCTGCCTATGTGTTTCACCTGACCGAGTGCATGGCGAAGGCCGGGGAGGGGGTGGGGCTGCCGCCGGATCTGGCCATGACGATTGCCCGCGAGACCGTCAGCGGGGCCGGGGAACTGCTGCGCCGCTGCGCTCTGCCGGCGGCCACCTTGCGCGAGAACGTCACCTCGCCGGCGGGCACCACGGCCGCCGCCCTTAAAGTGCTGCGCGATGGCGGGCGCATGGAAGCCTTGATGGCCGAGGCGATCGCCGCGGCCGAACGCCGCTCACGGGAACTGTCGCAATAGGGCTGCAATGGCTGAACGGGCGGGCGGGACCATCGGGTTCGAGGATTTTCTGAAAGTCGATATACGCGCCGGCACGATCATCGAGGCCAGCGTTTTTGCCGAGGCGCGGACCCCCGCCTATCGCCTGAAGATCGATTTCGGCCCGGAAATCGGCATCAGAAAAAGTTCCGCCCGGATCACCGCCCATTACGAGCCCGAGAGCCTTGTCGGGCGGCAGGTGGCTGCGGTCGTCAACTTTCCGCCGCGCCAGATCGGTCCGATGATGTCGCAGGTGCTGACGCTCGGCTTTCCCGACGGCGACGGCGAAGTTGTTCTTGTCGCGCCGGACCGTCCGGTGGCCAATGGCGTCCGGCTGTATTGAAGCGCCGCTAAACCGGAATTTGCAGGGTCGCCTGCAAACCGCCCATGGGGCTTTTCGCCAACGTGATGTCGCCGCCATGGCCGCGGGCAATGTCGCGCGCGATGGACAGCCCCAGCCCCGTGCCGCCGGTCTCGCGCCCGCGCGCATTGTCAAGCCGGACGAAGGGGCGAAATACGTCCTCGTGATTCTCCTCCGCGATACCGGGTCCATTGTCTTCCACGACGACGCGCAGCGCCGAGTCCGTTCGCTCCGCGGTCACCCGCACGTTGCTGCCATGCTGGCAGGCATTGGCGACGAGGTTTGCGATGCACCGTTTCGTGGCGCGCGGCTTGACGGCGGCTTCCAGATCGCCATTGGCATGGATCCGCACGGTGCTGGGGGAATGGCGGGTGTCGTCGCGGACCTCCTTGAGCATGCGTTTGATGTCGGTCACCGCCGAGGTTTCCCCGCCGTCGCCGCGCACGAAGGCCATGTAGTCCTCGACCATGTGCTGCATCTCATCCACATCGGCTTCCAGTTCGCGCGCCGCCGCGCTGTCTTCCAGCATCGCCAGTTGCAATTTGAAGCGGGTCAGCATGGTGCGCAGATCGTGGCTGACGCCGGCGAGCATGGTGGTGCGCTGATCCACGTGGCGCTTGATGCGGTCGCGCATGTGGATGAACGCGGTTGCGGCGCGCTGAACCTCCAGTGCGCCGCGCGGGTGGAAGTCGGGGTCATCGCGCCCGGTGCCGAAATTCTGCGCAGCGCGCGCCAGTTCCTCGATGGGACGGATCTGATTGCGCAGGAAAACGACCGCCACACTCAGCAGCACCAGCGAACTGGCGACCATCCACAATATGAAGATGAAGGAATTCGACGCATAGGTGTTTTTTCGCCGGGTTATGATCCGGAATACGGCGTCATCGACCTTGATGCGTATGTCCACATAGTTGGTCTGCCCGACGGTGTCGATCCAGAATGGCCGGTCGATGGCGCGCCGGATGCGCTCGCGCAGGGTCCTGTCAAGAAGCGAAAAGAATGGCCGCGATTCGACATCGGGCAGCTTGCCGCCCGGTGTGATCGACAAGGAGAGATTGAGCCGGTGGCGCGCCATGCGGATCAGTTCGCCAAAGTCCGGCTCCTGGGGATAGGTCTTGTAGACATCGATCAGCATGGCGATGTCCTGGGTGACCGCCGTCGACAGGCGTTTCGTGACCTTTTCCCAGTGCCGTTCCATGAACACATAGGCAACGATGGATTGCAGCACCACCATCGGGGTGATGATGATGATCAAGGAGCGCGGAAACAGGCCGCGCGGCAAGGTGCGCTCAAGCAGCCGCGAAAAACGCTTGTAGAGAGTGAGCGGCGGATCGCCTTTCCTGCGCGGCCGCGGGATGGTTATGTCGTCAAACGCATCAGTCGGCATAAAGAATATATCCTGCGCCCCGCACGGTCTGGAGATAGACCGGCGTTGTGGGGTCCGGTTCGATTTTCTGCCGCAGCCGGTTGATGTGAACATCAATGGCTCGCGCGCCCGCGGTTTCGCCGCCTGCGGACAATTTCGCCCGGCTGACAGTCTTGCCCCGGTTCATGGCGAAAATGCGCATCAGGTCCCGCTCGCGGGTCGTGAGCCTGATGGTCCTGCCCTCGCTCTTCAGCTCGCCACGCTCGATATTGAACCTGCAGGCGCCCATCTTGATGCTGTCGGGCACTTCATCGGGCGAGACCCGGCGTTTGAGTATATTGCGAATGCGCAACAAAAGTTCGCGCGGCTCGAACGGTTTGGGCAGATAGTCCTCAACCCCCGATTCGAGGCCGGAAATACGGTTGTCGGCGTCGGCCAGAGCGGTCAGCATCAAGATCGGAACGTCAATTTCGGCACGGATCGAACGGGTCAGCTCCAGTCCGCTTTCGCCGGGCATCATGACATCGAGGATGAGAAGATCGAAAGCCAGCCCGGCCATGCGCGCGCGCGCATCGCCGGCGTTGGCCGCGGTTGTCACGCGAAAGCCCTGTTCGCGCAGATACGACAGCAGCAATTCGCGGATGCGCCGGTCATCATCCACCACCAGAATGTGGGCCGCGCCGTCGGATATGGTCCGATGGCGCCTGTCTTTCCTGCCGGGGTCGGGCCTGTGTCGGGGCTGGCGGTCCATTCAGGCCTCTGTGTCTGCGGTCTTGTCCCGGCCGGCCCGTGCAAGCAGGGTTTCGACCCTGTCGCGGTCCTGGGGATTGATCATGCGGAACAGAAAATCGCGATACTGCGCCTGTCCCGCCGGGTCCAGGCTGTTTACCGCTTCCAGCACGCGGGCAATCTGGGGTTCGCGCAGCCGTACGGCGAGGCTGCGGCCGCGTTCGGTCAGATAGAGAAGCCGCTGGCGGCGGTCCGAGGCCCCCTCGCGCTGATAGACGAACTTTTCGTCAATAAGCT
>JALURZ010000007.1 GCA_027058735.1 Hyphomicrobiales bacterium | reverse complement strand
ATACCCAGCACCGTGCCCAGCAGCCCGAGCAATGGCGCGATCTGGGAGATGATTTCAAGACCGCGCAGGCCTGAGCGAAGCGCACCCAGCTCCAGTTGCGCGATCCGCGCCACCTCTTCGCGCAGCAGCGCATCGTCGAGGGACTTGGCGGTAAGGCCGCGCGCCGCGGCGAGCATGACCCTGGCCACGGGGCCGGTATTGGCGGCGAGCTGATTGATGACATTGGCCCGTTCGCCCGCGCGCCACAGCACCAGAGCCGGGCCTATGAACCGGCGGCGGCCGACCTTGCGGTCGGCAAACTGCCAGACCTTGGCGATCAAGATGGCGAGGGCGGCGATGCTGAGAATGGCAAGCACATAGAGCACCGGCCCGCCGCGGTCGAACAGCGCCACCGCGTCGCGCGTGATCGTTTGCCAAAATCCCTGGTCGGCCATCGTCGCCCCGGCGCCTCGCAAAATCGCGCAAACGCGATGCTTAGCACAAATCGAACCGGCCCGAACAGACCTGAAAACCGGCGCGGCGGGGCGCGGTGGACCGTTATATTATATTCTTCTAATTTTCGCTCGCCAACTGCAATTGCCCTTTGCTAGAACCGGTGAAACGAGGGGAACACCCGCAGACGGCGGGCAACGATGCACAGCGCACCGGGCGCGCCGCCAGGGCTTTGAGGGGAACACCATGCCGGACCTGATCGCGCCGCACGGATCGGACACGATCAACCCGCTTTTCGTCGCCGATCCGGCGCAAAACGCGGCGCTGGCGACAGAAGCGGAAACCCTCCCCTCGGTCGTGATGAGTTCGGCGGGCGCGGCCAACGCGGTCATGCTCGCGGGGGGCTATTTCAATCCGCTTAAAGGGTTCATGGACCGGGCCGACGCGCTCAGCGTCGCTGAAAACATGACCACGGCGGGCGGGCTGTTCTGGCCCACACCGGTGCTCAACCTGGTGGCGGAAGCGCGCGGCATTGCCCCGGGCTCCCGCATCGCGCTGAAAGACCCCAACGTGGCCGGTGAGCCGGTGCTGGGGGTCATGGAGGTCACGGCCATCGAGACTTTCAGCGATGACGATATGGCGCTCCTGACGCAACAGGTCTACGGCACCATGGACGCGGAACACCCCGGCGTTGCGGCATTCAACGCCCAGGGCCGGGTCTGCCTGTCGGGACCGGTGCAGGTGCTTAATTTCAGCTACTTCAAGACCGAATTTCCCGGCACCTTCCGCACGGCGGTTGAAATACGCGATGCGATCGCGCGCAACGGCTGGTCGAAGGTCGTCGCCTTCCAGACCCGCAATCCCATGCACCGGGCGCATGAGGAACTGTGCCATCTGGCCATGGACCGGCTCGGCGCGGACGGGCTGGTCATCCACATGCTGCTGGGCAAGCTGAAACCCGGCGACATTCCCGCCGATGTGCGCGATGCGGCGATCCGCAAGATGGTCGAGCTTTATTTCCCCCCCGACAGCGCGATGGTCACAGGCTACGGCTTCGACATGCTCTATGCCGGCCCGCGCGAGGCGCTGCTGCATGCTGTGTTCCGCCAGAACATGGGCGCGACCCATCTCATCGTCGGGCGCGATCACGCGGGCGTGGGCGACTATTACGGCGCCTTCGATGCGCAGACCATCTTCAACGACATCCCCGAAGACGCCCTGAAGATCAAGATCTTCGAGGCCGACCACACCGCCTATTCGAAGAAACTCCACAAGGTGGTGATGATGCGCGAAGCACCGGACCACACGAAAGAGGACTTTGTCATTTTGTCGGGCACCCGCGTGCGCGAGATGCTGGGCAGGGGCGAAGCCCCGCCGAAGGAATTTTCCCGCCCCGAAGTGGCGCAAATCCTGATGGATTATTATCAGGGGCTGGACGGCTGAACGCGGACGCCGGCTAGAGCGTGTCTTTGTTATATGGAATCATTTGACCGGATTTTCGCGTTTGCTGGCAAGGCCAGGCTTTCCGCCTTGGTCCGGCCGGCCAAAAGGAAAGCCTGACGATGTCCAGGAAGCGCGAAAATCCGGTCAAATGATTCCATATAACAAAGACACGCTCTAGAGA
>JALURZ010000006.1 GCA_027058735.1 Hyphomicrobiales bacterium | reverse complement strand
TTCCCGGGGTATGCGTTAACCGAACGATCGTTCGGTTAACGCATACCCCGGGAAGGACGTCCCCGATGTTCGATGAGGCAACGCTCAAACGCTCGCGCGATGCCGCCCGCCGCCATGGCGAGGCCTATGAAAAGCTGGTCAGGCGGTTTGGCAATTCAGCGCCGCCGCGCGCCAGCGGGGCCAGGACCCACTCGGGCCTTGCCCTCAAGCCCGCCTATTTTCCGCACGACACGGCGCATATTGATTTCGACACCATCGGCGCGCCCGGGCAATATCCCTTCGTGCGCGGCAACCTGCCGGCGCAATATCAGCTCATGCACTGGGCCAACCAGCCGGTGATTGGCTATGGTCTGCCCGAACAGACCCGCGAACGCATGGACCTGCTCCGCGAACAGGGCATGGTGGGCTATTTCGGCCAGCAGTTTTTCAATCTGGTTTACGATCTGGTGTCTCACGAAGGGCTTGACCCCGACCACCCGGCGGCGCGCGGGCGCATCGGCCAGTGCGGCATGGCGGTCTACAGCGCCGATGACATGGCGCGCCTGTTCGATGGGCTGGACCTGACCAAAATGAACGTGGTCCACATCACCTATTATCAGGTGATCCCGGCGCTTGCCCAATATATCGCCTATGCGGAACGCCGCGGCGTCGCGCCCGATGCCCTGCGCGGCAATTCCATGAACTGGTATCATCAATCCGCCTATGTGGGCATGAGCGCCTTTCCGCCCGACCAGGGGCTCAAGCTGGCCGTTGAACTGATCCGCTATTGCAGCGCCCATATGCCGCGCTGGAACACGACCAATTTTTTCGGCTACGGGGTGGAGGAGGCCGGCGGCAACGCGGTCGAGGAAATCGGGCTGATGCTGGCCTTCGGCATCGAGCTTGTGGGCGCCTGCGAAGAAGCCGGCCTGGGCGCGGATGAGGTGCTTGCCCGGTTCGGCTTCCAGATCGCCCAGGGCAATGACTTTTTTGAAGAGGTCTGCAAGGTCCGTGCGCTGCGGCGCATCTGGGCGCAGACCATGAAGGAGCGCTTCGGGGCCAAGGACCCGCGCTCGATGCATGTGCGTATTCACACCCACACCTCCGGCGTGTCGCTGACCGCCCAGCAGCCGATGGTCAATCTGGTGCGCACCACGCTGCATGCGTTCGGCGCGGCGCTTGCCGGCACCCAGGCGATGGAGGTATCGGCCTATGACGAGGCGCTGTCGATCCCCACCGAGGAGGCGGCGACCCTTGCCCTGCGCGCCCAGCAGGTGATCCAGGAGGAGACCAATATCGCCGCGGTATCGGACCCGCTGGCCGGCTCCTGGTATGTGGAGGCGCTGACCGACCAGATCGCCAAGGCCGCGATCGCCTTGAGCGAGGAGGTGGAGGCGGAGGGCGGCTATGTCGCGGCCCAGCAAAAGGGGTGGATCCGCCGCAGGATCGAGGACTCCGCCGCGCAGTGGCGCCATCAGGTCGACGAGGGCGCGCGGCGCATTGTCGGGCTGAATTGCTATGAGGTCGATGAGGAACCGCCGACCGCCCTGTTCAAGGTTGACGAGGCGGCCGAGAAGACCGCGATCGAGCGCATCGGTGAACTGCGCGAAAAACGCGACGCCGCGCGCCACCGCAAGGCGATGGATGCGTTCGCGGAGGCCGCCGGCGTCTTTGCGGCTGCCGGTGTCGGCGATATCCGCGAAAGCCTGTTGATGCCGGCCGCCATAGAGGCCGCCCGCGCCGACGCCACGACCGGGGAGATGATGGCGGTCCTGAAATCGGCGCTCGGCTGGCGCGCGCCGCACGAATACTGACAGCGGGGACACTGCCATGACCCAGCCGATCCGCGTGCTGCTCGCCAAGCCGACCCACGACAGTCATGACCGGGGCGTGCGCTATCTCGCCACCCGGTTCCGCGATGCGGGTTTCGAGGTCATCTTCACCAATTTTCTTGTTCCCGGCGAAGTGGCCCGGATCGCCGTTCAGGAAGATGTTCAGGTGATCGGCGTGTCGAGTTCCTCGGGCGGGCACATGCCGGTCTTCAGCGATCTCATCGCCCGGTTGAAAGAGCAGGGTCTGGGC
>JALURZ010000005.1 GCA_027058735.1 Hyphomicrobiales bacterium | reverse complement strand
CGGTGGCGCGCGGCGCATCATCGTGTCCATCGCCGCGCGCCACCGTGTCTTCGTGTGGCGGGGCCGCTTCGCCAACGCCCTCCTCCTCGCCATCCTCCGGCGAATGCGTATCGTCTGCCTCTTGTTCCGCGCCGCTGGCTTCGTTCACATAGCCCTTGCCCACCACATGGGCCGTCTTCAGCACTTTGACGGCGAGGGCGGCATCGGTGAAATCGTCATCATAGTCGTTGAGGCCATCGACGGTGGCGAAGAGGGGATTTGACGCCCATAATTTGCGCAGGGCCATGCGGCGAACCTTCGCGGGCACGCCTTCCTTGAGAAAAACCGTGAAATCGTCCTCGAATGTCAGGGCATCGACATCGATATGTTCCACAGGGGAGGCCTCGGCGGCGCCATCGCCGGGCGCGCTGCGGGAGGGGTCGTCGGCGGTGCGCAGGCCGGCATGTTTTTCGCCTTCGCCGCGCGCGCCCTCGTCAGGCGGCGCCGGGGCGTCGCCGTCCAGCTTGCGCTTCGACCAGCGGGTCAAAAAAGCGTCATCATCACCCATCGTTCACCCGTCCTCGCGCGGTGGCGCGCCTGTGCGCCCCGCGCGCCCGGAAACCGGCCTCTTGCCGAAGTTGCGATCGTCCGGTTTCAGCTTATCACGTTTTCGCTTGATGAATTTTTCCTCGACATGATGGGCATCGACGAAAGCCTGCAGCCAGCGCGCCAGCACATCGGGCAGCGGCACCGCGTCAACCATCTCCTCGCCGGAATCGAGATAATCTTGGGCCTCGAAGACAGAGGCGGTGACAAGATGGACATGAGGACGCTCATCGTCGCCGTCCTCATCATCATGGTCGGGCTCGCGCATGACAACGAACAGCGACGGTTGCGGACTTGCCAGATTGTAGAGGTAGCTTTCGGTTTCCTTGCGATGCAGTTCGACCCGCACCGTGGCCGCGTGATACTGGATGCAATCGCCGGTTTGCGAGATCGTAATCCAGCGTGCGATCTGCGGCGCGCCGGCAAGAGCCTGGGTCGCGCGCCATTGCCATTCCTGCCAGGGGTGGCCGATGCGCCGCTTCTCGACAACAATGCCTACACTGGCCGCATCTGCCGGGGCATGTTGATCCATCGGGCCCGGGATATCCTCTTGTTGCACCTGCCCGCCTATGAAACAGCGGCCCGCGCGTTGCGTCAAACCACAATGCGGAATGTTGATTGGCACGGACAAACCAATAAGGTGTTATGATCGTTCTTTTCCTATCCAGGTTCGGGCAGGGACGTGACGAGGGCGAACAAGAGCGGCGAGGAAGAAAAAGCAGGCACCGGCCTGACCATTGCCGGCTACAAGGTGCTTGTGTGCGATTGCGAAGGCACCATGAAAATCGATGGCGCCAGGCTCGCAAAAGCGCTGGGGAGCGCCGAAAAGCCCACCGTCTTTTCCCACTTGTGCCGGGCGCAGGCCGACAGTTTCACCAGCGCGGTGAACGACGGCGAACCGCTGCTGGTGGCCTGCACCCAGGAAGCGCCGCTGTTTCGCGAACTGGGCGAGGATACGCGCTCGGATACGCAACTGGCCTTCACCAATATTCGCGAACGCGCCGGCTGGTGCAAGGCGCCGGCAAAGGCGCTGCCCAAAATGGCGGCGCTGCTGGCCGAGGCCGCGCTGGAGACGCGGCCGGCGGGCACCATCACGCTTCTCTCCCGGGGTGTTTGCCTTGTCTACGGCTCCGGGCAGGCGGCGCTCGACGCGGCACGCGAACTGGCGGGGCGCCTCAATGTTTCGCTGCTGCTCGAAACACCCGGCGACGCGATGCCCCCTGCGCTCAGCGACGTGCCGGTCCACACCGGCCGGATCGCCGGAGTTCAGGGCCATTTCGGCGCGTTCAGCGTGACCGTCGACGGCTATGCGCCGCTCGTCCCCTCATCGCGGTCCGGTCTTGAATTTGTCATGGCGCGGGATGGCGCCACGTCGCGCTGCGATCTGATTTTCGACATGTCGGGCGGTGATCCGCTGGTGCCGGCCGCCGCCCACCGCGAGGGGTATTTTCATGTCGATCCGGACCGCCCCGCGGAAATCGCCCGCGCCATGTTCCAGATTTCCGATCTCGTGGGCGAGTTCGACAAACCCATCTATGTGCGCCATGACCCGGCAATCTGCGCCCACTCGCGCAATCAGCAGGCCGGCTGCAACAAATGCCTGGACCTGTGCCCGGCCTCCGCCATCACCAGCGCGGGCGACGTTGTCGCCATCGAGGCGGCTGTCTGCGGTGGCTGCGGGTTTTGCAGTTCGGTCTGCCCCACGGGTGCGGCGGCTTACGACTATCCGGGGCGCGAGGACCTGGTGCGCCGCATCCAGGTCCTGGCGCGCACCTACCGCGAGGCGGGCGGCAGGCGGCCGGTCCTGCTGCTTCATGACGAGCGGCGCGGCGCCGACATGATTTGCGCGCTGGCGCGGTTTGGACAGGGACTTCCGGACAACGTGATCCCGCTGTCTGTCAATGAAATCGGGCAGACCGGCCATGACGTGCTGGCCGGCGCGCTCGCCTCGGGCTTCGGGCAGATCCTGGTTCTCGCGCACCCCTCGCAGCGCGACGGCCTGAGCGGACTTGCAGCGGAAATTGCGCTCGTCAACCAGTTCATGGGCGCCCTCGGGCATGATGGCGATCCCCAGGTTCGGCTGTTGATCGAGGACGATCCCGAACAGGTGGAACAGGCGCTGAACGGCTCAGGCAGGCGCAAGGCGCTCAAGCCCGGGGTTTTCACTCCGCCCGCCGGCAAGCGCGAGCTGGCGCGCCTCGCGTTCGCGCATCTCAACAAGACCGCACCCGCGACCGCCGAGATCGTCGCGCTGCCCGATGGCGCCCCCTATGGCCGCATCCATATCGATCAGGAGGGGTGCACCCTGTGTCTTGCATGCGTCGCCACCTGCCCGGCGAACGCGCTGCAGGACAATCCCGATGCACCCGAAGTCCGCTTCGTGGAACAGGCCTGCGTCCAATGCGGAATATGCCGCACCACCTGCCCGGAAAGCGCGATTGCGCTGGAACCGCGCTACAATTTCACCGCCGAGGCCATGGCGCCGGTGGTCCTGCATGAAGAAGAGCCCTATAGCTGCATTCGCTGCGGCAGGGAATTCGGCACCAGAAGTTCGGTGGAACGGGTGATCGAGAAATTGAGCGGCAAGCACTGGATGTTCCAGAAAAAAGATACCACTGACCTGATCCGCATGTGCGACGACTGCCGCATCATGGCCCAGGCGGAAATGGGCAATGACCCGTTCGCCGCCGCGCCGCGGCCACGCCCGCGCACCACCGAGGACTACCTCAGCAGCAAGGACCCGGAGCAGGACGGCAAGCCCGCCGCCCTGACGCCGGACGACTTCCTCAAAGAGAAATAGCCCCCCTCATCTTGCCGCATCCGGCGGAAAGCTGGATGCACAAAGAGCGATCGCGCGGGCTTCGAACTGCTGGCGTTGCCGCTGCGAGATCACGCCCTCGCTGTACATTTCCGCAATCTGGGCAACCCGCTCATCGCGGCATTTGACAAATTCGGGATTGAGGGTTTCAGGCTGCGGTTCCGTGCCGAAAAGATCGTCCCGGTGGATCGCCGCAAGGGCGGCCAGCGCCAGCGCGATCACGCCAATCGCCACGATCCGCGCGGCGGGACGGTCGAGAAAATGCGGCGTTGACGATTTCATCGCCGGCATCAGGCTTCCCCTGCCAGCGGCAGGTTGGCGAGCAGGTTTTGCGGTTTCATCCTGACCGTCTTGTTCGCGCTCATGGCCAGACCCAGATAGACTGGACGGCCACGAATATCCTCGCGCAGATTCGCCGGATCGAGGACATTCATCTGCAACAACGCGATAATCCGGCTCAGCGCGCCCTCATCGACCTCCTCGCCCCGGTACAGCGCGTTGAGAATGCGCGTTGCATCGACATCAAGCCCAATATGCCAGCGCCACGCCTCATCGTCGATGCGCTGCATTGGCTGAACCCGCGTTTCGATATCGAAAAAATGCCGCACCCAGGCCTCCACAACCCGCGCGAAGGCATCGAGCGCGGGCTCGGTGAAACGAAAATCGATCACCGTGTCGAAGCGGTCGCTGCGCTCCCAGTAGAGCCCGGCATTGTCATCATCCAGAACATCGAGCGCCACCGATTTCATCGCCGTGCCGCTCTCGACAAGGAGTTGCCCCAGCCCTCCCGCGCCGCCGGTCCTGGCATACATCTCGACAATTTCACGGTCCGCCAGCATGATGCGGCCCTCATCCACATTGACATTCTGCTCGCGGAAAAACAGTTCCGCCGCGCGCAGCCGCATGGGATCGTCAACGCCACGCAGGATCTGATGCAGGATTACATGCACCATCTGGTCCAGAAAGATCGCGGGAACATTCACCTTCGCGCCCCGGGCAAAGGCGAGATAGGCCGCCTCCAGGGTCCGGTGCTCCACCAGATGATCGCGAAATCCGAGCACAACTGCATAGTTTTCGCGCGCATCCTCATCCTCGATTGGCGCCAGGTCGTCATCCTCGACGGCCACGAAGGGATCGATCATCAGCTTCTCGAACAGGGCATGCTCGTATTTGCAGGAGCCCTCGACGGGATGAATCTCAGGCCGGGTGTAATACGCCCGCAGAAAATCGCCGCTGACCGGCAGACGCCCGGCACCGTCGGGCTCGAATAGGCGCAGCCCCGCTGATTTCCAGAACTCACGCCCCGTCATCTTGGATCTCCCAGATCTTCGCGTGGGGCCGTTCGCCGGGCGGCGAGATCTCGCGAAACTCCTCGCGGATGGCGCCCTGTTCCAGCACCCGGCGCACCGTGAACACCGTGTTGAGCGGTCTGGCCCCGCAAAGATCGGCGACAAACGCCAGTTCCGCCCGCGCGGCCTCGCGCGCCGCATGCGCATCCGGCGCACCATATGCATCCTCCAGATGGCGGCTCAAAACCCCGATCAGTTCATCATGCGTGCCCTCGTCCATATCCGCGACGGCGGCAAAGGTGGAGCGGCCGAAGGACGGCAGCCCCAGAAAGCCATTGGCGAAAGCCTGCCGTGTCCTGCCCCTCAGCGCGGCGTCTTCGAGATCGGCGAATTCAAACGCACCCGAGATCGCCCACTCATCGCCCGGCGCCGCCATATCGAAAACGCGCGCGTCGCTGTCGTCGAAGCGGATGGTGCGCAGAAATTTCATCATGTCCCCGCGCCGCGCCGGACCGCATCCATCAGGGCCAGCGCTTTCATTCCGCCATCCGCCGCGCGCAGCAGCAAATTGCCGTCTTCGTCAAGGCCCGTAAACACGCCTTCGCAGCGCTTGCCGCCATGGCGCAGCGTGATTGTCTCATTGTGGTTTTCCGCATGTGCCAGCCAGCGCTGATGCAAGGGCCCGAAGCCCTCCTCGCTCCACCTGTGGATCCAGGCCAGCATATGCCGGGACGCCGCTTCCAGAAGCTGGACATGCGTGACTTCCGCAAACCCTTCTTCCAGCAGCGACGTGCGCTCAGGGTGATCGCCGGGTTCGCCGCTTCCCGGCGCGGGCAAAACCGCCAGATCCGCCGCGACCACCAGCCAGTCCGGCACGCTGTCGCCGTCCGCCCCCTCCGGCAGCGCCGCACCGAGCGATCCGACGCGGGCCTGATTGACCTGGATGTCGAGGGGCCAGCGGAAGGACAGATCGGTTTCGGGCGGCGCCAGCGCCGCCAGGGCGTCGCCTAGTCCCAGCAGCACCGCAAACAGCATGTGCAATGAGGCCGTCGAACTGACTTCCGGTTCCAGCACAATCGCCAGAGCGAGCCGCGCATTGTCTTCACTCCAGAACAGATCGCCCGCGCCGGCCGCGCCGCTGCGGGCTTTCCTGATGGCGACGCAAAACGGATCGCCGCCACCCGCCACCGCGATGCCCCTCAGCAGGGGGGGGAAAGTCGGTTGCTGGTGATCCATGGCCAACAGCGGTTCGGCTCAGTCAAGCTCAATGGTGCCCTCGACCACATGATCGAGGCCGAGCCCGTCGGCAGTCAGGCGCACGCGCAGGCGAATCCGCCCCTCATCAAGCCCGGCGTCACGAACCGCCTGTTCTATGCGTTGCTGTGACGTGACCCCCACCTCCTTGAGAAATTTGCGTATCGACATGTTGAATTTGTCCTGGTCCATTGCAGCGGTTCCTTGTTACGGTCGGTTGTGCGGGCGGGAGCGGCGCTATCGGCCTTGCGCTATCCTCAGCGTCATCGTTCTGCCCGCCCTCATGACTATCAGTTCCACATCGCCAGCGGGCAGCGCAAGACCCATAATCGCACGCAACTGGGCGGGGTTGCGCACCCGCCGCCCGGCCGCCCGGGTGATGCGATCGCCAATTTTCAGGCCCGCCGCTTCCGCCGGCCCGCCGGGCCGCAATCTGATGACTTCCGCGGCCATCTCGCCCACCGCGCCCGGCGGCGGATAGGCCCGCGCCGCGAACCCGCCGAAACGCCACCGCACCGCGCCCCTGTCACGCATCTCGCCGGCCACATAAGACAGCAGGGATGCGGAAACAGCAAAATTCACTCCCACATTGGCATCCGAATTCTTGGTGAAAATCGCGGACAGAAGGCCCACCAGCCGGCCGTCCGCGCCAACCAGCGCACCGCCGGACGCACCGGGATTGATCGCCGCATCCGTCTGGATAAAATCTTCCACCGCATTGAACCCGACGCCCGCCCTGCCCACCGCCGACACCGTGCCGCAGGACACAGACAGCCCCAACCCGAAACTGTTGCCGATGGCGCAGACCCGCTCGCCCGGCGCAACATCGCCGCCGATGGCGAGCGGGTCTGCGCCATCGGCAACAGTTTCGGGTTGGGGCTGTCTGTGTCCTGCGGCAC
>JALURZ010000004.1 GCA_027058735.1 Hyphomicrobiales bacterium | reverse complement strand
AAGGGCGTGGGCGTTTATTTCGTGACCCAGAACCCGCTCGATGTGCCCGAAACCGTGCTGGGCCAGCTCGGCAACCGGATCCAGCATGCGCTGCGCGCGTTTACCCCGCGCGATCAGCGCGCGGTCAAGGCGGCGGCGGAAACCTTCCGGCCCAATCCCGATTTCGACGCCAAACAGGCGATCACCGAATTGGGCGTTGGCGAGGCGCTGGTTTCAACCCTGAAGAAGAAGGGTGAGCCTTCGATCGTGCAGCGCACCCTGATCCGGCCGCCGTCTTCGCGGCTCGGGCCACTCACGGGCGCCGAGCGAAAAGCGGTGATCGGGGAAAGCCCGGTGCGCGGCATTTACGATCAGCCGCAGGACCGCGATTCGGCATACGAGATGTTGCAACGGCGCAGCGAGGAAAGAGCGGCCGCCGAGGAGCGTCAGCGAGAGCAGGAAGCAGGCGCCCAGACCCGGCGCCGCGGCGAATTCACCATTCCCGGGCGGCGCAGGGCACCGGCGAGGCGGCGCACCGCGCGCCGGCAATCGACCACCGAAGCGCTGGTCAAATCGGTCGCCCGCTCGGTCGGCACCCAGCTTGGCCGGGCATTGATCCGCGGCATTCTGGGCAGTCTTAAGAAGGGCTTTTGAGGCATCTTCAAGCAGGATATCAAGCACCTCACAGATGACGTTAACACTCAGGTAAGGTGCGTTAACTTCTTGTAAACCATAAAAAACCGGGGCACTGCGCCCCGGCTTTATGTCTGTGCGGCGATTGCGCGATCATCGCGCTTCACCCGTTACCTGAAGGCGCGCCCTACATGAAGCCGCCGTTTTGCGCCGCGACCATGCAGAACAGCATGGGCACGGAAAGCAGCGTGTTGGTGCGCGAAAACAGCATGGCGGTGCGCGCCGCGGCGGCTTTTTCGTCCGCGCCGACTTCCACGATGCCCAGCGCCTTCTTCTGGTTTGGCCAGATGACGAACCAGACATTGAACCACATGACAATGCCCATCCACATGCCAAGCCCGATTGCCGTGCTGGCGCCGCCGTCGGTCAGGCCGATGACCAGCGCCGCGCCGAGATAGCCGTTCATCCAGGCGAGGATCAGCCCGGTGGCGATGGTGGCCATGGCGCCCCAGCGGAACCACCAAAGGGCGGCGGGAGCGATGACCTTGCCGATCGCCGGTTTCTGATCGTCGGGAATATTCCCCATATTGGGGATCTGGACGAAATTGAAATACCACAACAGGCCGATCCACATGACGCCGGAAAGCACATGCAGCCAGCGGAAGAAAAATCTGGTCCAGTCCATATCGAGACCGAACCCGGCGCCGGTGAACACTCGCACGATGATAAACAAGATGAGCGTCAGAACAAATCCGCTGATCACGGTTTTTCTGAGATCGCTTAAGATTGCACCCATGATCTTCCCCTTCATTCAGGTGGCCGGTCCGCGGGAATCGCGACGTCCGCGCCGCGCGCGAGCGTATGTTCGATTCCCTTGAAATCCTGCGCGCAGACTATCCGCAATAAGAACTGTTCGCAAGAAAGGGTCTAGCAGAACGCCTGGATGCCGGTCTGGGCGCGGCCCAGGATGAGGGCGTGGATGTCATGGGTGCCCTCATAGGTATTGACCGTCTCAAGGTTCATGAGATGGCGGATCACATGAAATTCGTCGCAAATGCCATTGCCCCCCAGCATATCGCGCGCCATGCGGGCGACATCGAGCGCCTTGCCGCAATTGTTGCGTTTCATCAAGGAGATCGACGGTGCCGCCGCCGTTCCCGCTTCCATCATGCGGCCAAGGCGCAATGCGCCCTGAAGCCCGAGGGAAATTTCGGTCTGCATGTCGGCCAGCTTCTTCTGGATCAGCTGGTTGGCGGCGAGAGGCCGGCCGAACTGCTTGCGGTCAAGCACATATTCGCGCGCCCGGTGCCAGCAGAATTCAGCAGCCCCCATGGCGCCCCAGGCAATGCCGTAACGCGCGTTGTTCAGGCACCCGAAGGGGCCGGAAAGCCCGCGCGCATTGGGCAGCATGTTTTGTTCCGGCACGAACACATCCTCAAGCACGATTTCACCGGTGATGGACGCGCGCAGCGAAAACTTGCCGTCAATCCCGGGCGTTGAGAACCCGTCCATTTCGCGCTCGACGATAAAGCCCCTGATGCCCTCGTCGGGCGTCTTGGCCCACACGACCGCCAGATCGGCGATCGGCGAATTGGTGATCCACATTTTCGCGCCGTTCAGCACATAGCCGCCATCCGCCGCCTTGGCGCGGGTCGTCATGCCGCCGGGATCGGACCCGTGGTCCGGCTCGGTCAGCCCGAAACAGCCGATGGTCTTGCCGCTGGCCAGCCCAGGCAGATATTTCTTGCGCTGGTCTTCCGTCCCGTAAGCGTAGATGGGAAACATCACCAGGCTCGATTGCACGCTCATGGCGGAGCGATAGCCCGAATCGACCCGTTCCACCTCGCGCGCCAGCAGCCCGTAGGCCACATAACCCAGGCCCGCCCCGCCATATTCCTCCGGCAGCGTCGCCCCGAGCATGCCCATCTCGCCCAGTTCGGTCATGATGGCGGGATCGAACTGTTCGCGCCGGTTGGCTTCCAGCACCCGCGGCATCAACTTGTCCTGCGCATAGGCCCGCGCGGCATCGGCGACCATGCGTTCTTCTCCGGACAATTCACTGTTCAGGCCAAGCGGGTCGCTCCAGTCGAACTCGGCCAGCGCCCTGACGGCTTCGGGTTTCTTTGCGGTCTGCACCATGGGGTGATGCTCCTTCGTCGCGAACACAAATATTGAGCCGGAGTTTGCCTGCCGGAGGCACAAAGAACAAGGCGGCAAATGGCCTGCCCGCTCAATCGCCGCCGCAGACCTTCAGCGCAAACGCATAGGCCAGGGCGACGTCATGCAGCCGGTCGAAGCGTCCCGATGCGCCGGCGTGCCCTGCCTTCATGTTGGTCTTGAGCGCCAGCAGGGTGTCGTCGGTCTTGTGGGCGCGCAGCTTGGCGACCCATTTGGCCGGTTCCCAATAGGTCACGCGCGGGTCGGTGAGGCCGGCAAGCACCAGCATGTGCGGATAGGGCCGGTTCGCGACGTTGTCATAGGGCGAATAGGCCGCGATCGCCTCGAAGGCCGCCTTGTCGGCGATCGGATTGCCCCATTCGGGCCATTCCGCCGGGGTCAGCGGCAGCGTGTCGTCGAGCATGGTGTTCAAGACGTCCACGAACGGCACTTCCGCGATGATGGCGCAGAACAGATCCGGCGCCATGTTGGCGGCCGCGCCCATCACCATGCCGCCGGCGCTGCCGCCCTGGGCGACGATGCGCCCGCGCTGCGTATAGTTTTCCCGCGCCAGATATTCGCCTGCCGAGACAAAATCGCGGAAGGTGTTGATTTTGTTCGCACCGCGGCCTTCCGCATACCACCGATAGCCCTTGTCCTTGCCGCCGCGGATATGGGCGATGGCATAAATGAATCCCCGGTCCACCAGGCTCAGAACCGAGGTCGAAAAGGCCGCCGGCATGGCGAGGCCATAGGCGCCATAGCCATACAGTAACAGCGGCGCCGAACCATCGATGAGCGTATCGCGGCGCCACAACAGGGTCAGCGGGATGTCTTCGCCATCATGGGCCGGCGCAAAGATGCGCCGGGTCACATAATCAGCCGGGTCATGGCCGCTGGGCACGTCCTGGCGTTTGCGCAAGACGCGCTCTCCGGTGGCCATGTCGTAGTCGTAGACTTCGGCCGGGGTCGTGGGCGAGGAATAGGTGAACCGCACGATGTCGGTATCATATTCATATCCCGGCGAAAGCCCGATCTGATAGCACTCCTCTTCAAAGGCGATGGCCGTTTCATCGCCATCCGCCCCGAGGATCACCACGCGCGGCAGACCGTCTTCGCGCTCAAGGCGCACGATGCGCCCGCCGAGCACAAAATGGGTCAGGATGGTCCGCCCGGCGCGATGCTCCACCAGTTCGCGCCAATGCCGCGGGCCCGGTGAGGCGAGGGGAGCTTTCACCAGTTTGAAATCTTCCGCCCCATCCCGGTTCGTGCGGATGATGAGGTGATCGCCGCGATGGTCCACGTCATATTCGTGGGCCGGCTCGCGCGGCGCGACCACAAACGGCGCGGCGCCGGGCGCATCGGCGTCGATCAGCCGGATTTCCGAGGTCTGGTGATCATGGGCGTTGACGATGATGAACCGGCCGCTCCGGGTGCGGGAGAGAGAGACGAAAAACCCGGTATCGGGTTCGTCATAGATGAGCGTGTCCTCGCGCGCCGGCGTTCCCAGCCGGTGGCGGTAAACGCTCGAAGGGCGGTGGTTTTCATCGAGCCGCACGTAGAAAAAGGACTTTGCGTCATTGGCCCATTCGACGCTGCCCGAAGTGTCCTCCAGCGCATCGCCAAGGTCGCGGCCGCTGCGCAGATCGCGCACGCGGATCGTGTAGAGTTCAGCCCCCTTGCGATCCGTGCTGTAGGCGCACAGGCGATGGTCGCGGCTGTGGGATATGGCGCCCAGTTTGAAATAATCGTGACCCTGCGCCAGGGCGTTGCCGTCGATCAGGACATGTTCGTGGCTTTCCCCGCGGGCCTTGCGGCAATAGCGCGGGTGTTCCGCGCCGGGTTCATAGGAAATGAAATATTCGAACGGCCCGTCGGCCGCGGGAACGGTGGAATCATCCTGTTTGATGCGCCCCTTCATTTCCTCGAACAGACGGTCCTGCAACGCCCGTGTGTCCGCAAGGAGGTGTTCGGCATAGGCGTTTTCCGCCGCAAGATAGTCGCGGATGTCACGCGCCAGCACGGCCGGGTCGCGCATGACGTCGCGCCAGTTTTCGGCCCGCAGCCAGGCATAGTTGTCGGTACGTTCGATGCCGTGATGGGTGGTGCGAACAGGCTCTATCCTGGCCACCGGCGCGTGTGCGCGCCGCGGCGTCTTGCTGTTTGCCATGGCGCTCTCTTTATTCTAGGCGTCGTCGTCGGGAACGAGTGTCATCGCGGTTCCGTTCATGCAGTAGCGCAGGCCGGTGGGTTCGGGGCCGTCGGGGAACACGTGGCCGAGATGGGCCTGGCAAGCCGCGCAGCGCACTTCGGTCCGGCGGGTGAACAAGGAGCGGTCTTCATGTTCGCTGAGCGCATCGCGTGTCACCGGCGCGAAAAAGCTCGGCCAGCCGGTCCCGGAGTCATATTTCGCTTCGGAGCGAAACAGCGCCGCCCCGCAGCAGACACAGCGGTATTCGCCCCTGGTCTTCGCGTCCCAGTTCGCGCCCGTGTAGGGACGTTCGGTGCCCTGCTCGCGGGTCACATGATATTGCTCCGGCGTCAGTATCGCGCGCCACTCCTCGTCGGTCCGGCGGATTTTCGCTTTGCTGGCCTGCGATCTGGACATGACGGTGATGCCTGCGCTTCGGCTATTCGAAAAACAGCGTGATGGTCTCCGCGACCATTGCCGGTTTGCTGTCGTTTTCGATTTCGACCGTAACGCTTGAAATGGTCCGCAGGTTGCCGGCGCCGCCGGACGCCTTGTCCAGCACCAGACGGCCGCGGACCCGCGAACCGACGGGAACCATGTTGAGAAACCGGATGCGGTTGGACCCGTAATTGATGGCCCGCGTCACGCTTTCGACGGTATAGATCTGGCTCATGAAATGGGGCAGCAGGGACAGCGTCAAAAACCCGTGCGCGATCGTCGACATGTCGAGTTCGCGGCGGGTGCGTTCCGGATCGACGTGGATCCACTGATGGTCCTCGGTGGTTTCGGCAAAGCGGTTGATGCGATCCTGATCGATCAGCAGCCAGTCGCTGACGCCGATCTCCGTGCCCACCGCGCCGGCCATCTCCCGGAGTGTCTTGAATACGCGCATCGCGAATATGCCTGAAATCGTCCCCACCGCCAATGGTCAGGCACTAGGAACCATATCGCAGCCAAGTTCGCAAGCCGTGCGCGGGAGCGCGGCGGCTTGCATAGCGCTGAAATGTGACAGCTTTCAATTTATCTAAAATTCAAATATATATATAACTTTGTTTTACTAAATATCTTTCTGATATATACTTTTTATATTCACAATTAGTCTGTATTGTTCCGAATATACCAGACGGTATGGTGGAGGAGTGCCAAATGAGTGACGCTGCACGTGTTCCCGGCGAGGGGGATATGACCCATGGCGCCGCTGATTCACTCAGCGATCAGGCTTTGATGGCGCCCGCGCGGCCCCTGTGCGGGGACGTCTCTTTGCGCAAGGTTCCAGAACCGGTTTTGCAGCGGCTGGCCGATTACGTATTCCTGCCGCCAAGCAAGGCGGACCCGCAACAGCAGACCCATGCGATGGATGTTCTGCTGCGCGCGGTGGGACAGTGTTCCAGCCAGGCGCGCAGCCGTCTTTCCATGCGGCTTTCCCATTCGCAGCCGCGCTCCCGCGATCTGGCGGCGCTGCTTTCCAGGGATCGCGACATATCCGTTGCAGCGCCAGTCCTGCTGAACGCCGCCCTGCTCAGCGATCGCGATCTGGTGGCCATTGCCCAGGAGGGCGACGGTGCGCGCTGTGAACTGATCGCGGGACGGCGCGAAATTTCAACCGCTGTTTCGGCCGCGCTGGTGGCGAGCGGGGATATATCCATCATCAGGCGGGTGCTGGAAAACAGGGGCGCGCGGCTTTCGTCTGAAACCATGTCGGTGCTGCTGGAACTGGCGGCGCGGGCAAGGCAACTGCACCGGCCATTGCTGTCCAGGCCCGAGATCACGGCGCGCTACGCGCTCAGCCTGTTCTGGCATCTCGCCCCGCCATTGCGTCAAAACGTGTTGTCGCGGTTTCTGGGCGATTGCAACATATTGCGCCGGCTGCTCGATCCCGATGACGGCGCA
>JALURZ010000003.1 GCA_027058735.1 Hyphomicrobiales bacterium | reverse complement strand
GCCGCGAAACACCCGCGCATCGCTGCTGCCCGCGTTCCAGTATCCCAGCATCAACCCGGGATCGCCACGGTGCACGGCCAGAAGGCCGGTCTCGCCGGCGGGCAGGGGCGTGTCGCCGCCCGCGATGGGCAGAATGGCGATGCAGCGCCCCTCCTGCGGCCGGCCCGGCGATCCCGGCCTGACCGGAACGTCCGGGGATGAGGAGATATAGGTCGATATCTCGCTCATGCCCAGGGCCTCATAAAGACCAAGGCCGGTCTTGCGGTGCCATTCGTGCGCCAGCAACAGCGGCAGGGCTT
Organism: Hyphomicrobiales bacterium; assembly: GCA_027058735.1. Taxonomy (GTDB): domain Bacteria; phylum Pseudomonadota; class Alphaproteobacteria; order Rhizobiales; family JALURZ01; genus JALURZ01. The sequence goes on along the minus strand of JALURZ010000003.1, from coordinate 6,568 downwards.
CGCCCGCGACAAGAGCATGGCGCAACGGCGAGGAGGTCAGCAGCGCCAGATCGCCGTATTTCAGGATCTGGCGGTAGAGCATGGGAACCCCAGCCATGATTGTCGCCCCGAACCGCTTTGCAACATGCGCCCAGACGGCGGGATTTTTCTCACCGACATAGAGCAGCGACGTCGCCCCGTTCGCCCAGGGATCGAGCAGGCCTGCGCCGATCGTGTAGGTCCAGTTGAACGCGCCCGTATGCAGCATGATGTCGTCTTCGCCCAGTCCATACCATCCCCGATACATGGGCCGCCGGCCCCAGACCGCGCGCTGGGCGTGCAGCACGCCCTTGGGCGCGCCCGATGTGCCCGAGGTGTAGACCAGAAAAGCGGGATCATCGCGCAGGGTGCGGGCGTAAGGGGCCGGCTCGCGCCCGGCCGCCCGCGCGATCAGATCGCACGGATCGAGGACGACGCTATCGTTGGCGGCAGCGGGCAGGGGCATGCCCGGGGAACGCAGAATGGCGGCCGGACCGGCATCATCGATCAGTCTGGCGATTTCGGGCGCGGTCAGCTGATCGGACGCCGGTATCGGGACCAGGCCGGCGGCATTGGCGGCGAGGAAGAAGAAGGCGTAGTCCGCGCTGTTCTTCATGCGGACCAAGACACGATCCCCGCGCGCCAGACCGCTCGCCGCCAACAGAGCGGCAAGACGCAGGACGAGGTCTTCGATTTCCCGGTAGGACCATGACCGCGGGCGCAGCGCATCGATATCGCCATCGACCACGATCAGCGCGGTCTTGTCCGGCGAACGCCGCGCGCTCGCAGCCAGACAATAGCGCGCAAGGTTGAATTTCTCGGGAGGCATCCCGCCTGTGTATCCGCTCATGACGCCACTATACCAGCGTCAGCACCTCTTCGCGAAGCACACGCCCGGCGTCATCGCGCGGAATGGTTTTGACGGTGACCAGGCGGTCCGGGATCTTGTAGGGAGCCACGTCGCGCTGGCGCAGGAAATCGACAAAATCGCCATATGTGATGGTGTGCCCCGGCGAGGGTACGACCGCGGCCAGGATCCGGCTGCCCAAATGCGGGTCCGGGCAGGTGAAAGCAGCGGCATCCGCCAGACCGTCGAAGCTGCAATACAGGCTGTCGAGTTCGCGGGCGGACAGGCAGACCCCGCCGTGATACAGCACGTCCGGGCCGCGCGATACACAGGCGATCATCGGCTCTCCATCTCCAACCAGCTTGCACTCCAGCGATGTCGTGCAGTATCCACGCGCGTCCCTGACAAGCTGGCCCGGGTCGGTGTCGGAGCGTACACTGGGAAAATAGCGGTCGAACATCATCGGGCTCTTGATCATCAGTTCACCCGACAGCAGCGACTCTTTTTCCGCGTTGGAGCGGGTCCCGCCCTTGACCCGCGCCTGCAGCAGCACGGGGCCGCCGGGCGCACCGTTCGGCGCGCGCCAATCGCCATGGGGGATAAGGCCGGGCTGGACGCCGTCTGCGCGAATACGCGCCGTCAGCGCCATTTCTTCCAGGCATCGCACATCGACCACGGCGGGGCCGGAGGCGGAACCCAGATCGCCATAATCATGCGCCAACACCGGATCGCGCCACATGCATCCGATCGCCCGCAGATGACCCGGTTCGCAGATCCGGCTGAACGGCTCGGAACCGATCAGCGTCTTCAGCAGCGGCGGCGGCAGCGCGGTATAGGCCACGTGTTCGGCGTGCAATTGTTGCAGCAGCACCTCCATGTCCAGTGCGTGGTGCTGCACAAGTGTTCCGCCGCACAGCAGCCAGGTCACGAACAGGCCGCCAATGTCGGCAAGGCTGTTGAGCGGATAGGGGTTCAGCAGCGTTGAACCGCGCGCCAGACCGGCTTCCAGCATCACCATCAGGCCGGCCGCAATCCACTGGTTGTGAGAACGTGGAACGGGCGCGGGCCTGCCCATGGCCCCGCCTGCCCAGCACACGGTTGCAATATCATTGGCCGACAGCGAAACGCTCAGCAGATCGGGGACAAACGGGTCGCCTTCGCTTTCGAAAACGGCATCGAGCGGGATGATGCCATCGGGCAGGCCCTGGCCGAAACCAAACACGAACCGCACGCTCATGATTTCGCTGCACACCTGGCGGGCCTGCTCGCCGTGTTCGTGCCCGTTCACGCTCGCACGGGTCACAAAGGCGCGCGGCGCGACAGCGGGCAGGGCCTCCAGCATCTCAGGCCTGCGCCACTGCAATGGCACGGGACTGACGATGAGGCCGGCGCGGATGGCGGCCAGCAAGGTGACGATCAGCTCCACGGTATTGGGAAGCTGCACGATAACGACGTCATCGGGCCGCAGCCCCAGCCTGGCGAATGTGGCGGCCAGCCGGTCCACCGCGCCATCCAGTTCGCCAAAATTCAGGCGCCGCGGGGCGCTGCCGCAAAACGCCTGCTTGTCGGGCGGATCGACAACGGCCAGCCGGTCGGGAAATTCGCGAACGGTCTTGCAGAACAGGGCGTCGAGCGTCGTGTCGCCCCACACGCCCGCCTCGGTATTTTCGGTGATGGTCTGCTGTTCGGATAGAATCATGACGACGATAAATCAGGTGCCTCTTCAGCCCTGTTTATCTACTGATTCTTGACCGACCACCAAGTATCTATGCGAAAGCCGTAAAGCGACGTTTTTTCGGGGCGGCGGATGAATGCGCGCCGGGCGACCCATTGTTTGGGGAGGAAAAACAGGGGAATGCCGTATTGCCCGGCCAGCAGCACCCGGTCCAGCGCCCGCACGGCGTCAACAAATCGCTCGCGTTTGCGCGCTTTCAGCAGGGCGGCGATCATGGCGTCGATGGCAGGTTCCCGCGCGCCCATGTAGTTTCTCGTGCCCGGCTGCGTGCGGCCTTTCGATCCCCAGTAGAAACTCTGTTCATTGCCCGGCGAGAGCGAGGCGAACCAGTTATAGGGCATCATGTCGAAATCATAGTCCTGGCGGCGGCGCTGCATCTGCGTGCTGTCCACCTGCCGGACCGTTGCGGCGATGCCCAGTTTCTTCAGATTGCGCGCATAACTCAGCGCCAGACGCTCCTGTTCGCGCGTCGCGATCAGGATCTCGAAGGTCAGCGGCTCGCCGGTCTCCGCCGACACCATGGTGCCGCTCCTGGCGCTATAGCCGGCATCGCGCAGCAGCCTGATGGCGCGCCGCCGGTTGGCGCGGTTGCGCCCGCTGCCGTCGCTGCGGGGGCTGGCATAGCGCCCTTCCAGGATATCGGGGGGCACGACGCCGGGAAAAGCGCCGAGAATTTCACGCTCATAGGCCGAGGCCGGGCGGCCCTGGGACGACAGTTCGGAATTGCCGAAATAGCTCTGGATGCGCGTATAGAGACCGAAATAGAGATTGGCGTTGATCCACTCGAAGTCAAACATCAAGGTCAGCGCCTTGCGCACGCGGATATCGGAAAAAACCTTTCGCCTGGTGTTGAACACAAGGGCGGACATGCCCGAGGGCAGGCCGGTCCTGAACTCCTCCTTGACGACGAGGCCCTGGCGCACGGCCGGGAAATCATAGCCGGTCGCCCAGCGGGTGGGATCATTCTCGATGCGCACGTCGATCAGCCCCTTCTTGAAGGCCTCGAAGGCCGCGCTGCCATCGCGAAAATATTCGTAGCGAATGCGCTCAAAGTTAAACCGTCCGGCATTGACCGCCAGATCGCGGCCCCAGTATTCGGCGTTGCGCCGATATCCGATCAACGCGCCCGGCTTGACGGTTTCGACCACATAGGGGCCGCTGCCAACGGGAATTTCCAGCGATGTCGCTTCGAACTCACGGGTCTCGAAAACATGTTTCGGCAAAATCGGCATGAGACCCAGGATGAGCGGCAATTCACGATCGGGCGGGCCGCTGAAAACGAATTTTACGGTTCGCGGGCCCGGCCGCTCGATTCGCGCCACCTTGGAATAGTAAAACCGGTGGTTCGGCCGCCCGGATGTTTTCAGGGTCTGCCACGAAAAAACGACGTCATCCACGCTGACCGGGCGGCCATCGGAGAACCGGGCTTCGGGCCTCAGCACGAAGGAAACCCAACTGCGGTCGTCCGGCGTCTCAATCGTTTCGGCAAGCAGGCCATAGAGCGAAAACGGTTCATCGAACGAGCGTGCCATCAGGCTTTCATAAACATGGCCGCGAACGCCGGCCGCCGGCACGCCCTTGATGATAAGCGGGTTGAGGCTGTTGAAGGTGCCGGTTACGGAAAACGTGATCTCGCCGCCCTTGGGGGCCGCGGGATTGGCATATGAAAAATTCCTGAAATCCGGCGCGTAGGCCGGCTCGCCGTGCATAGCTATCGCGTGGCGCGGCTGGGCCGATACAGCGCCTTGGACGCTGAGGGCGGCAACGATCAGGCCGGCCAGAAACATGCGCGCCACGCAGCGCCCCATTGTGAACGGACGGGCGGGCAGCCTAGTTGGCCTGAAGATCGCGGAATTGATAGGAGCCACCTTGAAAGTCGCCGAAAACCTCATCGATCTGCGGATGGTTTACCGGCCCGTTATCTGTGTCGTCCAGCAGATTCTGCTCCGACACATAGGCGATATATGTGGTTTCGGCGTTCTCGGCAAACAGATGATAATAGGGTTGGTCTTTTTTCGGCCGCACCTCTTCAGGAATCGATTCCCACCATTCCTGCGAATCGGAATAGGTCGGGTCCACATCGAAAATCACACCGCGAAACGGGTAGTGCCGGTGCCGGACCACCTGACCGATCATGAACCGGGCCCTTCGTCTGATTCGCGGCATGGACAACACTCATTTCTGCGGCGCGAGAACTGGCGGCGAATGTCCTGAATTTAGCAAAAACGCTGCAATCCTCAAGGCATAAACGTATCTGGACAACAACCCGGATGAGTGTGGCCAATCTAAGGCGCGAGGCCACCGCGATTCAACAGAGCGCGGTGCGGACTTCAACTCTCCAGCCCATATTCGCCCGCCAGCCGCGGGTCCCTTTCTGCGACCATCCTCGCCAGTTCCACCATCACGCGGGCCTGCTTCCAGGTCGCATCATCCTGCATCTTGCCCTCGATCATCACCGCCCCGGTTCCATCGGGCATGGCTTCCAGGATTTTTTTCGCGAACAAAACCTCTTCGACCGCGGGGCTGAACACCTGCTTGGCGATATCGATCTGGCTTGGATGCAGCGTCCAGGCGCCGGCGCAGCCCTGCAGAAAGGCATTGCGAAACTGCGCTTCGCACGCCGCCGGGTCCGAAAAATCGCCGAACGGGCCGTAAAACGCCTTCAGGCCGCAACTGGCGCAGGCATCGACCATGCGCGCGATCGTGTAGTGCCACAGGTCCTGCTGGAAAAATGCGCGCTGCGCGGCCGTCCCCGCACCGTCACCCAGAACGCCATAGCCCGGATGGCCGCCGCCGACGCGCGTGGTTTTCATGCCGCGCGACGCGGCCAGATCGGCGGGGCCCAAACTCATGCCGTGCATGCGCGGGCTGGCAGCGGCAATCGCTTCGACATTCTTCACCCCTTGCGCGGTTTCCAGAATGGCGTGCAGAAGCACCGGCTTTTCGAACCCGTTTCTGGCTTCATATTGTGCAAGCAACTGATCGAGAAAATGGATATCCCACGGGCCTTCCACCTTTGGCACCATGATGACGTCCAGCCTGCCGCCCGCACCGGTCATGACGGCGTCGATGTCATCGAGCACCCAGGGGCTGTTCAGCGCGTTGATGCGCACCCACAGGCCGGTCGTGCCGAAATTGCAGGATCCCGCCATTTCCAGAAAGCCCTCGCGCGCAGCCTGTTTGGCGTCGGCGGGGATGGCATCTTCAAGATTGCCCAATATGACATCCACCCTGGCGGCAAGTTCCGGCACCTTTGCGCGCACCTTGTCGATATGCGGCGGCACGAAATGGATCATGCGCTCCAGATTGACAGGAAGCGCGCGCAGCGGATCGGGTGCGCCAACCGCCAGCGCTTTGTAGAAATCAGCCGGTGTTTTCATCGCCTGTCCCGAAGTGATTGCATCGCTCACAGTCTGCCACATTTGCGCGGTGATTGAACGCTATACAGCAGTTGGCGGCCACTGTATCCGCCAATCTTGCCAATCGCCCCGGCCAGGGCGTCCCGTGTGCCTTTGCCTCTATTGACCGGGAGGCGCAAGTGACCATACTTGCCGCGCGAGGGATTCACCGTCAACGACCAACCTGTGGACATTATCTTCAACCTGGCTTTGCCGTTTTTCGGACTGATCCTGATCGGCGCCCTGGCGACGCGGATGTTCGATCACACCGAGCGCGGCCTTGCGTGGCTGAACACGTTTGTTTTCTATTTTGCCCTTCCGGCCCTGGTCTTTCTGACGGTTTCCCAGGCGGAACCCGGAAGAATCGCCAATCTGGGGTTCATCGCCAGCACAACGCTTTCGACCTATCTGGTTTTCCTGCTGATTTTCGCCGTGGCGATCACGGTATTCAAGGCCCGCTTTCCGGTCGCCGCCATTCAGGCCAGCGCCGGCAGCTATGGCAATGTGGGATATCTCGGCGTGCCGCTGGTGGTCGCCGCGCTCGGCAGCGATGCCGCGGTGGCCGCAACG
>JALURZ010000002.1 GCA_027058735.1 Hyphomicrobiales bacterium | reverse complement strand
AATCGGTGCGCCGGGCGGTCGTGCGCGCCGTTGCGCAAGCCTGGGGCAAACGGCCCCAGTGTCAGGTCAATATTGTCCATCTGTGAGAAGCGCGCTACAGCTTTCGCGTGCGCGTGCGCGTGCGCGCGCGCAGCGGTGAATTTGCAAGAAGGATGCAAGAAGACAATGATAGGCCGGCTCAATCATGTTGCCATCGTCGTTCCGGATCTCGCGGCGGGCGCGGCTTGCTATCGCGACACGCTGGGGGCCAAAGTCTCCGCCCCCCGGTCGTTTCCCGAACACGGGGTGCGGGTCGTGTTCGTGGAGTTGCCGAACACCAAGATCGAGCTGCTCGAACCACTGGATGAAAATTCGCCTGTTGCCGGATTTCTGGCGAACAATCCGGCGGGCGCCATGCATCATGTCTGTTATGAGGTTGACGACATCATCGCCGCGCGTGAGCGCATGGTGAAACAGGGCGCACGGCTGCTGGGGGATGGGGAGCCCAAAACAGGCGCCCATGGGAAACCGGTTCTTTTCCTGCATCCCAAGGACTTCTGCGGGACTCTTGTGGAACTGGAGCAGGTATGATTACCGTGTTTGCGCGTATGGAGGCGGATGCCCCATGAGCCTTGTTGCGTCGGTGGCGACCTTTTTCATCATGTGGTGGGTTGTTCTGTTCGCGGTGCTGCCATGGGGCGTGCGCACCCAGCAGGATGAGGGCGAAGTCGAGCCGGGCACGGCGGCCGGCGCGCCGATTGCCCCCATGCTGAGACGAAAATTCGCGGTCACGACCCTGATTACGGCACTTCTCTTCAGTGCCCTTTATGCCACCATCACCTATGAGTTGATCGGGCTGGAGGATATCATGCCGATCCCGGATTTCCGCGGGTGAGACGCCGGATCGCGCGGCGCGGGCCGGCGCGTCCTTTGCGGCCTGGATTGACGTTTTTGCGGAGAGTGCACATGAGGTGGTTCGCCCGACAGAGGAAGAAGGCCGGATTTGACGGAGATTTCCGGAGTTTTTCGGAAGCGCGGCGTGCCTCGTTGGGGTATCAGCATGCCGATACGATCGCGGATGTTCAAAAAAAACGGGCCAAATACCTGCCGCCGGAGGGGTTTATTACCCGTTTTGACGCCCACCATATTGCGGCCTTTTATCTGAGCGGGATCGGTCCCCGGGCGCATGTTGTCGATTTTGGCGGCGGCCTCGGCTCATCCTGCCTGGCGTTCCACAAACATGTGTCCAGCGAGTTGAAATGGACCGTTGTCGAAACGCCCGCGATGGTCGATGCGGCGAACAGTGCGGGGCTGAATTCGGCGAAGCTCGCATTCACCACCACAATGCCTGAAAGCGGCGTGCAGTTCATCTTGGCAAATGGCGTGTTGCAATGCCTCGAATATCCCATGGCCCAACTGGACGAGTTTTCCCGCCACGGTGCGCCGGTATGTCTGAACCGGGTGCCGCTGTTCGAGCGCCAGGTCATAGCCGTTCAGACATTCCGCTCCGAAAATGGCTGGATCTCCATTCCCGCCTGGTTCTTCGATGCGGCGGAGTTTGAGGCCGCATTGCAAAAGAACTGGACCGTCCGCCTGCGGTGGCGGACGGAAGATGTCGTGCGGCTCGGCGCGAGCAGGCTGAAGAACGTTTTTCAGGGCATGTTGATCGAGCCGAAACAGCCGCGGCCCCGTGCCGCGGGCGGTCGCCGGTCCGTAAAGCAATCTTAAGCTTGGCGCTTTAGCCTGGCGGCCATGAAGATGTTTGATCGCGAACACCGGATGCTGCCGATTGCCGCTGCGCTGCTGATCCTGGCGGCGCTGGTGGAGATTGTGCTGGCCGGCGGGCCGGACGATCAGCACGCATCGCGCTACAGCAATGTCCAGCAACTCGATGGCGGGGCCGGCCCGTGCGCAGGCGGTGCGGATCGGTTCGATCCGGCCTATGTGCCCGGCGTCGATGTCCATGGCAACCGCGTCGTGCCCGCCGACACCCTCTATTCCGGCGGGCCCTCAGGCGTGGTGCCGGAGCCCTATTTCCGGATTTACCGGCGCGTTCACGGGCTGCCCGCACGGCGCCGCGCGGTGGCGCTCGGCGAGGTGGGCGT
>JALURZ010000001.1 GCA_027058735.1 Hyphomicrobiales bacterium | reverse complement strand
AGCCGGTATCTGTCCGCCAGATCGCGTGGGCCCCGTTGGCGATCAGATCGCGCCTCGATACCCGCACCCGCGCGGAGGGACATGGCCCTGCGGCGCGAATCGCGACGATCACGATCTCGGCGAGCCGGCAATCCTCCTGATAGCTGGCGGGATGGCGCACGATCGCCAGCATCTGGCCGGCCTGCAGCCGGGCGATGCACCCCTGCCCGTCGCAGCGGAACCCGGGTCGCCGGGCGGCCTGGCGGAACGGGGTCGCATCCCCTTCGCTCAACAGCCATCGCTCGGCGCTGTAGCGCGCCCTGCGCGGGGATGAGAACACGAGCTTGCCATCGCCTGCGCGCACCGCGACATTGCCCATGTCGCGGTCGATAAGAACGTCCGGACGCGGCGCCGTGAACGTGTATCCGGCACTCATCACCGCGCCGGGCAGCAGAACCAGCCCCCAGTATCGCCAGCGGCGGCGCCACAGGCACAGCCACAATCCGCCCGCTGTAAACAACAGCGCCGGCCACGGCGACATCCGTGGCACCACATAGACGGCCCCCGGCAGATCACTCACCTGCAGGGCAATCGCGCGGATGGCCTCGATGCCCAGGCTCATGCCGTGCAGAAATATCCACTCCAGCCCGAACGGCATGGTCAGAAGGGCGAGGCCGGCCATCGGCATGACAAAAAAACCCATCAGCGGGATCGCGCCCAGATTGCCGAGAATGCCGTACAGGGCGACGCGATTGAAGTGATAGGCCGCAATGGGGCCGGTCGCGAGGGTCGCGATCAGCGTGGTCAGCAGGATCCCGCCCAGATACGGCACCAAACGGCGCATACCGTTTGTCAGCAGCGGGCCTGCGGTCGATCGGATCCGGCTGTCAAGCACACGCAGGCCGCGGCGGCTTTCAAACACCGCCACCAGGCCGATGACGGTGGCGAACGACATCTGAAATCCGGCCGCAAGGATACTTTCAGGACGCAGTGCCAGAACCACAAGCGCTGCGCTCGCCACATTGCGCATGGATATCGCCGGGCGGTCCAGCAACACGGCGACAAACATGACCGCGATCATCACGAAAGCACGCTGTGTCGATACGGAACCGCCTGAAAGGAGCAGATAGCAAAACCCGCCCGCCAGCGCCGCAGCGGCCGCCCATTTCTTTATCGCAAAGCGCGAGGACAGACCGGGCACCCCGGCCAGGATGAGGCGCACGAACCAGAACAGGGATCCGGCCAGCAACACCATGTGCAGGCCGGAGATCGCAAGCAGGTGGGCAAGGCCTGAATCGCGCAGCGTCTTGAGTGTGCGCTTTGACAGCCCCCCTCTGCTGCCTGTTATCAGGGCGACGGCGATATCGCCGGCCTCTCCGGAAATCTGCTCGCGCACCCGCTGCGCGATTGCACCGCGGAGGTTCTGCAGGCGCGACGAGACCGCCAGGTCCCACGGTATTTTGCCGCCCGCATCCACAGGTGTCAGGTCCGAAACCGCGAAGCCATAGCCCCCGATCCGTTCAAACCAGGCCTTGCGGGAAAAATCGAACGCGCCCGGCTGCACCGGCCAGGGCGGCCCGCGAATGACCGCACGCAAGGAGACGGCCATCCCGGCGCGCACGGCGCCAGCCTGCTTTCGCGACATGGTGACGCGGACCCTGAACGGCGTATCGTCTGGCTGGAACCGTTCGATTTCGCGAACCCGCAGCAACAGGCGCAGCCGCGCGTTCTCGCGCGTCTCCACCGCTTCGATCCAGCCGCTGATCTGCACCCCCTGGGCCCTTTGCGGCAGCACCGGCGCACCGACCCATTGAGTGCGGACCTTGGCCAGCGCAAAGCCGGTCGCAACCAGCAGGACCGCGAACCCGGCGAGGAAGGCCGTCTTGTGGCGCACCGCTGCCGCGCCCCCCGCCCCGGCGAGTGCCACGGCTGCGAGGGTCCAGAATCCCGGCTCGCCTGGGGCCGCAAAATAGAGCGCCGCCCCAAGCGCCAGCATGACGGCGGACCACGGATACCAGTTGCCTCCCTCCTCCAGCGCGAGGCGGTAGAGCGCCAGTATCCGCCCGCCGGCGCGCGCGAGCGGCCCGCCGCCAGCCGGCCCCGCACCCGCCGCCG